>JBAUGX010000124.1:0-11324 GCA_049679965.1 Vicinamibacterales bacterium
CGGACGGCCGGCGGCGGTGATAGGTCACCACTTCGGCCGTCCCGCCCACGAGACGAAACTCATCGAGATCATCCGCGGACGCGAGACGAGCCCTCAGGCGATCGCAACCTCACTCACGCTGGCCAAACGACTCGGGAGGGTCAGTGTCGTGATTGGCCACGGCATCGGGTCGGTCGCCAACCGGATCTTGGCGAGCGCTGTCCATGAGGCATGTCTGCTGCTCGATGAAGGCGCTTCTGAACCTCAGATCGACAGGGCGATGACTCGATTCGGGATGCCGGCTGGGTCGCTTGGGGTACTAGACACCGGCGGCCTCGACATTCGGCGGGGCCTGGCGAACCGAGCCGTGACTCGCCGAGAGATGACCGAAGCCGAGATCGTTGATCGCGTCATGACGGCGATGGCCAACGAGGGGGCGCGCACCATCGAGGAGGGTTGCGCGACTCGCCCCGGCGACATCGACATCATCTGTTGTTACGGCTTCGGCTTTCCACGGGCTCGGGGAGGGCCGATGCACTACGCGAACAACCGACGATGAACGACCAACAACCAACGACACTAACCGTGGTCCTCATGTCCGCTCCGGCGTCGTCTGGCGTCCGCCTGGTGGGACACTGCCGGACGTCTTCTTGGCAGTTCTCCCTGGAACCTCAGGTTCTCTATTGGCAGCATCGTTGCTACACTGAGCCTGTCCACGTCAGCCAGAGGGTGAAATTTATGAGCCATCTCAAGCTCCTCCCCGTCCTGCTCGCGGCCTCGTCGGTCATCGCCGCGTCGGAGACCAGCGCCCAGACTCGTGCGGTTCCCAGGGGCGGCAGCCCGGTCGTCGGCCAGGCGGTCCCGCGGCCCGCGCCGGGGCCGCGTCCCGGTCCCATCGCCGTCGCCCCCCGCCCAGGGGGCTTCGCGCCCTACCGACCGTACTATGGTTACCGACCCTACTATCGGCCTGGACCGAGCGTCGGCTTTTACGCCGGCTATCCGTTCGGATACTACCCTTACGGTTATTACGGGTATGCGCCGTCGGCCGCCTACGTCGTGCCGGTGCCGGCCCCCGCCTACGGCGGCCTGCGCATCCAGGGCGCGCCGCCAGACGCCCAAGTGTTCGCCGACGGTTACTACGTCGGGACGGTCGACGACTTCGACGGCGCCTACCAGCGGCTCAACCTCCCGGCCGGGCCGCACCGCATCGAGATCCGTGTGTCCGGTTCGGCGCCGATAGAATTCGACGTCCGCACGGAGCCCGGCCAGACGATTACGTATCGAGCTGAGCGATCCTGACCACGGTAGAATGGAGGATCTCAGGACCTGAGATCCTCCATTGAATATCCGGCCCCTCAAGTCAGCAGTCAGCAGTCGGCAGGAGGCGGGCGCCAGTCGGCGGTCGCCGGTTGTCAGTCGACCGTCGGCGGCCGTTTCGGCAGTCGCCGCGGTCGCACTCCTCGTTTCAATCCACCAACTCGCGGGGCAAAACCCGTCACCCACGCCCCTCACACTGCTCACGAAAGACGGACGGCGCGCGCTCGCCATCACCCTGGTCAAGGACCAGGAATTCGTCTCGCTGGACGAGCTGGCCGCGGTGTTTCAACTCGCCGTCCGCGACGAGTCGCTTGGCGCGCTCACCGTCTCGTACAAGGGCAAGACGATTGTGCTCACGCCGGACCAGGCGCTGGCATCGGTAGCCGGCCGGCTCGTCTCGCTGCCCGCGGCACCCACGCGTGCGGACCGGCGGTGGTTGGTGCCGATTGATTTCATCGGCCGCGCGCTCGTGCTCATCTATGACGCCCGCCTCGACCTGCGCAGGGCGTCGCACCTGCTCGTTGTCGGCGACCTGCGCGTGCCCCGCATCACGGTCCGCTACGACCCTGTCCCTGGAGGCGGCGGGCGCCTGACCCTCGAGACCACGCCGCGCGCGCCGAGCGCTGTGAGTGGCGAGGGCAACGAGCGCGTGACGATTCGGTTCGATGCCGATGCGCTCGATGTGTCGATGCCGCTGCCTTCTGCGCAAGGGCTTGTCGAGCGCATTCGGACCGGCGATGCGACTACGCTGACGATTGACCTTGGACCGCGCGTGGTGGGATTCCGCGCGACCACGCAGCGCGTCGAAGCGACCGATCGCCTCACCATTGATCTGCGGGTGGCTCCGTCGGAGACCGTGCCGCCGGTCCAATCCGCCGCCCCGGTCCCGGCACCGGCTCCGCCCGCGTCACCGCCTGTGCCGAGTCCGCCTGTGTCCCCGGTCCGCACGCTGACCACGGTCGTGATCGATCCCGGCCACGGAGGAGAAGACCAGGGCGTCAAGGGCTCGAGCGGCACCAGAGAAAAAGACGTGGCGCTCGCCGTCGCGCTGCAGCTCAAGGCGGCGATCGAGGGCCGCCTGGGCACGCGCGTCCTTCTGACGAGAGACGATGATCGACAGGTCGGCGTCGACGAGCGAGCGTCGTTCGCCAACAACAACAAGGCGGACCTCTTCATCAGTCTGCACACAAACGGCTCGCTCCGGACGTCAGCGATGGGCGCCTCGATCTACGGGGCGGCGTTCGATAGAGACGCGGAGGCTCCGGCGGCGCGGCCCGAGCGCGTGCCGGTCGCGGGTGGCGGCGTGCGCGACATCGAGCTGCTGCCCTGGAATCGCGCACAGGCGCGGCACATCAACCGGTCGATGGCGTTCGCGGCCATCCTCGCGGAGCAGTTCCACGATCGTGTCCCGCTCGAGTCGCGGGCCGTGAATCGCGCGCCATTGAGAGAACTGGAATCAGCCAACATGCCTGCCGTGCTCATCGAGATGGGCTTCCTGTCGAACCCCATTCAGGAAACGCAACTCGCCAGCATCGAGTTCCAGAACATGCTGGTGCAGGCCGTCGTCGACGCCCTCGTCAGATTCCGGGACGGCCCGCCGTCAGGAGCCGCCCGCTGATGCCGCCTCGCAGTGCCGCGATTGTCGGTGTGACGGCGGCCACGGCCCTCCTGGCCTGGGTGTTGTTCGTCGGCCTACCGCGCTGGTATCCGGCACCGACGGCCGTGCCGCCGAGACCCGCGTCGACGGCCGCCGCCACCGCGTCGGGCCGCAAGATCAAGGCACGACTGTTCTACGTGTCGGCGGACGGCACCGGCCTCACGAGCGTCGAGCGCGAAGTGCCCTTCCGCGAAGGTGTGGAGCAAGCGCGGGAGATCATTGCGGCGCAAATCGCCCAGGTGGCCGAACCCCTGGTCTCCGCCATACCACCGGGGACGACGCTGCGCGGCCTCTTCCTCACTGAGCGCGGCGACGCCTACGTCGATCTCAGTGGCGACGTGGCCCGCGCCCACCCGGGTGGCTCACTGAACGAACTGCTCACGGTCTACACCATCGTGAACGCCCTGACGGCGAATCTGCCGGCCGTTCAGGCGGTGCAGATATTGGTGGACGGCCGCGAGGTCGCGACGCTGGCGGGCCACGTCGATCTGCGCCAGCCCCTGGCGAAAAACCTCGCGTGGGTACAATAGCGCCACACCAACATGCGTACAGACAAACGACCGGCCGACGAACTTCGCCCCACCACCCTCACGCCTCACTACATCCCGCACGCCGAAGGGTCTGTGCTCATCGAGGCCGGGGCGACCCGCGTCATCTGCACGGCCAGTGTGGAAGACCGCGTCCCGCCGTTTCTCCGCAACACCGGCAAGGGCTGGGTGACGGCCGAATATGGGATGCTGCCGCGCGCCACCAATACGCGCACGCAGCGCGAGGCGAGCACCGGCAAGGTCGGCGGACGGACGCAGGAGATCCAGCGTCTCATCGGCCGGTCGCTGCGCTCGGTGACGAATCTGGGCGCCATGGGCGAGCGCACAATCTGGATTGACTGCGACGTGATTACGGCTGACGGCGGCACGCGGACGGCATCCATTACCGGTGCGTTTGTCGCGCTGGCCCTGGCGTTCGGCAAACTGCGCGAGCGCGATGTCCTTCGCACGATCCCGATTACCGACTATGTGGCAGCCACGAGCGTCGGCATCGTCGATGGCGAGGCGCTGCTCGATCTTGCCTACGAGGATGATTCGCGCGCCGACGTGGATATGAATATCGTCGAAACCGGCGGCGGGCGCTTCGTCGAGGTACAAGGAACCGCGGAGGCCATGCCGTTCGGCCGCGACGCTCTGCTGACGCTGCTCGACCTCGCCGATCACGGCATCAAGCAGCTGATCGAGAAGCAGCGCGCCATCGTGGGGCATCTGGTGCGGGGTCCAGCGTCGGGGTTCAACGCTCCGAAGGTGAGATCCTAGGCTGCAGCAGGAACCCCCGCAGCGCGCGGAACGCGTGTCCGCGATGGCTGACTTCCGACTTCCGATCGCTCGCTTCCGCGAGCGTCGTGCCGAAGGGCGGATAGAAGAAGACGGGGTCGTACCCGAACCCCCCGTCTCCCTTCGGCTCGCGAGCCATCCGCCCTTCCACGACGCCGCGCGCTTCGAAGAGCACCTCGCCGTGGCCCACCAGCGCGATTGCGCACACGAAGCGGGCCGGACTGTCGCGAGCGCCCTTCGCCCGGAGCGCCTCATAGAGCCGCGCGAAGCGCTCCCGATACGAGGCATCGGCGCCTCCCCACCGCGCCGACAGCACGCCCGGGGCACCGCCGAGCGCGTCAATCTCGAATCCCGAGTCCTCGGCGACAGCAAGCTCGCCCGTTGCCGCCGCGTAGTACAAGGCCTTGGCGCGGGCGTTTTCCTCAAACGTTTGCCCCGTTTCTTCAGGCGCGACCACCGACGGGTAGCCGGCAAGCGTCACGAGCTCGTACCTAATGCCGGTGAGGATCGGCTGGATTTCGCGAACCTTGTCGCGGTTGGTGGTGGCAATCAACAATCTCGGCATTCAACACGCTCGCGATCGATTGACGGAAGTCGCCGTCCTGACAGGTTATTGCGTTTTGCCCAGAAAAGCTTGAGGACATGGCGGTAAGCCGGACTAGGTGTGAAAAAAGATCACCGTTGCCTTACCCAAGTGGGTGTCCAGTAGAATGGGGCCACTCGTGTTGGACGCTGTCTTCCGTTTCCTGTTCAAGTACCCGCGGCTCGTGTTCGAGCAGGGCGACTTCACGTGGGGCCTCTCCCGCCCCCTGCTGCTGGCCGTCGCGGCGGTGGCGGCGCTCGCCCTGGCCGCCCTGCTGACCTATCGCAGAGCCGCGGAAGAAGGCTCGCGCCGCGACCGGATCGTCCTTGTCGGGTTGCGGCTGGCCGTCGTGGCCGTGCTGCTGTTCTGCTTGTTCCGGCCGACCCTCATCCTCAAGGCGTCCGTGCCGCAGCAGAACTTCGTCGGTATCCTGGTGGACGATTCGCGGAGCATGACGATTGCCGACGAAACTGGCGGGCAAGCGCGGAGCTCATTTGTCGAACAGCAGCTGTCGGCCAAGGACGCCAAGCTGCTCGCGGCCCTGTCGGAACGCTTTCTGCTCCGGTTCTTCCGTTTCTCCGGGTCGACCGACCGGCTGCCGTCGGCGGCGAATCTGAGTTACACGGGGACGGCATCGCGCCTGGGCCAGGCGCTCGAGCGCGCGCGCGACGAGCTGGCGGGGCTGCCGCTGGCCGGGCTGGTCATGGTCTCCGATGGCGCCGATACCTCCGACCTGTCGATCGACGAGTCGCTGGCCAGCTTGAAAACAAGGTCGATTCCTGTGTTCACCGTCGGCGTGGGCCAGGAGCGCTTCTCGCGCGACATCCAGGTGAGCCGCGTCGAAACGCCGCGCTCGATCCTCAAGGGCACCGCGCTCGTCGTTGACGTGGTCGTGTCGCAGACCGGATACAGCGGCCAGACCGTCGCGCTCAACGTCGAAGACGACGGACGCATCGTCAGCACGCAGAACGTGAAGCTGCCGGCCGACGGGGAGTCCGCGACCGTGCGCGTGCGTTTCACCGCCACCGACGGCGGCGCGCGCCTCTTCAGGTTCCGCATCGCGCCCAAGAGCGACGAACAGGTGACGCAGAACAACGTGCGCGATGCGCTTATCGAGGTCCGCGATCGACGCGAGAAGGTCTTGTACTTCGAGGGCGAGCCGCGGCCCGAGATGAAGTTCATCCGGCGCGCGGTCGAGGACGACAAGAATCTGGCGGTCGTCATCCTGCAGCGCACGGCCGAGAACAAGTACTTCCGGCTCGACGTCACGGAGACGTCCGAACTACTGGCTGGATTTCCGAAGACACGCGAGGAACTCTTCGACTATCGCGCGATTATCCTCGGGAGCATCGAGGCGGCGGCCTTCACGCCCGAGCAGCAGCGCATGCTGGCCGACTTCGTCAACAAGCGGGGCGGCGGTCTGCTGATGCTCGGCGGCCGACGCTCATTCGTCGAGGGCGGTTGGGCGGGCACGCCGGTCGCAGAAGTTCTGCCGGTCGTGCTCGACGCGGGCGGGCGGCAGACCTCCTACTACTCGGAGTTCTCCGCGCGCCCGACCCGCGCCGGGGCGCTCTTCCCTGTGACACAGATCGCGGAGAACGAGGAGGACTCGGACGGCAAGTGGAGCGACATGCCCGACGTGTCGACGGTCAATCCCATCCGCCAGGTGAAGCCCGGTGCCACTGTTCTCCTCGAGGGCACCGACAGCCGCCGGATCAGCCAGATCGTCCTCGCCTACCAGCGCTACGGCAGGGGCAAGGCATTGGCCATGCCGATTCAGGACTCCTGGCTCTGGAAGATGGACGCCAAGGTCCCAGTCGAAGACGTTACCCATTCGCTGTTCTGGCGCCGGCTCACCCGCTGGCTCGTGGACGGCGTGCCAGACCAGGTGAACCTCACGACCAACCACGACCGCGTCGAGCCCGGCGAACAGGTCAAGCTCATCGCGGAGATTCTCGACAAGGCGTATGTCGAGGTGAACGACGCCCACGTCGAGACGCGCGTCACCTCGCCGTCCGGCAAGACGATCGACATTCCGCTCGAATGGACCGTCGAACACGACGGTGAGTTCGCCGGCGTCTTCTCTCCAGACGAGCCGGGGCTCTACACGATCCGCGTGGCGGCGTCGCGCGATCAGCAGGAGATTGGCGTGAGCACGATGCACGTGCGCGTCTCGGCGGGCGACGGCGAGTACTTCGACGCCGCCATGCGCGCGCCGCTCCTCACGCGAATTGCCGAGGAGACCGAGGGCCGCTTCTTCACGCCCGCCAACGCCGCCTCGCTTCCCGAAGCCATCACCTACAGTGGCCGCGGCGTGACGGTCGTCGAGGATCGCGAGCTCTGGGACATGCCGGTGCTGCTTCTCCTGTTGCTGTCCTTCATTGGCGCCGAATGGGGCTATCGCCGCGCGCGGGGGCTGGCATGAGGCTGGGGACTGCCGACTGCCGACTGCTGACCGCCGCGCTGTTCACGGCTCTGGCGCTTGCCTCCACCGCCCAAAGCGCGTCCGCTCAAGAGGTCCATTTGCTCATCGTCACCGGTGTCTCCGGCGATGAGGAGCACGCGAAGCGCTTTCAGGGCTGGGCGGCGACGCTCGTCGATGCGGCCAAGAAACGGGAGAGCCTGCCCGACGCGAACATCATGTATCTGGCCGAGAAGCCCGAGGCCGATCCGGCCCGCATCCGCGGCCGCTCGACGCGCGACGCCATCGAGAAGGCGGTGACGGACATCGCCGCCCGCGCGCAGCGCGATGACCAGGTCATGATCGTGCTCATCGGCCACGGCACCTTCGACGGGCGTCAGGCCTCCTTCAATCTGCCCGGTCCGGATCTGACGGTCGCCGACTGGGCAAAACTGCTCGAGAAGCTGTCGGCCCAGCGCGTGGCTTTCGTCAACACGGCTCCCGCCAGCGGCGCGTTTCTCCCGACGGTGGCGGCGCCTGGCCGCGCGATCGTGACGGCAACCAAAACCGGCGGCGAGCGGAACGAGACCGTGTTCGCGCAGTACTTCGGCGAGGCCTTCGCCGACGACGCGGCCGACGCTGACAGGAATGGCCACGTGTCGGTGCTCGAAGCGTTCAACTACGCGAAGAACAAAGTGGTCAAAGCCTTCGAGCAGAGTGGACTTCTGCTGACCGAGCACGCGACGCTCGACGACGGCATCGAAGGCCGGCTGGCCGGCATGCTGTACCTCACGGCCCATCCCTCGGACGGTGGGTTGAAGGTCGACATGACCGATCCGGAGATGCGGGTCCTCGTCGGCGAGCGTGAAGCCGTCCAGAAGGAGATCGATGCGCTCAGGCTGCAGAAGGATCGCCTCGAGCCGGCGCGCTACGAACAGGAGATGGAACGGCTGCTGACGAATCTCGCGCTCAAGACCAGGGCCATCCGCGATCTCGAAGCAAAGAAGGCTGGCAGATAATGTCGGGCTTCCTGCGCGCGCGGCGGCTCGCTGTTGTCGCTGTCGCAGCACTTGTGGTCCTGCTGGCCGGCGTGGCGGCGGCGCTCGCACAGCGCCGAGCAGGTGGCTTCGGCGGGTTTGGCGGCGAGGAGGTCCTGCCCAACCCGAAATACGACGGTCGGTTCACCTTCGTTCGCCTGCGCTACGGCCCGCGCGTCGGTTTTGTGACGCAGCAGGTTCGATGGGCGCACGACTATCCGGTCGGCGAACAGCACTTCATGAAGATTCTGAACGAAGTCAGCTATCTGAACGCGCATACAGAGGAATCGAGCATCTACTCGCTCGATGACCCTGACCTGTTCAAGTATCCTGTCGCCTACCTGTGCGAGCCGGGCGACTGGGTCATGACCGACCGCGAGGCGCTGAGCTTCCGCAAGTATCTGCAGAAGGGCGGGTTCCTCATCGTCGACGACTTTCGGTTCCAGCACTGGGACAACTTCGAGCAGCAGATGCGGCGCATCCTGCCTGACGTGGAGTTCTTCGACCTGGACGCCTCGAACGCGATTTTTCACTCGTTCTTCGAGATCAACGACCTCAGCATCGTCAAGAACAACTACGACCCGGGCGAACCGATCTTCCGCGGCATCTACGAGGACAACGACCCGAGCAAGCGATTGATCGCCATCATTAACTTCAATACCGACATCTCGGAGTACTGGGAGTTCTCGGAAACCGGGCTCAAGCCAATCGACGAAACGAACACGGCATACAAGGTTGGCGTCAACTACATCATTTACGGATTGACTCACTAATGAATCTTCACACCACTGAACTCGAATCATCGGACGATGTCGCGCTCGCGGATCGGATGAATGCCGGGCGCAAGCGGATCCTCGAGGAGCTCCACAAGCGCATCATCGGGCAAAAGGACGTGATGGAACTCGTCCTGGGCACGCTCTTTGTCGGCGGCAACAGCCTCATCGTCGGCGTTCCCGGCCTGGCCAAGACGCTGCTCATCGCGACGCTGGCCAGAGTGCTCGAGCTGAAGTTCACGCGCATCCAGTTCACACCCGATCTGATGCCGTCGGACATCACGGGGACGGACATCATCCAGGAGGAGGCTGGCACCGGACGCCGTCAGATGGTGTTTGCGCCCGGGCCCATCTTCAGCAACATCGTGCTGGCCGACGAGATCAACCGGACGCCGCCCAAGACGCAGTCGGCGCTCCTCGAGGCCATGCAGGAGCACCGTGTCACGATTCAGGGACGCACCTACGAGCTCGAAGAGCCGTTCTATGTCTTCGCGACGCAGAACCCGATCGAGCTGGAAGGCACCTACCCGCTCCCCGAGGCGCAGCTCGACCGCTTCATGTTTCACATCATGATGGAGCATCCTCCGGAAGAGGAAGAGCTCGAAGTCGTGCGCACGACGACGGCGATCATCGACCCGCACTTCGAGCGCCCGGTGAGCGGCGCCGACCTGATTGCGTTTCAGCGCCTGGTGCGCCGCGTGCCGGTGGCCGATCCGGTCATGCGCTACGCGTTGTCGCTCGTGCGCACGAGCCGCCCGAAAGCGAAGGACGCGCCCGAATCGGTCAAGAAGTGGGTGGCCTTCGGCGCCAGCGTTCGCGCGGCGCAGTATCTCGTGCTCGGCGCGAAAGCGCGCGCCCTCACCAACGGCCGGTACCACGTCAGCTTCGACGACATCCGGGCGATGGCGCATCCGGTGCTTCGCCACCGCGTCCTCACCAACTTCCGGGCCGAGTCGGAGGGGATCACGACCGACTCGATCATCGACGAGTTGCTGTCGGTGGTCGCCACGCCCAAATCAGGGATGTAACGGGCCAGATATATGGCGTCCGGCTTCGGCCGGGCTTCTGACATATGCCGCTCACTCAATCCGGCTCCGTGCCCGGCGCCCGCTTCGTCGACCCGTCCGTCCTCGGGCGGATTGGCAACCTCGAACTGCTCGCGCGCACGGTCGTTGATGGCTTCATCAACGGCCTGCATCGCGCGCCGTACTTCGGCGCGTCAATCGACTTCGCCGAGCATCGCGGGTACGTGCCCGGCGATGACATCCGCCGGGTCGACTGGCGGCTCTTCGCACGCACGGACCGGTTCTACGTCAAGCAATACGAAGCCGACACGAACACGAACTTCTGCGTGCTCCTCGACGTCTCGAAGTCGATGGGCTTCAAGAGCCGTGACGTTACCAAGCTCGAGTACGCCAGCTTTCTGGCCGCGTGCCTGGCCTACCTCGCCCACCGGCAGCGGGACCGGGTCGGCATCATCACCTTCGACAGCGAGGTGGTCACCTACGTGCCGCCCTCGGCCAAGCATTTCAACGTCTTGCTCCAGACACTCGATCGCGCGAAGGCCGTGCGGCCCGGGCGGCTGGCCGATCCGGTCAAGAATATCGCCGAACACTTCCGCCGCCGCAGCGTCATCGTGCTGATCTCGGATTTCTACGAGGATCCGGACGTCGTGCTCGAGGCGATCAAGCCGCTCAAGTTCCTCGGCAACGAATTGATCGTGTTCCACGTGCTCGACCCGGCAGAGGTCGATTTTTCCTACCGCGACGCCTCGAGCTTCGAGGACCTGGAGAGCGGCGAGCAGCTTCCGGTGGTGCCCGACTCGTTCGGGGACGAGTACCGCAAGCTCATCGCCGGCCACATCAACGCCCTCTCGACCAAGTTTTCCGAGCACCGGATCGACTACACGCTCGCCAACACGAAAGAGCCGCTCGACCGTCTGCTGTTCAGCTACCTCTCGGCCCGCGAGAAGTTGATGCGCGTCCGTTAGCCATGAGCCCGAAGCCTTAAGCCTTCTATGTCCTTCCTCACCCCGTTGTTCCTCGCCGGTCTGGGCGCCATCGCCATCCCGATTCTGATTCATCTGATTCAGCGGGAGCGGAAGCGCGTGGTGCAGTTTCCATCGCTGATGTTCCTCCAGCGGATTCCGTATCACTCCGTGCGCCGGCGCCGCATCCGCCACTGGCTGCTGCTGGCGATGCGCGTGACGGCGATCGCGCTGCTGGTGCTCGCCTTCGCCCGCCCCTTCTTCC
>JBAUGX010000125.1:0-14935 GCA_049679965.1 Vicinamibacterales bacterium
GGCCACGTCCTCGCGCAGCGTCGTCCTGGCCACCAGCACGAGCGCCTTGACGTCGGCGAGAGTCGCCAGCGCCTCGACCGCCGCGAGGCTGGTGTTGTCGGCGACGCCTTCGAATGCGTCGAGCGCGATGTCGCGCAGCATGGCCCGCGCCGCGTCCCGCACGCTGGAATCGGCATCGGTGCGCGCCACGGCCGCCAGGGCATCCGCGTCCATCAGCTTGGCCACGGCCGCGCGGCGGACCCGCGGGTCCTCATCCTCCCGTGCGATCTCGGCGAGCAGTTCGCGCTCGTCCATCGGCATCTCCTGCACGAAGGCGAGACGGACCGCTGGATCGGCGTGCGCCTGACGCGGGTGCGTGCGAAATCGGTCGAGCAAGGCCATGGCGGTGCAGGCCCGTAGGCCAGCGTGACATTCTAGCCAAGCCGGTGCCTCTCGTGGGCAGGTTCTTCACAAGGAACCGCGGTTCTCCAATTTCGCGGATCGCGATTCAGACTCAAGGCATTCCGCCGAAAAACATGACAAACTGCTTTGCAGGTGACTTTTTCGACCGTTATTGCCCGCCTGGAGGCCGCGCTTGGTTCCGAACTACCTGGCGTGACGGCCCACGCCCTGCTCACACCGCGTCCGCGCAGACAGTGGCCGCCAGGATTCGACCCCGGCCTTAACAGAGTCCGCCAAGCCGCCGGCCTTCTGCTCGTGTTTCCCGCGGACGGCCGGGCGCACATCGTGCTCACCGTGCGGGCGGAGGGGCTTGAGCGTCACAGCGGGCAGGTGTCGCTGCCGGGCGGCGTCAGCGAGCCCGGCGAGACACTCGCCCAGGCCGCGCTCCGTGAGGCGCACGAGGAGGTCGGGCTCCCGGTCGAGCACGTCAGGGTGCTCGGGCCGCTGACGCCGCTCGACATTCCGGTCAGCGGCTTTCGGCTGCATCCGATTGTCGCAACGCTCGACCACCTTCCGCCCCTGGCGCCGGCGGCCGGCGAAGTGGCCCGCATTCTGGTTGTCCCGTTGGAGATGCTGCTCGACCCATCTCGACTGGTCACGGCCGAGCGAACGCGCGAAGGCCGCACCATCCTCGTCCCGGCCTTCCACGTCTGCGGGGTCGAGATCTGGGGCGCGACCGCGATGGTGCTGGCCGAGTTTCTCACCCTCATCGGGTGGAAAGGACCTTCGGGAAGTTAGAACTGAAAAGTTAGAACTCAAAAGGACTTTCAAATCTCAAGTTTTGAGTTTTAAGTTTTGAGTTTTAAGTTTTCAGTTCCAACTTTGGTACCCTTGACCCCCGCGTATGGCTAAACGGAAACCACGCGATCAATCGCTCTTCGACAACATCGACGCAGCCGAGGACGGTCAGGCGGCGGGCAAAGACGCGGCCCTGCGGGCCTCACTCCTGCCGGGCGGCGGTGGGAACGGCGCGGGAGCCATCGAGAACGTTGCGCTGCACGAGGCCGCGCAGTCGCGGTACCTCAACTACGCGCTCTCGGTCATCACCGCGCGCGCGTTGCCCGATGTCCGCGACGGCCTCAAGCCCGTGCAGCGCCGCATCCTCTTCACGATGTGGCAGCAGAATCTGACGGCCGACGTCAAGCACCGCAAGTGCGCCAAGGTCGTCGGCGACGTGATGGGCAGCTACCATCCCCACGGCGACTCCGCGCTCTACGAAACCCTCGTGCGCATGGCCCAGTCGTTCTCGCTCCGGTACCCGCTCGTCGACGGCTCGGGCAACTTCGGCAGCCTCGACGGCGACAGCGCCGCGGCGATGCGGTACACCGAATGCCGGCTCGCGCAAATCAGCGACGAGATGCTGACTGAAATCGAGCAGGAGACGGTGCCGTTTCGTCCCAACTACGATGGCACGAAGACCGAGCCGGTCGTCCTGCCGGCCCGCATTCCCAATCTGCTCGTCAACGGCGCCACCGGCATCGCGGTCGGGATGGCCACCAACATCCCGCCGCACAATCTCGGCGAAGTCTGTGCGGCGCTCGTCAAGCTGCTCGACAACGAGGATCTCAGCAACGCCCAGCTGTGCCGCACGATCAAAGGCCCCGACTTCCCGACCGGCGGCCAGATACTCAATTCGCAGGACGAGCTGAAGGAGATCTACAAAACCGGATCGGGCAGCATCCGGCTGCGCGGCACCTGGGACGTCGGCCCTGAGACACGCTCGACCAAGACGATCTACGTCGACAGCATTCCCTACATGGTCAACAAGTCGCAGCTCGTCGAGAGCATCGCGGACGTCGTGCTGAGCCGCAAGCTGCCGCCGCTGCTCGACGTGAAGGATCTGTCGACCGAGGACGTCCGCATCGCGATCGAGATGAAGAAGGACGCCGACGAAAAGATGGTGATGGCGTACCTCTTCAAGCACACGTCGCTGCAGGTCAACTTCGCCGTCAACCTGACGTGCCTCGTTCCGACCGAGAACGCGGAGGTCGGCCGGCCCGAGCGGCTCGACCTGAAGACGATCCTCCGGCATTTCCTGCTCTTCCGGCTGGAGGTCGTCACCAAGCGGCTCGAGCACGAGTTGGCCGCGCTCAAGAAGCGCATCCACATTCTCGAAGGCCTCGAGCAGGTGTTCGACGCGCTCGACGAAATCATCCGCATGATCCGGAAGTCGGACGGGAAGGCCGACGCCGCCGAGAAGATCATGAAACGGTTCGATCTCGATGCGGAGCAGGCCGACGCCATCCTCGAGCTCAAGATCTACCGCCTGGCGCGTCTCGAAATCCTGATCATCCGCAACGAACTCGAAGAGAAACGGAAGCGGGTGCGGCAGATCTCGGCGCTGCTCAGGGACGAGGACAGCCGCTGGAAGCTGGTGCGACAGGAACTCGGGGAGATTCAGAAACTGTACGGCGACCCAAAGGTCGACAAGCGGCGCACGGCCATCAACAGCGACTCGGGCGAACCGGAATACACGCCAGACGACTTCATCGTCGAAGAGGACAATGTCGTCATCGTGTCGCGCGACGGCTGGGTGAAGCGGCAGAAGGACGTGAAGGATCTGTCGACCACGCGGTTGCGTGAGGGCGACACCGTGCTGGCCGCATTTGCCGGCAGCACGCGCGCCAGCTGCGCGTTCTTCAGCAGTTTCGGCGTCGCCTACACCTGCCGCGTCATCGACGTGCCCGCCTCGACCGGATACGGCGAGCCGATTCAGAGCCTCTTCAAGCTGAAGGACGGCGAGAAGATTGTCGCGGCACTCAGCCTCGACCCACGGATCGTTGGCGACATCACGCCCTCTGCCAAGAAGCCCGATGCCCCGCCGCCGGTGCACGCCGTCGCCGTGACCAGCGACGGATTCAGTCTGCGCTTCGGCCTCGAGCCCCTCCTCGAACCGAGCACGCGTGCCGGCCGCCGCTTCGCCAGGCCGGCGAGCGGCGCCGGGGTCGTGGGCGTGGCGAAGCTGACCGGCGGCGAAGTGCTCATCGCGGCGACCGCGGAGGGCCGGGGCTTGCTCTGCAGAGCCGACGAGGTGAATTATCTGTCGGGGCCCGGCAAAGGCGTCATCCTCGTCAAGCTGGGCGAGGAAGACCGCGTGCTGGGGTTCATCGCCTCGACGGGCGATCGCGACCTGCTGACCGTCGAGACGAGCCGCGGCGCCGAGCAGACGATCAGCACGACGAAATACGAGGTCACCAGCCGCGGCGGAAAGGGCCGCGAGCTGCTGCAGCGCGGGCAATTCACCCGGGTGCTCTGGCCGATGCCCGCAGCACCGGCGCCCCTCGGAAGCGAGTAGAATTGGAGAGCCGTCTCACCATGCGTCGGGTTCGCCTTCAGGCGGACCAATCCGGCTGAAGCCGGATCCCACGAGCGAGACGAGCATAATCACCGAAAGGCAGTCCGTTTGGCCAACCCAGATCGTCTCAACATCGCGGTTTTCATCGACTTCGACAATATCGAGATCGGCGTCCGCACCACCCTCAACGACCACTTCGACGTCGGCGCGACGCTCGACGCCATCAAGGAGCGCGGCGAGGTCGTCACCAAGATCGCCTACGCCGACTGGACGCGCGCCGGCGAATACAGCCGGCAGCTGACCCAGCACGCCATCCGCCTCGTGCAGCGCAACTTGACGCCAGGCGGCGACAAGAACGGCGCCGACATCAATCTGGCGCTCGACGCGCTCGAAATGGCGTTCACGCACCCGCATATCAACGCGTACGTCATCGTCGGCGGCGACAGCGACTTTCTCTCTTTGGTCGAGAAACTCAAACAGTACGACAAGAAAGTGTTTGTGGTCGGCGGCCGCGCGTTCACCAGCATCATCCTGCAGCGCAACTGCCACGAGTTCATCGCGTACGAGAACCTGACCGGCGTCCGGAAGCAGCCGGCCCGGGGGGACCGGCCCGCGGTGGTGTCGTCGTCGCTGCCGATTGCGCAGGCGTTTCCGATCTTGCGACGCGCGCTGAAGATTCTGGCCGAGCGCGAAGTGACGCCCCAGACCGGACTCCTCAAGAGCACGCTCCTCCAGCTCGACTCCACGTTCTCGGAGCGCAACTACGGCGCGTCGTCGTTCCTTGATTTCGTCGAGAAGGTCGCCAAGACCGGCATGGTGCAGTTGAAGCACACCGGCCGGAGCGTGATGGTGGAGCTCAACGAGGGATTCGAAGACACGCAGACCGTGGGCACCAGGCCGATCGCTGCGGCCGAGGCAGAGGCGCCCGCCCCTGTGCGGCCAGCGGAACCGGCGACCGAGGCAGACGCCACCGCCGTGGTACGCCCGCCGACGGAGAGCGCCGCCGAAGGCGTCCGGATGGTCGGGCAGATCCTGCGCGAAGCGACGATCCCGCGCTGGCCGATGTACCTGCGGAACTTGAAACAGGTGCTGCGGGCGGCCAACGGCGGCTTCGACGAACGCCGCTATGGCTTCGGCGGCCTGATGGATCTGGTGCGCGCGTGTCAGCGCGAAAATCTGATTCGCGTCGAACGCGATCGACGCGGCGGCCTGCGCGTGTTTCCGGGCTCGGCACTCCCACCGCGGGCCGGCCAGGCAACCGGAACGCCGGCCGAAGGGCGGATCGACGGCAACACACTCGCCTCACCGGCGGCAGCCGCGATGCCTTCGATCCAGGATCTGCCGCCCGACGAGGTGATGCCCGACGAGATGATGGACGAGATGGACCGGACACCGTTGCACGCCGAGCCCCATCCGGTCGACACCACGGCGGAACTGCTCGGTCGGGCCAAGCCGAGACGTCCATCGACGGGCTCGGGGCCGGCCCGCGCTCGATCAACTGGCGGCGGCGTGGCGCGCGGCTCCCGGAAGGCGGCGGCGCCCAAGCCCGTCGCCCGCCGCTCGACCAGATCGAAGAAGACTCACACCAGCGAAGAGCCCGGCTCCTAGCGTCCGGTCGCCCGTCGCGCCACATGGCCCCGACCAACTACACCGCCAAAGACATCACGGTCCTGGAGGGTTTGGAGCCGGTCAGGAAGCGCCCCGGCATGTACATCGGGGGCGTCGGATCGACCGGCCTCCACCACCTCGTCTGGGAGATTCTCGACAACTCGGTCGACGAAGCCATGAACGGCTACGCGTCGAACATCTGGGTGACGCTCGACGCGGAAGCCACGGCCATCACGATCGAAGACGATGGCCGGGGCATCCCGATCGACAAGCACCCCACCACGAAGAAGAGCGCCATCGAGGTCATCTTCACGGTCCTCCACGCCGGCGGGAAGTTCGAACCAGGGAGCTACAAGACAGCTGGAGGGCTGCACGGCGTCGGCGCGAGCGTGGTCAATGCGCTCTCGAAAGAACTCGTGGCGACCGTCACGCGCGACGGCGCGCAGTGGGAGATGCGCTTCAAGCAAGGCAAGCCGGTCGGCGCGCTCAAGAAGCTCGGGCCGGCGCGCGGCAGCGGCACCAAGGTGCACTTCCATCCCGACGCCACGATCTTTCCGAAAATCGAATTCGATCCTGTCGTGATCAAGGACCGGCTCGAGATCGCCAGCTACCTGCACAAGGGGCTGAAGGTCACCTTCGACGACCAGACATCGAAACAGACGTCGATCTTCATTCACGACGAAGGGCTGGTCGACTATCTCAAGCGGATCGTGCTCGAGCGCGGCAGCAAGCCCGTGCACGAGGCGCCCTTCACGCTGCTCAAGGAGGACGGGCTCCGGCTCGATCTCGTCCTGCAATGGACCGAGGCGACCGACGAGCACGTGCGATCGTACGTGAACGGCATCCCGACCGGATCGGGCGGCACGCACGAAAACGGCCTGCGGGCCGGCATCGGCAAGGCCGTGCGCAATTTCATCGAGACGCACAACCTCTCGCCCAAGGGCGTGACCATCGCCGCCGAGGACATCCGCGAAGGGATGACGGGCGTGCTGAGCGCCTTCATTCAAGAGCCGCAATTCCAGGGGCAGACCAAGGACCGCCTGAACAATCCGGAGCTGACGTCCGCGGTTGACGCGGTCGTCCGTCCCGCGCTCGAGCACTGGCTGAATCACAACATCAGCGTGGCCGAAGCGATCGTGGCGCGTATCATCCTGGCCGCGCGCGCGCGCGAGGCCAGCCGCGCGGCGGCCTCGGAGGTCTCGCGAAAGAGCGCGACATCCTCCCGCCTCAACCTGCCTGGCAAGCTCAGCGACTGCACCAATCCCACCAGCGAGGGCAGCGAGTTGTTCGTCGTCGAGGGCGATTCGGCCGGAGGGTCGGCCAAACAGGGGCGCGATCGCGTGCGGCAGGCGATCTTGCCGCTGCGAGGCAAAGTGCTCAACACCGAAAGCGCATCGCTCGCGAAGGTGCTCGAGAACAAGGAACTCTCGGATCTGGTCACGGCGATCGGCTGCGGGCTCGGCAAGAACTTCGACCTCTCCAGGCTCCGCTACGGCAAGGTCATCATCCTGGCCGACGCCGACTCGGACGGGAATCACATCGCGACGCTTCTTCTCACGTTCATCTACCGGCACCTCCCGCAGCTGATGGCCAGCGGCAAGGTGTTTCTCGCGCAGCCGCCGCTCTACCGCATCGACATAGGCAAGGACACGTTCTGGGCGCTCGACGAAGCGCAGCGTGAGGCGATCCTCAAGCAGCACGCCAAGAACGGCCGGGGGACACCCGAAATCACCCGTTTCAAGGGGCTCGGCGAGATGATGCCGAAGGTCCTCTGGGAGACGACGCTCAATCCCCGTACGAGACGTTTGCTGAGAGTCGAGGTCGCCGATCAAATCGTGACCGACCGCGTCATCAACGAGCTGATGGGCAAGGACGCATCTGCGCGCTTCCGGTTCATCATGGACCGTGCGGAGGAAGCCGAAGAGCTCGACGTCTGACGCCGAATTGCAAGTTCCTGCCCCCCCTGTAGTGCGGAACAGTTTTGTATCCGATAAGTCCTAGGTCAAGACGACCCCGCCGGAGGCTTGTTGCTCGTCGGGACACGGCAGGTTCCCCATTCGGAACCATGGATGCGGCTTAAGTCACTGTGAAAAAAGGGGTTGATTCGGTAGACAAGAGTGCTGGAGTGGGCTATTTATAAGTGGTGACAAAGTTTTCACAATTGGATTGCAGAGTGTGTTACAGTCCCTTAAAGCACTCTGGAGGCAGCTTAATGGCGAAGTTCTTGTCCCTGGCGGTAGTCGTGTCGCTCCTCACCTGCGCGTCGGCACTGGCGCAGCAAACGACCGGTGACATCACCGGTCGGGTGTTCGATCAGCAGGGTAAGGCTGTTCCCGGCGCGACTGTCACGGCCAAGAACCCCGATACCGGATTCACACGAGCCGAGACGAGCGACAGCGCGGGCGTCTACCGCCTGGCGGCGTTGCCCGTCGGCGTCTTTGACATCACGGCCGAGTTGACCGGCTTCTCAACGGCGTCGAGGAAGGGCGTCGAGGTCAATGTCGCGCAGACCCACGCCATCGATTTCGATCTGCGCGTCGGGCCGATCGAAGAAACGGTCAATGTCCTGGGCGGTGCTCCGCTTGTGTCGACCACCAGTTCATCGGTCGGCCAGGTCGTCGATCTCAACCGAGTTCAGAGCCTGCCGCTCAACGGCCGCCAGTTCGCCAGTCTCGCGGCGACAGTGCCTGGAGTGGGCGTGGGCTTCAGCGTCGACGTGACCAAGGGGGTCACGCTCGCGCCACAGGTCAACGGCGGTGCCGGCCGCAACGTGAATTTCGTCGTTGACGGCGGGGACAACAACGACGACACGGTCGGCGGACTGCTGCAGCAGGTCCCGCTCGAGGCGATCCAGGAGTTCAACTTCCAGACGCAGCGGTTCAAGGCCGAACACGGACGGGCCAACGGCGGGGTGATGAACATCGTCACCAAGAGCGGCACGAACCTCTTCAGCGGAAGCCTGTTCGAGTTCTTCCGCGACAGGTCGATGAACGCGATCACCGAAACTGAAAAACTCGGCGCGCCACTTGGCCAGGATCCCGCCAAGGGCGGCTACCTTCGGAACCAGTTTGGCGGCAGCTTTGGCGGCCCGATCATCAAGGACAAGGCCCACTTCTTCCTCGCGGTCGAGCGGCTCCAGGAGGAAAAGACCCAGCCGATGGGTGCCGCGGTCCTCGCGATGTACCCGACCTTCACCGGCGGCTTCCCTGTCGAAACGCGCGGCACCAACGTCACTGGGAAGGTCACGCTGAGTTTGAATTCAGAGCAGTATCTGTCGCTGAGGTACGGCCGTGATGTCAACAAGTTCCCGGTCGGGGCAGCCGCCACGGCCAGGCCTGACAACTGGGCCGACGCCGCGAACGTTTTTGATTCCGCCACCTTGAATCACAACTGGGTGCTTGGCGGCTCGAGGCTCAACGAGCTCATCGTCAGTTTCACGAGCTTCCGCAATGACATTACCGCGCGGGCGTCCGCTCCGGATCTGACCATTGCAAACGGCACGCAGGTCACACTTCTGTTCCCCAATGGCGCAACGGCCGGCACAAATACCGGCGCGCCCCAAGCGACCGAACAGCACAAGTACCAGTTCCGCGATGATTTCTCATGGCACGTCACCGGATGGGGTGGCCTGGGCCACGACTTCAAGACCGGCGGCGTCTTCATCTATGAGCCGCGCCTGTACGCCGTCAACAGCGCCGCCCCAGGGGTCATCGTCAACACGATGCTGAACAATGATCCGGCCGGCCCGGTGCGACAAGTCACCGTAAATAACGCCACAGACATCAACGGCAACGTGATTCCTGGCGGCATCTCCGCCGTCAACCTGAAAAACAAGCAATACGGCTTCTACTTCCAGGACGACTGGCGCGTGAATGACCGTCTGACGCTGAACCTCGGCGTTCGGTACGACTTGGTCACGGGCCTCGACATCGATCAGTCCAGGAATCCCAACTTCGTCAAGGTGCAGCAGGCCGCGCAGGCCGGGGCGTTCGACGGCAAGATCGAGAGCCTGACCGGCTTCGGCCTCAGCCCGGAGGCCGACAAGAACAACATTCAGCCGCGCCTCGGCGCCGTCTGGGATGTCAGGGGAAACGGCAAGGACATCCTTCGCGGCGGGTGGGGGATCTACACGGACTTCGGCTATACGAACTCGAATGTTCTGACCGCGGCGCTCGACTCGAGCGGCTCGTACTTCGGCACGACGTTCGCCGCGCAGCGGAATGCCGGATTGCTGAATACCGACGGCAGCAACTATCAGGTCGGCCAGCCCACGAGCGGACTCTCGGCCGTCTCCAATCCGAATCTGGTGACGCCGGGGCCCGCCCTCCTCGGCTCCTGGGCCGACCCGCGCCTGCAGCAGCCGTATCAGATTCAGACCAATATCGGCTGGTCGCACGAGCTGACGTCGAACACGAGCGTCAGCGTGGACTACATCAATTCGCTCGGTCGCGATCTCAATTACCGGCCCCGTCTCAATCAAGACATGGACCCGACCGCTGTGACCGCGCGTCGCATTTCCACCGTGCTCACGTCGGCCGGACTGACGGCACTGAGTCCGAATACTTCGTCGAATCGTCCCTCTCTGAGCGTCGGCGAGAGTCGCTACGACGCGCTGATTGTCGGCGTTCGACGGCGGTTGTCGAGGGGCGTAGATTTCTCTGGTTCGTACACGCTGTCCAATGGCCGCAGCAACATCGGCAATGCGTCGGACGAACTGAACACGGCCAACATCCAGGATCCCACCAACCCGTTCAACTCACCCGCACAGATGGGGCCGAACGCGCTCACCGACGCGCGTCATCGGATCAGCGCCAGCGCTGTGTTCCAGCTGCCTCGGGGCATCCAGGTCGCGCCGTTCTTCATTTATCGATCCGCGCTGCCGGTCGTCCTCATCGACGGGCGCGACCTGAACGCGGATGGCGATGTCTTCGACATTCCAGCGCGGGCCTTCGAGGTCGACCACGTCGAAACCGGTGTTGACGATACAGGCAAGGAGTTCGCCAAGACCCTGTTTGAGGATGTCGGCGTCTGCCAGACGGTGAACTGCGGGCGCGGCTCGGCTCAGTGGCAGGTCAATCTACGGGTATCGAAGACGTTCCGGTTGATGGCCCGCATGAATATCGAGGCGATGGTCGAGGTCTACAACCTGTTCAACGCGCTCAACCCAGCGACAACCAACAGACAGGTCAATAGCGCCGCTGGCGTGCCCATCGCCACGTTCCTGCAACCGACGTCGTTCTCTGGCGACAACGGCAGGCCCGAGCAGCGCTTGGGGCAGGTTGGATTCAGGGTGACGTTCTAGGCCGTTACCACCGACTTCGCGCTGCGATGGGCATCGAGCACTTCGGCGCGCAGCCGCTTGCTCAGATACACCTTCGACTCGGCGTTGTCGGCGACGTTCCGCTCGTACTTGACGACCTCGAATCGCAGGTGGTCGAGCGTGCCGCGCATGTCGTAGAACTTGTTCTTCGTCTTCACGACGATTTCGTCAAACCCCTGTTCCACGGCCCACACTTCCTGCTGCTCAGTGAGCGCGCGGAAAAAGCCTTGGCCGCGCCAGTCGCGCCTCGTGCCCCCGAGCCACGTGTAGAGCACGCGGCGGCCGTCGAAGCGGACCGAATCGCCGAGCCGGCTGACCAGATCGGCGAGCTTCGGTTCAGTTTCAGGCACGTGAAGTTCGTGCGCCACCTTGAACGACACGGGCACGACGGTCCCGGGATCATCGGGCAGTGCCGCCGTGGCCAGGAGGATGAGGTGCGACCGGCCTTTCAGGCGGCGGATGATCTCCGCCGCGGTCTTCTTTCGCGGGAACTCGCCAAAAAACTCTTCGATGTACTGGATCTCGAGCGCACCCTGTTCGAGATCGTACTGCGTGATGTGATATGCCACTAGGCGGAAGCGCCCTTCTGGACAATTCGGGCCCACGTATCGCGGAGCGAGACCGTTCGGTTGAACACGAGCGCGCCGGGGCGGCTGTCGGGATCGACGGCGAAGTAGCCGAGCCGTTCAAACTGCACCCTGGCGCCGGCGGTGACGGTCAGCAGACTCGGCTCCACCGGGCACTCGCGCAGAACCTCGAGGGAGCTGGGGTTGAGGTGGTCCAGAAACGTCCTGCCTTCGGGCACCCGTTCCGGATCCTCCACCACGAAGAGGCGATCGTAGAGTCGCACCTCGGCACGCGCCGCGTGGGCCGCCGACACCCAATGCAGGGTCGCCTTCGGGCGCCGGCCGTCGGGCGAATCTCCTCCTCGCGTCGCCGGATCGTACGTGCAGTGCAGTTCGACAACTTCGCCGTTAGCGTCCTTGACGACATTCTCGCACTTGATGAAGTAGGCGCTGCGCAGCCGCACTTCCCTGCCCGGTGAGAGCCGAAAGAACTTCTTGGGGGCATCCTCCCGGAAATCCTCCCGCTCGATGTACAACTCGCGGGAAAACGGCACCTTGCGCGTTCCGGCAGCAGCCCCGATCTCCGGGTTGTTGTCGACGTCCATGTCTTCGACCTGCCCGGCGGGATAGTTCGTCAGCACCACCTTGAGCGGCCGCAGGACGGCCATCACCCGCGGCGCCCGACGGTTGAGATCCTCGCGGATACTGTGCTCGAGCTGGGCGACATCGATCACGTTCTCCTTCCGCGCGACGCCGATGCGCCCGCAGAAGTCGCGGATCGATTCTGCTGTGCATCCGCGCCGGCGCAGCCCGCTGATCGTCGGCATCCGCGGATCGTCCCATCCAGACACATGGCCCTGCTGCACCAGCTGCAGCAGCTTGCGCTTGCTCATCACCGTGTAGTTCAGATTCAGCCTGGCGAACTCGATTTGCTGCGGACGAGCGCCCCCGAGCAGGCTGCTCAGGTTGTTGACCAGCCAGTCATAGAGCGGACGATGATCCTCGAACTCCAGCGTGCAGATCGAGTGAGTGATGTGCTCGATCGCATCGGACAACGGATGCGCGAAGTCGTACATCGGGTAGATGCACCAGGTGTCGCCCGTGCGGTGGTGCGTGGCATGGCGAATGCGGTAGAGCGCCGGATCCCGCATGTTCAGATTCGGCGACGCCATGTCGATCTTGGCCCGCAGCACGTGTGCGCCGTCCTCGAATTCGCCCGCCCGCATCCGCTTGAAAAGATCGAGATTCTCGTCAACGGACCGATCGCGATAGGGGCTATTCCGGCCGGGCTCGGTTAGCGTGCCTCGGTGGTTGCGAATCTCGTCGGCGGTCAAGCTGTCGACGTACGCCTTGCCCTGCCGAATGAGCTCCACGGCAAACTGGTACAGGCGCTCGAAGTAGTCGGACGCATAGAACAAAGCCGACCACTCGAAGCCCAGCCACGCGACGTCTTCCTTGATCGCGTCGACATACTCGACGTCTTCCTTCGTCGGGTTGGTGTCATCAAACCGAAGATTGCACGTGCCGCCGCGCTCGGCGGCGACGCCGAAATTGAGGCAAATGGACTTCGCGTGGCCGATATGAAGATACCCATTCGGCTCGGGCGGAAACCGTGTCGCCACGCGACCGGCGTGCTTGCCGGTGGCGAGGTCCTCTTCGACAATCGAACGGATGAAGTCAGTGGGTGCCGCAGCCGCCGCCGACGCATTGTCCTCCGCCATAGGGTCCACTATTCTACATACCCTGATGGCGTACGCGACATTGATGTCGACTGATCTATTGGCCGCACGCCTCGGCGATCCCGCGTGGGCGGTTGTGGATTGCCGCTTCATGCTCGCCCACCAGGCGTGGGGCGAGCGCGAATACCTCGCGCGGCATATCCCGGGCGCGGTCTATGCGCACCTCGATCGCGATCTTTCAGGGCCGAAGACTGGCCGGAACGGCCGCCACCCGCTGCCCGACGTCGCGGCGCTCCGGCGCACACTGGGCCGGCTGGGCGTCGCGGACGGGATGCAAGTGGTCGCCTACGATCAGGACACCGGCATGTTCGCCAGCCGTCTCTGGTGGCTGCTGCGCTGGCTGGGGCACGACGCGGTCGCGGTGCTCGACGGCGGCATGGCCAGGTGGCTGGCGGAGGGTCGTCCGACGTCGAGGGGCGAGGAACGCCGCCCGGCACGCGAGTTCAGCGGTCTGGCACGGCCGGACATGGTTGTCGACGCCGCAGACGTCCAGTCATACATGGCCCTTCCCAGTTGGCGCCTCGTCGATGCGCGCGCGCCGGAACGCTATCGGGGAGACTCGGAGCCTATCGATCGGGTCCCGGGGCACATCCCCGGCGCCGTCAATCATTGTTTCCAGTGGAATCTCGACGAGCAGGGCCAATTCCGCGCGCCGGAGGCATTGGGGGCGCGCTTCCGCGACACGCTTGGCGACGCCGCGGCCGGGCACATCATCTGTTATTGCGGCTCCGGAGTCACCGCGTGCCACAACCTGCTCGCGCTCGAGCACGCAGGCCTGCGCGGCGCGAAGCTGTATCCCGGCTCCTGGAGTGAGTGGTCGAGCGATCCGTCGCGGTCCGTCGAGCGCTCTTGAGCGGAGGCTAGTGTACGTTCGGCGCGTAGACAGGCATCCTCGACGTCTTGGCCGCCAGACGCGATGCCCGATAGTCGTCCTCGACAATGGCGTAGAGTGCCTGGTCAAGATACTGCCCGTTGCGAAGGAATGACTTCCGAAGGATGCCTTCCTGCACCGCGCCCACCTTGCGAAGGGCCCCGCCGCCGCGGCCGTTCTTCACCGCCGCACGCGCCTCGAGCCGGTGCGTGTCAAGCGTGTTGAAGACGAAGTCCAGCATGAGTTCTGCGCCTTCCTGGAACACGCCCGTGCCCCAGAAAGCCGATCCGAGAGCGAAGCCCCATTCCGCGGTGCCGAAGCCTGATTCGAGCTCACGCACCTGGAAGATGCCGATGGCCGTGTCGTACCCCTTGAGCGTGACGGCGAAGCACGCGTAGGTGCCGGCCGTGCGCCGCCGGAGGGTCCAGGCAATGAAGCGTTCAAAGCCATCGACGGTCGTCGGCGGAGGCGAAATGAACCGCGCCACTTCCTCGGTCGTCAGCATCGCGAAGAGCGACGCCGCGTCCGAGGTCCGCAGTTCCCGCAGCGTCACCTGCTGGCCCCGCAGCGTCGGCAGCTGGTGGCGCCAGTCGCTCTGCACGACCTCTTGCTCTTGGGCCGCGGGAGTCGTGATGGGCAATGGCAACATGACGGTGTCCAGTTCGGGACGATAGGGCATCTGTTCCATGGCTATTGCCCTCCCTGCTGGCCTTGCTGGCCCTCTTGCTGACCCTGCGCCGCCGCCACGGCCGCCTCGATGACCGCCGGCGGTGCGATGGTCTCGCTCTCGATGAACACGTCCCAGATGATGTCGGTCTCGGCGAGCGTGCCCCACACGATGTTGTCGTCGTCCCCGATGAACGACCCCCACACGAGGTTGTCGTCCCCGATGAGCGTGCCCCAGACGATGTTGTCGTCGAAGAGCCCGACCGTGCCCCACACGATGTTGTCGTCGAACTCCGCCGTCCCCCACACGATGGTGTCGTCAAAGTCGAAGGCGCCCCAGACGATCCCGTCGCAGTCGGCACCGCCGCAGTCGGTCCCCCACACGATGTTGTCGTCGAAGTCCGCCGTCCCCCAGACGATGTTGTCGTC
>JBAUGX010000126.1:0-4977 GCA_049679965.1 Vicinamibacterales bacterium
GATGACCGACACGCTGCCCGCGGGGCTGACGCCGACGGCGGCCGCGGGCAGCGGGTGGGGCCCGGGGACGAACGCGTGCGGCATCGCGGGGCAGACGGTGACGTGCACGCGGAGTGACGCGCTGGGAGTGGGCCTGAGCTATCCGGCGATCACGCTGACGGTGAGCGTGGCGGCGAATGCGCCCGCGAGCGTGACGAACACGGCGGCCGTGAGTGGCGGGGGCGAGACCAACACCACCAATAACAGCGTTGCCAATCCGACCACCATCAATCCTCCCCCGGTGCCGGACCTGACGGTGGCCAAGACGCACGCGGGCAGCTTCACGCAGGGGCAGGTCGGCGCGACGTACACGATCACGACGAGCAACAGCGGGACGGGCCCGACCGCGGGCACCGTGACGATGACCGACACGCTGCCCGCGGGGCTGACGCCAACGGCGGCGACGGGCAGCGGCTGGGGCCCGGGGACGAATGCGTGCGGCATCGCGGGGCAGACGGTGACGTGCACGCGGAGTGACGCGCTGGGGGCTGGGGCGAGCTATCCGGCGGTGACACTGACGGTGAGCGTGGCGAGCAATGCCGGCGCGAGCCTCACGAACACGGCGGCGGTGGCCGGCGGGGGCGAGACCAATACGGCCAACAACACGGTGAATGACGTGACAGTGGTCGTGGTCCCGACGCTCGGGTTGGTCGCGGCGTATGGCTTCAACGAAGGCACGGGCACGACGGTGGCCGACTTGTCGGGCGCCGGAAACACCGGCACGATCAGCGGCACGGGCACGTGGACGGCGACGGGCAAATACGGTGGGGCGCTGCAGTTCAATGGGACCAACACGCTGGTGACGGTGGCGAACGCCGCGTCGCTCGCGTTGACGACGGGGATGACGGTGGAGGCGTGGGTGATGCCGGCCGCCACGCTCAGCGGGTGGCGGACCATCCTGCACAAGAACGTGGACCGGTTCTACCTCTTCGCCAGCTCCGACACCAACACGCCCGCCGCCGGCGGCACGTTTGCCGGGGGGAATCAGAACACGGTGGCGCCGTCGGCGCTGGCGGCGAACGTGTGGACGCATCTGGCGGGGACGTTTGACGGGGCCACCGTGCGGCTGTACGTGAATGGCGTCCAGGTCGCCTCGCAGGCGCAGACGACACCGCTGACGACCTCGACGGGGACACTGCAGATCGGCGGCAGCGGGTACGGCGAATACTTCAACGGCTGGATCGACGAGCTGCGCGTCTACAACCGCGCCCGGACAGCGCTCGAGATTCAGCAGGACATGCTGACGGCCGTCGGGAACACCGGGCCGGATACGACTCCGCCGAGCGCCCCGACCGTGCTGACCGCAACTCCGGGCGCTACCGGCCAGCTTCAGCTCAGTTGGGGTGCATCTTTCGACAACGTGGGTGTCATCAGTTATGCCGTCGAGCGATGCCAGGGCGCAAGTTGCACGAACTTCGCCCCGCTCGCCACGGTGATAGCACCGGCGACGAACTTCACCGACACTGGCCTGACGACCGGCGCGTCGTACAGTTACCGCGTTCGGGCAAGCGATGCCGTGCCGAACGTGAGTCCCTACTCCAACACGGCAAGCGCGACGGTGCCCGCGCCGGACACCGAGAACCCATCGGCGCCGGGAACGCTGACCGTCGTTGCCGTGAGCGGCACACAGATCAACGTGTCGTGGGGCGCTGCCACCGACAACGTTGGCGTGGACGGCTACCGTCTCGAACGCTGCGAGGGCGTTGGATGTGCCGCCTTCACCAAGTTCGGCACGACCATCGTGGGGACGAGCTTCAGTGACACCAGCCTTACGGTCAACACCAGTTACAGCTACATCGTGCGCGCGCAGGACGCGGCCGGAAATCTCGGCCCGTACTCCAACGTGGCGACGACGACGACCCTCACGACGAACCCGAATCTCGTGGCCGCATTCTCCTTCGACGAGGGTGCCGGCACGTCGGTGGGTGACGCGTCTGGCCACGGACACACCGGCACGATTACGAGCGCTACGTGGGCGCCAGCAGGCAAGTTCGGCAAGGCCCTGTCATTCAACGGCGCCAACGCCCTCGTGACGGTGGCCGACGCCGCGGACCTCCGGTTGACGACGGGGATGACGATCGAGGCGTGGGTGAATCCGACAGCAGGCAACAGCGGGTGGAGAGATGTCGTCTACAAGGGCAACGACAACTACTACCTCGAAGCGTCGACGACAAGCGGCGCTCCGGGCATCGGTATCACGGTGGGCGCGGCGCACACCGAAGCCATTGGAGCCGCTCCGCTCGCGCTCAACACGTGGACGTTCCTGGCGGCGACGTACGACGGCGCCACATTGCGGTTTTATGTGAACGGAACTCAGGTGTCGAGTCAGCCCGTCACGGGCCCGATCGTCACGTCGGCCCAGCCCCTGCAGATTGGCGGCGACAGCCTCTACGGCCAGTTCTTCGCGGGCCTGATCGATGAGGTCCGCATTTACAGCGTGGCGTTGACACCCGGCCAGATCCTGGCGGACATGGCGACAGGCGTCGCCGGCGGGTCGTCCCCGGCGCTTGTTCTGAGCGCGTCGAGCGTCGCCTTTGGCGGTCAATCGGTCGGCACATCCAGCGCGCCGCAGCCGGTGACGGTCACCAACGGCGGCAGCCAGGCCTTGAACATCACGAGCGTCACCATCTCGGGCGCCCAGGCTTCCGATTTCTCGCAGACGAATAATTGCGTTGGCTCGATTGCGCCCTCCTTGAGCTGCACGATTAACGTCGTCTTCAGTCCGGTGAGCGGCGGTTCCCGGAATGCCACGATCACGATCGCCGACAATGCCCCTGGAAATCCACATACCATCGCGCTGTCGGGAACCGGTCAGGGTTTCTCCGTTTCGCCGGGGACCGCTGTGCTGACCGTGTCTCAGACCCAGCAGTTCGTCGTCAGCGGCGGCAGCGTGGTCTGGCTGGTGGACGGCGTCGTGGGCGGCGCGGCTGCGACCGGAACGGTGACGGCGTCGGGCCTCTACACCGCACCGACCAGCGGCGGCACGCACACCGTGATGGCGAGGACCACCGACGGATTGCAGTCGGCGATCGCGACGGCGTACACCACGACGAACGCGGGCGTGTTCACCCATCGAAATGACAACGCCAGGACCGGCCAGTATCTCACCGAGACCGTCCTGACGTTGTCAAACGTGAATTCGAACACCTTCGGCAAGCTGGCCTCTTATGCGACCGATGGGATCGCCCATGCCTCTCCGCTCTACGTCTCTAACGTGAACATCCCTGGCGTTGGCGTCCGGAATGTCGTGTACATCGCGACGGAACACGACAGCGTGTATGCCTTCGACGCGGATGGACGCAGTACATCGCCGCTGTGGCATGTCAGTTTCCTCGGTGCCGGTATCACGACCGTCCCCAATGGAGACACGGGGGAGTGCTGCGACATCCGGCCGGAGATTGGGATCACGGGCACGCCGGTGATCGATCCGGTGAGCAAGACCCTGTACGTCGTGGCGAAGACGAAGGAAGGCGCGAGCACGTACGTCCAGCGGCTGCACGCGCTGGATATCGCGACCGGCGCCGAGAAGTTTGGCGGCCCGGTTGTCATCCAGGCGTCGGTGCCCGGGACCGGCGTTGGATCGGTGGGCGGCGTGCTTCCCTTCGACGCGCTTCGCGAGAATCAACGGACCGCGCTGTTTCTGCACAATGGCGTCGTCTACTTCGGTTTCGGAAGCCATGGCGACGTTCAGCCGTACCACGGGTGGCTGCTCGGCTATAACGCGACCACGCTCCAGCAGACGCTGGCGTTTTGCGCCACGCCGGATGGAGAAGGTGGTGGCATCTGGCTGAGCGGCGGCGGACTCGGCGTCGATCCTGCCGGAAATTTCTACTTCGCGACCGGTGACGGCTCGTTCGACGCGAACACCGGCGGAAGGAACTACGGGAATACCTTCCTGAAGATCACTCCGTCGGGAACGGTGCTCGACTATTTCACGCCGCGCAACCAGGCGTTTCTCGACGCGAACAACCTCGATCTCGATGCGGGAGGCATGATTCTGCTGCCGGATCAGCCAGGTACCCATCCGCATTTGCTTGTCAGCGCCGGCAAGGATGGCTCGGTGTTCCTTGTTGATCGCGACAACATGGGTCGCTATCAGAACCCCGACGGGAACGTGCAGACACTGCCCAACATCTTCCCGTTCGGGACACCGCTCCCCGGAAACTACAGTTCGCCGGTGTATTACAACGGGACGGTGTACTTCGGCCCTGTGGCAGACGTCGTTCAGGCGTTCACGCTGACGGGCGGATTGTTGTCCACCGGCCCGACATCGACGACGTTGCTGTCGTATCCGTACCCTGGTGGTGCGCTTTCCATCTCCGCAAACGGCACGACGAACGGCATTCTGTGGACCATTCGGAGGAACGGGGAGACATCGACAGGCACGCTTCACGCGTACAACGCGAGCGATCTCGCCTTCGAGCTCTACAACAGCAGCCAGGCGGCCGGGTCGCGCGATTCCCTCAACGACGTGGCGGCGAAATTCGCCATTCCCACGGTCATCAACGGCCGGGTCTACGTGGCGTCGGAAGGGAAGCTGACCATTTTCGGATTGCTGCCATGAGATTCATCACCATCGATGTGCGTCGCGGCGGCACGCGCCTGGGCGTCGCCGTGCTGTTCGCCGTGCTGACCTGCGCTGCATCTGCCGCCACCGGCCAGGGCGGCCTCCCAGCCGAGGGACCGATCGAGCGCCTGACGGCGGAGTCTCGCGAGCGGGCTCTCGAATGTGGCCGTGCCGGGGAGGCGTGCGCGATTACGCCGTACGAATTATGCGAGAAGGAGAGCGCCATCTACTCCATCCGCCTGATTACACCGTTCTCGCGTGTCGCGAAGGCCGCCTTAGAGGCGCAGCAGGACGGGCGACCGCTGGGCAGAATGGGCGCCGTGACGGTGAATCGTCTGGGTATCGGACTCTCAGTGGCGCCGGCGCAGCAC
>JBAUGX010000127.1:0-53016 GCA_049679965.1 Vicinamibacterales bacterium
GTATCAAACACCGACTTTGCGCGCGCCCTTGGACGCGCGCTCGGCCGTCCCGCATTCCTCCCCACGCCTGCCTTCGCCCTGCGCCTTCTGCTCGGCGAAATGGCAGACGCGCTCCTGCTGTCGGGTCAGCGGGCGCTGCCGGCGAAAGCCGAGCGGCTGGGCTTCCGCTTCCGGTATCCACGCATCGACGATGCCCTGAGGGCGATGTTTCCCGATTGAATCGGCTACGCGGCGAGCGCCGCGATTCCGAAGAGGGCCAGCCCGGCCACGACCAGCCACGGGGCAAGCGTGCCGGCCACGCCAGCCGTCACACTGCTCGGCGTGCTCGCGTCGTCCGTTTTCGCAAGCGCTGCGGCGACGTTCTTCTGCCCCGCGAACGAGAGGGCGAGCGCGGCCACGAGCAGCGTCCACGCGCCTCCGAGCAGCAACCGTCCGAGGATTGTCGTGAACGCGGCGGCGACAAGCTGCGCCCAGAAGAGCAGCGCGCCAATCAATCCGGTCATCGCGAGGCCCGAGGTCAGGCGCAACCGGCCGATTTCCCTGTCGCCGGCATGGCGAAGCCGTTCGAGCCTGAGCGCCCGATCGGCGCGCTGGTGCTCGGCTTCCATCCGCTCGCGTTCGAGTTCGATGCGCCGTTGCTCCCGCTCGGCCCACCACGCACCGCGAGAAGACTCACGTTTCACCGAGCCCTCTTCGTGCACACTCGCCCGCCCGGCTGCGGAGCGCGCAAGGTCGACGGCGTAAAGGACGGCGTTCAAGAGGCGAAGCCAGGGAATGGACATAGGCTACTTCGGACCGAGCCACGCGTCGCGAAAGGACTTCTGCGCGGGCGTGAGCATACCACCGGCAGCCTCGATAGGCACGACGTCGCGGCGCGGATCCTCACCAAGCGCGATGCTCGCCGCTTTGGGCGCGCCTCCGCGGCTGACGAAGACCATCTCGATGCGGTCGCCAGGCTTGTGGCGTCGGAGCACCGCGTTCACATCATCGATCGACCGAATCCGGTCGCCCCCCATCTGCTGAATCTCATCGTCCTGATCGACGCCCGTCGCGTAAATCGGCCACGTCGAGGCGACCAGCGTGGCCACGCGTGCGGCCCCGTTTCGCGTATCGATCCGAAGATCGCCCAGCCACGCCGCGCCGGTTCTGACCGAGCGCAGGACGAACCCCGCGCGCCCGAGGAGCCGCGCGTAATCGGCCACGTCGTAGCCCTGGATGTAGCGGGCGAAGAAGTCGCGGGCGAAGGCCGGGTCGCCGCCGACCTCGGCGAGGGTCGCCTCGGCGTCCGCCATCGAGTAGGGACGGTCGACGTAGCCTTCGCGCGCGCCGCCGGGCTTGCCGAAGCGGCGCCACATGGCGCGCATGAAATCATCGAGGCTCACCTGTCCGTTGGACCGCTCGCGCAGCGTCAGGTCGAGCGCGAGCGCGATGGCGCCGCCCAGCGGATAGTACGACGTCACACTGATCGACCAGTTCGTCCTGTCGACCGGCTGCCCACCATCGGTGAAGGGCGCCATCCGGCTCATCTCCTCCGCCGAGCGGATGAGACGCCCCGGGTTCACCGAAACGGCCTCGACCAGATCGGCGAGCCTTCCGGCCGTCGACCTGGTGTCGCCCAGGCCAGCGCGATGCAGGACGAGTGGACCGTAGTACTGCGTGAAGCCCTCGGCCAGCCACAACGCACCCGAGGTGTTGGCGCCGTCCAGATCGAAGGGCTCGAGGTCGCGCGGCCGGATGCGCTCGACGTTCCAGGCGTGGAAGAACTCGTGCGCCACCGTGTCGAGCAGTTCGGCGCGCGAACGACCGATCGAGCCCGCCGAGGTCATCACCGTGCTGTTGCGGTGCTCCATGCCGTCGCTGTTGGCGTACGGCAGGTAGTCTGCGAGAAACGTGTAGTGCCCGGGCTCGAAGTCGGGGTACTCGCCGTAGACGGCGCCCTCCTGCCTGACGATCTTCTCGACATCCCTCACGAGACCGTCGAGCTCGCCGTCCGTGCCGGTGTGGTGCGCCGCGAACCGAAACGTCCGTGCGCCGACCGAAAACTGCCGTATCACCACTGGACCAAACTCGGCGGGGCTGTCCATCAGGTACTGCAGGTTGGGCGCCGTGAACTCGAAGGCGGTCGAACCGGCATGCAGCTGCGTCGCCACCTGCCAGCGGGTGCCGGCTGGCGGATCGAAGACGACCGTGGCCGCACGATCGTCGAGCCCGCGCGCCCACATGACGGCCGCCGGCATGTTGATATGGGCGTGCGTCGTGTCGACGGCCAGGTAGGTCCCATCGACCCGGTCGCCGTACACCTTGTACCGAACCGTCACCGTCTCGCCATGGCGGCCGACCGTCCAGCCGTATGCGTCCGGACGCGACGTCGGAATTTCCAGGCCGTCGGCGCCATAAGCGTGCACGTCGTAGACGTTCTTCGCGAAATCGTGCAGGGAGTACCGGCCTGGGGACGAGCGGCTCATCCGCAGCTCCAACGGCGCCGGCCCGAGCTCGGGAAACGTCGCCTCCACCTGCATCCAGCGGTGTTGTGGCTCGGGAAAGCTGAAGCGGTAGCGAACGGGCGCGGCCGCCTCGAACCGGACCTGGATCAGGACAGCTGCCAGGGTCAGCGCAATCAGCAATCGCTTGATCACGTCACCCTCACTCCGGCGCCGCGACGCGGCTGAGGACAGCTGCCTCGGCCAGCGGTTTGAGGTACGGCCAGATGTTGTCGGCAATCGCCTGCGCGCCGGCGGCCGTGGGATGGATGCGATCCGGCTGCATCATCTCCTGGCGGCCGATCACGCCTGTCAGCATGAAGGGCACCAGGGGCAGGGCGAAGCGCTCCGCGAGATCGCGGTAGACGAGATGGAACTTGATGCTGTAGTCCAGACCGTAGAGGGGCAGGGCCTCCATCCCGCACAGCAGCACGGCGATGCCGCGCATTCGCGCTTCCGTGATGATCTGGGTCAGATTCGACGTCAGCTGCTCCACGGGGCGCCCGCGCAGACCATCGTTGGCGCCGAGCGCCACGATCAGCACGCGCACGTCGCCCTCGAACGCGCTCGCGAGGCGTCGTACGCCATCAGCGGACGTCGCCCCTGACCGCCCGGCATTGATCACATCGAGCCGCAGGCCGGCCGCATCCAGCCGGTCTTGCAGGACGGCCGGGTACGCTTCGTCTCTCCGGATGCCCCGGCCCGATGTCAGGCTGTCGCCTAACGCGACGATACGCGGCAGGGCCTGGGGACTCGAGGTTCCCGAGGTTCCCGAGGTTCGCGGGGTTCCCGGGGTTCCCAAGGTTCCGGGGGCTCCGGACGCGGTGATCGTGGCAATGCCGAGCAGGGCGACGATCGAGCCGGCAAGCAGCACGCGCATTCCTATTTCCTAATTGCTGATTGTAAATTGAGCGAGCGCCTGCTCGACAAACGCGTCCGGCGGGAGCGCGCCGAGAATCTCGACGGTGTCGTTCACCACCGTCTTCGGCACGCCCGTGACCGTGTAGCGTCGGACCAGATCGGGGAACTCCGTGGCTTCCACCGCGTACGCCGTGATGTGCGGGCTGGCAAATGCCATCTCGTGTGCCAGGCTCACCGCCCGCGGGCAGTGCGGGCACGTCGGCGTGGTGAACACCCGCAGCGTCACCGGCTCTTCGACAGCCCGAATGCGCGAGAGGCTCTCGTCCGACAACGTCGAGGCGCGGCCGCCGGCCAGCAGCACCGCTTCAACGAGCGACACGAACTCGTAGCCCGCCGGGGTGCCGAGGAATCGAATCCTCGAATCTTTCATGACGCCGCCCGGTCCTGTCCCGGGGACCCCTCGCTCGTCAGGGTCTGCGTACGTGATCGCGATGGCGGGGGCCCGATCGACGCCGTACTGCTTGGCCGTATCCGGCTCGAGGACGAGGTTGATCTCCTGAATCGTGATCCGGTCGGAGAGCACGGGCAGCTCGTCGAGGATTTGACGGGTCTGCAGGCAGGTCTCGCAGCCGATCGTCTGCGTGAAGAACAGCAGCCGGACCGGCTGCGTCATCTCGGCAAACGAGCGGCGCAGGTGCTCCTGGTCGGCCGGAGAGATCAGAGCCACGGACTGATTTTACTTGAACAGATCATCAAACGCCTGCCGGGCGGTCGTCGGGCCGGGCGTGCCCGTCTGGCGCTCGACGGTCGTGCGCGGTGCGAACAGCGCGCACTCGTTTCGCGAGTCTTTCGGCGAGATGCGCGCCGCGAGCGTCGACTGCGCGCACTCAAACCGCGCGCTGGTGTCGAATGACACACAGTGAATACAGCTGTGAAGATCGACGCCGCAGCGGTTGCATCGGCCGGCGCGTTCGACGGGGAGTGCCAGCAGATTGCCGCACCTGGTGCAGCGGAAGACCTCGCGCGACGCCATCAGGTTCGGCGTCCGCGGGCCGGAGGCGTCCTGCAGGGGCCGTCCGCCCGGCGCGCGGGTCTGCGGTTCCGCAGGCTTGTCGCGGTTCGGCGCCTTGTCGCGCTGCTGGTCCTGATAGCCGCGCTGGCGATACTTTCTGTCGCTCATGGTCCAGATTCCCGCCCAAGGCCAGGTTTCGGGTGCGAACTCATCCCCAAGTCTCGTAGGACCGATACCTACTATAAGTACAGGTAGGCCTCGGCTATCCTGTTTTTCTTCATTCCTCTGAGGTGCAACGAAGTGCGAGTGTCCGGCTCACCGAGCATCAAGCGGTTTCTCGCCGCCCTGACCTGCAGCGCGATCGTGGTCCTGGCGCCGGCCGCCGCCCAGACTCGCCGGGCGGTGACGCTCGTCGATCTCGCGGAGCTGCCGCGCGTGATTGACCCGCAGATCTCACCGGACGGCCAGCTCGTCACCTACATGCTGAGTCACGCGGACTGGAAGGCGAACCGTCCGATCTGGCACCTCTGGCGTCAACCCGTGGCCGGCGGCCGGCCGCTCCGGCTGACCACGGGCGGAAACGGCGAAGTCCCCGGCACCACGCGCTGGTCACCCGACGGCAAGACGATCGCGTTCGTCCGCGACGGGCAGATCATGCTGATCGCGGCCGAGGGCGGCGAGCCGCGCCCCCTCACGCGGCATGTCACCGGCGTGTCGTCGCCCTCCTGGTCGCCGGACGGTCAGTCCCTGTACTTCCTCGCGTCGGATCCGCGGACCGCCGACGAGCGCGAGCGCGACCGGCTGCGAGACGATGTGATGGCGCTTGATGAGAACTACAAGCCGAGACGGTTGTGGAGAGTCACGCTGGCCGGCGGAGCCGAGCAGGCGCTGACCGGGCGCGCAAGTGAAGCGGCAGCGCGTTCCGCAGAATCGGTGCTCGCCTATCGCGTCTCCCGCGACGGCACGCGCATCGCCCTCGAGGTCGCGCCGACGCCGCTCGCCGGCGACGCCTACCGCGGCGAGATCTGGGTGATGGATGCCAGCGGTGCAAACGCCAAGGCCCTGACGCGTAACGAGGTCGAGGAGGGCGAGCCGGAGCTGTCGCCCGACAACAGCCTGGTGCTGTTTCTCGCCGACGCGAACGCGAGGCTGCAGCCGTACTACAACACCAACTTGTTTCTGGTTCCCGCCACAGGCGGCGTACCCCGGCCGCTGCTCCCCGATTTTCCGTACGCGTTCGAGCGCGCGACGTGGGCGCCCGACGGAGCGTCGATCCTCGCGTCGGTCAACATGGGCGTGCACAGCGAGGTCTTCCGCATCGACGTCTCCTCGCGCTCGGCCACGCAGCTGACCAACGGAGAACACGGGATTCCGCCGCCGCCGGCCCCCGCCTGGGTGCTCGAGCCGAAAGCCAATCGGCTGGTGTTTCTCTTCGACGAGCCGACGCGTTTTGGCGACGTCTGGACGCTCTCCTTGTCTGGAGACGCGCCGGTTCGCGTGACCGGGGTCTTCGATGCGCTCGAGCGCGACTTCAAGCTCCCGCGACAGGAAAAGGTGGAATGGACGAGCCGCGATGGCACGACGATCGAAGGGCTGCTCTTCTACCCGGCCGACTACGAGGCCGGCCGGCGCTATCCCCTCGTGGTGCAGATGCACGGCGGACCGCAGGAATCCGACAAGTTCGGCGCCGGCGCGGGTCTCGTGCAGAACTACTTCCCCGTCCTCACCGCCAGGGGCTTCGCCGTCCTGCGCCCGAACTATCGGGGCAGCGCCGGATACGGCAACACGTTCTACCGCGATGTCGTCGGCGGGTACTTCCGCAACATGCAGTTCGACATCCTGGCCGGCGTTGATGCGCTCATCAAGCGGGGTCTCGCGGATCCGGATCGGCTGGTGCTGATGGGCTGGAGCGCGGGCGGACACCTGACCAACAAGCTCATCACGATGACCACCCGCTTCAAGGCCGCGTCTGCGGGCGCCGGGGCCTCGGATTGGACGTCGATGTACGGGCAGACCGATATCCGGGCCAATCGCAGTATCTGGTTCGGCGGGACGCCGTGGCAGAAGAACGCCCCGATCGCGACCTTCTGGAACAACTCGCCGCTCAAAGACGTGGCCGCTGTCAGAACGCCGACGCTCTTCTTCGTCGGCGAGAACGACGCCCGGGTGCCCCTCCCCCAGTCCCAGGAAATGCACCGCGCGCTCAAGACCAACGGCGTGCCGACCCATCTCTACGTGGCGCCGCGCGAAGGCCATCAATGGGGCGAGCTGCGTCATCTCATCTTCAAGGCGAACGCCGAGCTCGAGTGGTTCGAAAAGTACGCCCTTGGACGCGTGTACACCTGGGAAAAGGCGCCAGGTGACGGCGACGCGCCGCCGAATCCGCCTCAACCGTAGGACCCGACGCGCGCCGCGTGCGTGAGGTGACCGTGCCCGATCGCCCGACTCTCGAGGAAACGATCGCGCTGCTCGAAAAAGCGCAGGAGGTCGCCCACATCGGCAGCTGGGCCGCCGAGCTGGACGGCAGCGATCGCCTCCGCTGGCTCCCCGAGACGCACCGGATCTTCGGCATCCCGCCGGGCGAGCTGGTCGGCACCTTCGAAGCCTTCCTGTCCTTCGTGCACAGCGACGACCGAAGCGCGGTCCGCGCGGCGATTGCCGCGGCCCTCGACAGCCGCCAACCGTACGAGATCGAGCACCGTATCGTTCGCCGCGACGGCAGCGTCCGTTGGGTTCAGGAAAAGGCCGGCATCGTGTGTGGAGCAGACGATCGCCCGCTGCGCCTGGTCGGCACGTTCCAGGATGTTACCGAGCGCCGGGAGCTCGAAGGCCAGCTCCGGCAGTCGCAAAAGATGGAAGCCGTCGGGCGGCTGGCCGGCGGCATCGCGCACGATCTGAACAACGCCCTGACCGCGATTGCCGGCTATGCCGAACTCGCGCTGAGCGCGGTCCCCGCCGATCACGTTGCGCGGGCCGACATCGAAGAGATTCGCCGCGGGGCGGAGCGCGCCGGTTCTGTGACGAGACAGCTGCTCGCCTTCAGCCGCAAGCAGTTGTTCGAGCCGCGACTGGTCGAACTCAACACCCTCGTGCTCGATCTCGGACGCCTCCTCGAACGCCTGCTGGGGACGGGCGTCGGCGTCGACACGCGCCTGGCCGCCGAGCTGCCGTCAATCGTCGGCGACCCTGGTCAGCTGGAGCAGGCGATCATCAATCTGTCGGTGAACGCGCGCGACGCGATGCCCTCCGGAGGCCGGATCGCCCTCTCGACGTCACTGGACACGGTCGACGAAGCGTACGCGCGATCGCACATGCCCATGCAGCCTGGCCGGTATGTGGTCCTGAGCGTCAGCGACACGGGGCAAGGGATGTCGCGCGAGACACAGGCACGCATCTTCGAGCCGTTCTTCACCACCAAGGATCTGGGCAAGGGCACCGGCCTCGGCCTGACCATGGTGTGGGCGACGATCAAGCAGATCGGCGGATTCGTGTTCGTCGAGAGTGACATCGGACGCGGCACGACGTTCCGCTTGTACTTCCCGCCCGCGCCGGCGCCGGTCATCGAGGCCCACTCGGACCCCGTCCCTGCGAGGGGCGCCGCGCCGGCCTCTTCGGGCGGCGGCCGTGAGACGCTGCTCGTCGTGGAAGACGAGCCGGCAGTCCGCTCGCTCGTGGCGTCGACACTGGGCCGCGAGGGGTATCAGGTTCTCGTCGCCGCCTCCGCCGACGAGGCGCTCGCGATCGCGCGGCCTCAGCTCGGCGCGATCGACCTGCTGCTGACCGACGCCATCATGCCCGGCAGGAGCGGCATCGACCTGGTGAATGCCCTCGCGGCCGAACGCCCCGATCTGCCCATGATTCTGATGTCGGGCTACACCGCGCAGACCCTCGACATGTCGGCGCTCACCCGCCCGGTGTCGCTCCTGCAGAAGCCTTTCACGCCGCGCGAGCTGCGCCAGCGCGTCCGCGACGTCCTCGACGGCCGTCGCGCCCAGCCCGGGCCGCTCGTTCCGAATCCCTAGTCCCAGCCCGCCCAGCCGCCAGCCGTTCGCCCTGATACATCTAATTTACTTGTCCGTAGGATACATTTATTGCATTTTACTTCTGGTTCGAGTCGAGGCATAACTACTACCCTGTCCGGTTGTTTCCCCGGGCGATTTTCCTGACCATGGCGACCAACGGCCTGTACGACCCTGCCTACGAACACGACGCCTGTGGTGTCGGGTTTGTCGTCGACATCAAGGGCCGCCGCTCGCACGCCATCGTCGAGCAGGGCCTGCGGGTCCTCGTGAACCTGCTCCATCGCGGCGCCTGCGGCTGCGAGGCCGCCACCGGTGACGGGGCCGGCATCCTGGTGCAGACGCCCGACCGGTTCCTGCGCAAGGTGACCTCCCCGCTCGGCATCACGCTGCCGCCTGATGGCAGCTACGGAGTCGGCCTGGTGTTCCTGCCGCACGACGCCAAGGCGCGCGAGGGCGTCCGGGCCGTGCTCGAGCAGGTGGTTCGGGAAGAAGGGCAGCACGTGCTCGGCTGGCGGAAGGTGCCGACCAACGACTCGGTGATCGGCGCCTCGGCCAAGGCTACCGAGCCGGCCATCGAACAGATTTTCATCGGCAGCGGCGTCCCCATCGACGCCCCCGACCAGCCGGCGCGCATGCGCTTCGAGCGCAAGCTGTACGTGATTCGGAAGCGCGTGGAGCACGCTGTCGACCGGCTCGCGGCCAGGGACGCCCATGCCAAAGCCTTTTATATCCCCAGCCTGTCGTCGAGGACGCTCATCTACAAAGGGATGCTCATCGCCGATCAGATCCTGCCGATGTTCCCGGATCTGGCCGACCCCGATCTCGAGTCGGCGCTCGTGCTGGTGCACCAGCGGTTCAGCACGAACACGTTTCCGTCCTGGCCGCTCGCCCATCCCTACCGGTACGTCGCGCACAACGGCGAGATCAACACCTTGCGCGGGAACATCAACTGGATGCGGGCGAGGGAGGGCCTGCTCGCCTCGTCGCTGCTCGGCGACGACCTGAAGAAGATTTTGCCGATCATCCGTGAGGGCGGCAGCGACACGGCGACCTTCGACAACGTGCTCGAGTTCCTCGTCATGACGGGCCGGTCGCTTCCGCACGCGATCCTGATGATGATCCCCGAGCCGTGGGCCGGTCATGAATCGATGCCCCCGGAGCTCAAGAGCTTCTACGAGTACCACTCGTCGCTCATGGAGCCGTGGGACGGTCCGGCGTCGATCGCCTTTACCGACGGGTCGGTCATTGGCGCCGTGCTCGACCGAAACGGCCTGCGTCCGTCGCGCTATGTGGTGACCAAGGACGGCCTCGTGATCATGGCCTCGGAGGTCGGGGTGCTGGACATCCCGCCCGAGAACATCCTGATCAAGGAGCGGCTGCATCCGGGAAGGATCTTTCTCGTCGATACGGCCCAGGGCCGCATCGTGTCCGACGAGGAGATCAAGCGCGAGCTGGCATCGGCGCATCCCTACGCCGAGTGGCTCAAGGGCAACCTGGTGGACATCGAAGATCTGCCAGCGGCGCCGTACCTCCCGCCGGTCAGCCACGAAACGGTGCGCCGGCGCCAGCAGATTTTCGGGTACACGGACGAGGACCTGCGGATCCTGCTCGCCCCGATGGCGAGCGCCGGCGAGGAGCCGGTCGGCTCCATGGGCACCGACGCGGCACTGGCGGTGCTGTCGGATCGTCCGCGGCTGCTCTACGACTACTTCACGCAGGTGTTCGCGCAAGTCACCAACCCGCCGCTCGACGCGATTCGCGAGGAGCTGGTGACGGCGATGGGCTCCACGATCGGTCCGGAAGGCAACCTGCTCGACCCGCAACCCGAGTCGTGCCACCAGATCAACCTGAAATACCCGGTAATCGACAACGATCAGGTCGCCAAACTGCGGCATCTGTACTATCCGGGGTTCCGGAGCATCACGCTGCCGATGCTGTTCGATCCGGCGCGAGGCGGCGCCGACCTCGGGCGGGCCATGGAGCAGCTCAAGGACCTGGCGAGCGGCGCGGTTACCGCCGGCTACAACATCCTGATCCTCTCGGACCGCGGGGCCGATCGCGATCGCGCGCCGATTCCGAGCCTGCTCGCGACCTCCGGCGTCCATCATCATCTGGTCCGCGAAGGCACGCGCACGCGGTGCGGACTGGTCGTCGAGTCCGGCGACGCGCGCGAGGTGCATCACTGCGCCCTGCTGCTCGGCTACGGCGCGGGCGTGGTCAATCCCTATCTCGCCTTCGAGACCCTCGACGACATGATCCGGCAGGGCCTGCTGCGCGGCATCCCGCACGCCCAGGCCGTCAAGAACTACATCAAGGCCCTCAACAAGGGCATCCTCAAGGTGATGTCCAAGATGGGCATCTCGACGGTCTCGAGCTACTGCGGCGCCCAGATCTTCGAAGCCGTAGGCCTCGAGCGTACCTTCGTCGACAAGTACTTCACCTGGACCGCGTCGCGGATCGGCGGCGTCGGCATCGGTGTCGTCGCCGACGAGGTGCTCGAGCGGCACCGGCGCGCGTTCGACGATCGCGGCGGCGAGCAGGCGGAGCTCGAATCTGGCGGCGAGTATCAGTGGCGCCGCGACGGCGAGTACCACCTGTTCAATCCCGAAACGGTCTTCAAGCTGCAGCACGCGACACGAAGCGGCCAGTACGCGATCTTCAAGGAGTACAGCCGGCTCGTGGACGATCAGAGCCTGCGGCGGGCGACGCTGCGCGGGCTGCTCGACCTCAAGAAGGCGCCGCAGCCGATTCCGATGGACGAGGTCGAGCCGGCCGAGTCCATCGTCAAACGCTTTTCGACCGGCGCCATGTCCTACGGATCGATCAGCCAGGAGGCGCACGAAACGCTCGCCATCGCGATGAACCGCCTGGGCGGCAAGTCCAACACCGGCGAAGGCGGCGAGGATCCGGCCCGGTACGTCCGCGACAGCAACGGCGACTCGCGCAACAGCGCCATCAAGCAGGTGGCGTCGGCCCGCTTCGGCGTGACGAGCGAGTACCTCGTCAACGCCCAGGATCTGCAGATCAAGATGGCGCAGGGCGCCAAGCCGGGGGAGGGCGGTCAGCTCCCCGGTCACAAGGTGTACCCCTGGATCGCGAAGGTGCGGTACGCGACGCCCGGCGTCAGCCTGATCTCACCGCCGCCGCACCACGACATCTACTCGATTGAGGACTTGGCGCAGCTCATCTACGACCTCAAGAACGGGAATCCGGAAGCGCGCATCCACGTCAAGCTCGTCGCAACGGCGGGCGTCGGTACGGTCGCGGCCGGCGTCGCCAAGGCGCACGCCGACGTGGTGCTGATCTCAGGCCATGACGGCGGCACGGGCGCCTCGCCGCTCACCTCGATCAAGCACGGCGGCATCCCCTGGGAGCTCGGGCTCGCCGAAACGCAGCAGGTCCTCATGCTCAACCGGCTGCGTGATCGCATCGTCGTCCAGGTGGACGGACAGCTCAAGACCGGCCGCGACGTCGTCGTCGCGGCGCTGCTGGGCGCCGAAGAATTCGGCTTCGCGACCGCCCCGCTCGTCGTCTCCGGCTGCGTCATGATGCGGGTCTGCCATCTCAATACCTGCCCGGTCGGCATCGCGACGCAGGATCCCGAGCTGCGCAAGAAGTTCACCGGCACGCCGGAGTTCGTCGAGACCTTCTTCCGCTTCATCGCGGAGGAGGTGCGCGAATACATGGCCCAGCTCGGCTTCCGGACCATGGACGAGATGATCGGGCACGTCGAGAAGCTCAACTTCCGGCCGGCCGTCGATCACTGGAAGGCCAAGGGCCTCGACTACTCGCCGATCCTCCATCAGCCGGATGTCTCCCCCGATGCGCCGCGGCGCTGCGTGACCAAGCAGGATCACGGGCTGGCTCAGGCGCTCGACAACGAGATCATTCCGCAGTGCGCCGGCGCACTCACGCGCGGCACGCCGGTCTCGCTGCGGATGCCCATTCGGAACGTGCATCGCACGGTTGGTACGTTGCTCGGCTACGAGGTGACCAGGCGCTACGGCGCCAAGGGCCTGCCCGACGACACCATCAGGCTCCGGTTCACCGGCTCGGCCGGCCAGAGCTTTGGCGCCTTCGTCCCGCGCGGCATCACGCTCGAGCTCGAAGGCGATTCGAACGACTACGTCGGCAAGGGCCTCTCGGGCGGCAAGATCATCGTCTATCCGCCCGCGCGGGCGACGTTCGTGCCCGAGGAGAACATTCTCATCGGCAACGTCGCCCTGTACGGCGCGACGAGCGGCGAGGCCTACTTCCGCGGCGTGGCGGGCGAGCGGTTTGCCGTCCGCAACAGCGGTGCGCTGGCGGTGGTCGAAGGCGTGGGCGATCACGGCTGCGAGTACATGACCGGCGGGCGCGTCGTCGTGCTCGGCCAGACCGGCCGCAACTTTGCCGCCGGCATGAGCGGCGGGGTCGCGTACGTCCTGGACGTCGCCGGCGATTTCAGCACGCGCTGCAACCGCCAGATGGTCGATCTCGAGCCGCTCGAGTCGGACGCCGACATCGCCCTGGTCCGCGATCTGATCGGCCGGCACGTCTCGCACACCGACAGCGACCATGCCGCGCGCATTCTGGACAGCTGGGCGGATTTCGCGTCGCTGTTCGTGAAGGTCATGCCGCGCGACTACAAACGCGTCCTCGCCGCCGAGAGCAAAGCCGCTCGCGAAGGCCGACAGGTCGAGTTCGCCGAACTGGTCGGGGCCCCCACATAGGGGGAAGTCAAAACTTCAAAGGCAAAACTTAAAAGGACTGTGTCCTGTGTCCTTTTAAGTCTTAAGTTTTAGGTTCTAAATTTGAAATGGGCAAGGTCACCGGCTTCATCGAAATTCACCGCAAGAAACCGCCGGCACGGCCGGTCCCCGAGCGCCTTCGCGACTGGCGCGAGGTGTATCTGCCGTACCCCGACGCCACGCTCAAGGATCAGGCCGCGCGGTGCATGGACTGCGGCGTCCCGTTCTGTCACCAGGGGTGTCCCCTCGGCAATCTGATTCCCGACTGGAACGACTTCGTCTATCGCGACCGGTGGCACGCCGCCATCGATCGGCTGCACGCGACGAACAACTTCCCCGAATTCACCGGCCGGCTCTGTCCGGCGCCCTGCGAGGGCTCGTGCGTCCTCGGCATCAACGACGATCCGGTGACGATCAAGTCGATCGAGGTGCAGATCATCGATCGCGCGTTTGACGAAGGCTGGGTCACGGCCCGGCCGCCCGGGTTGCGCACGGGCAAGCGCGTGGCCGTCGTCGGGTCCGGACCGGCCGGCCTGGCGGCCGCCGATCAGCTGAACCGCGCCGGCCACACCGTCACGGTGTTCGAGCGCGCCGATCGGGTCGGGGGCCTGCTCCGGTACGGCATCCCCGCCTTCAAGATGGAGAAGCGGTTTCTCGATCGGCGGCTGGCGCTGATGCGGGAGGAAGGCGTGATGTTCCGCGTCAACTGCAACGTCGGCGTCAACGTCACGCTCGACGAGCTGCATGGCGAGCACGACGCGATCCTGCTGGCCGGCGGCGCGACCGCCCCGCGCGACCTGCCGGTGCCGGGCCGCGAGCTCTCGGGCATCCACTTCGCGATGGAGTACTTGACGGAGTCGAATCAGCGGTGCGAGGGCGACGCGGTGCCGGCCCTGGATGATGCGCGGGCGATCACGGCGAAGGACAAACACGTCGTCATCATCGGCGGCGGCGACACCGGCGCCGACTGCCTCGGGACCGCGCACCGTCAGGGCGCCCGTCACGTCCATCAGCTCGAGCTGCTGCCTCGACCGCCAGACGCGAGGGATCCGAGCAACCCCTGGCCGACCTGGCCGAACATCTTTCGGGTGTCGTCGGCGCACGAGGAAGGCGGCGAGCGCCTGTACTCGATTTCGACCCAGCGCTTCAGCGGCGATGCGCACGGGCATGTCACGACCCTGCACGCGGTGACCGTGGAGATGACGAACAGGAATGGTCGCGTGTCCTTCGAGCCCATCGCGGGCACCGAGTTCGAGATCAGGGCCGACCTCGTCCTGCTGGCCATGGGCTTCCTCGGACCAGAGCGCAATGGGATGATCGAGCAGCTCGGCGTCAGACTGACGGAGCGCGGCAACGTCTGGCGTGACGAACACTGGATGACGAGCGTCCCAGGCGTCTTCACCGCCGGCGACATGCAGCGCGGTCAGTCGCTCATTGTCTGGGCGATGGCCGAAGGCCGAAGCGCCGCCCGCGGCGTCGACACGTACCTCATGGGCCGATCGGACCTGCCCGCCCCGCTGCCATAAAGCCGCAAGTTACCTGGCTCATGTTCCGGGCGGTGATTTTCATCAACGTCTGGCTGCCCGCAGGGGACTTTGGTGTATAACTGTGCAGACTTGGACAGCTAAAACGGAGGGCCGGGCAGATACCGGCCAACGTTTCGGGCCCGGTCAGGAGGATGAGTAGATGCGTCGAATCGCGCTATTGATTGTGTGGGTATGTGCGTTGAGTGTGGCCGGGGCGTCCGTGGCGTCGGCACAGGACGACGGGTTCAAGGTGACGACCACCGATATCGGGGCCGTGATCGGCGTGGGTGGGATCTCCGGAGCGGGCGTTGGCTTCGGTGGACGCTTCGAAAAGGGATTCAAAGAACTCCCCGATCTCCGCAATGGCGTCCTCGGGATAGGGGTCGGTGTGGACTACTACAGCTTCAGCACCTCATTCCTGACCACATCCGGCTTCAACTACAAGGTCATCCCGGTTTCTGTGACCGTGAACTACCACCTCCAGCTCGACAACAAGAAGATCGATCCATTTCTTGGCCTGGGTCTCGGTTACGAGTACTTCAGCGTCAGCGGCCCGAGCTGCACCATCGGCGGGATCGACTACTGCGCCAACGCGTACAGCAGCGGCGTCTATTTCGTTGGTCGCGCCGGCATCCGGTATTACTGGCAGCCGAAGTTGGCGTTGTATGCCGACGTCGGTTCAGGCGCCGGGTCGCTGCACCTCGGTGTCATGTACAAGCTCGCGGATTAGGCCCCACGCGGAACGTTCGCTTTAGCGAGAGGGCGGCGCAACGAGCGCCGTCCCTCTCATGAGGAAGCCATGAAGAACACAGCGCCAAGAGTCTGGATCGCCTTTCTCACCTTTGGCTGTGCGTTACTCCTCTCGCCTTATCGTGCGACGGGGCAAGGCTCCGCGGGCGCTGAGGTGCTCACGAACGAATCCGTGGTCCAGATGGTCGTGGGGAAGGTGCCCAAGGACGTGATTCTCACGAAGATTCAGTCCACGAGCACCGCGTTCGACATCACCGCGAACGGACTGGTGAGCCTGCACCAGCGCAAAGTGCCGGCGAACATGATCAAGGCGATGGTCCAGGCCTCCAATAACGCCGCCAACAAGGAAGTGCTGACGAACACCGCTGTCGTGTACATGGTCACCAACGGGCTGCCTCGCGATATCATCGTCGCCAAGATTCAGTCGGCGAAACCGGGATACGACCTGACAGCTGATGGTCTCGTCAGCCTGAATCTCAGCAAGGTGCCTCAGCCCGTACAGAAAGCGATGATGGCGTCAGCCGCGTCGACGCCCGCGACACCTGCAGCCCCGCCACCAGCCGTGTCGCCGGCGCAGTCGACCGCCGCTCCAGCGCCCGCTCAACCGGCCCCGGCTCCGCGAGCCGTTTCCCCGCCTTCTAGCACCGGCCAGGCCGCCGCCCCCGCGGGCGCGCGAGGCGCGGGACGGGGCGCTGGCAACCAGGTTCAAGACGCAAAATCCCCCCCGGCGGACACAAAGAAGTAACACCTCGAGCGACGGCGTCCCGCCGAGGCGGGTGGCGTCTGCTCGAATGGAGCGCACATGAAAACAGCGACTGCACTGCGTACGGTTGTACTACTCGCCTGCCTGCTGATCGGCCTGTCGGCGAAGTCCGCCGGGGCGCAGAGCCTCACCGGGTTTGGCGGCCGGCTCGGTGTGAGCGGCGGTCCGACCCAGTTCTACATCGGTGGACACGCGGATTACGGCCCCGTGATACCCCAGCTCTGGTTTCGTCCCAACCTCGAGCTCGGTTTCGGCGACAACGCCACGGTCGTGGGATTCAACTTCGAGTTCGCCTATCGCATTGCCCTCACCGGCAGCCTGAGGAACGCCCCGTGGACCCCGTACATCATGGGTGGGCCGGCGCTCGTGTACACCCACGTCTCGGTCGGCCCTTTCAGTGACAGCGCCACGGGAGGCGGATTCAACCTCGGGTTCGGCCTTCAGCACACCCAGGGGCTATTCACGGAAATCAAGTTGGGCGTCGGCGACAGCCCGGACTTCAAGTTCGGCATCGGCTACAACTTCAAGTAGCTTCACAGGGTTCGAACCTGGCGAACCCTGCCTAGGGCTCGCGCTCTATCCGTTGGCGCACCGCCCGAATGAGCGGGTCGGACCCGGTGAACAAGCCGTCCGGGAAGCGGCGGTATTTGATGATGTCGCCGTAGATGCGGTCGCTCTCGTACCGCTCGAGTCCCAGTCCCGCCAGGTACTGCAGGCGGAGGTCGCTGTCGCGGTTGATGATCGCGTCCTTCATCCACTCCGTGAGATCGGTGGCGCGGCCGGCGTAGGTCGCGAAGAGATCGACCGCCGATGTGATGCCGATTTCGCGCAGCGACTGGGCGAGGGCTGCGTACTCTGGCCGCTTGAGCCGCGCGTCCACATCGTCCAGATCGATGCGGATCGGTTCCGCCTGGCCCACCAGGACCATGTCGTACCCGACCCCGCGGAAGATGTTGCCGGCGATGAAACCGGTCGGAAACACGTCAAAGAAGGTCGCCACTTCGCTCTTCACGGCCTCCGGCGTGCTCTCGTAGAGCTGGACGAAGAGCGTGACAACCCCGCCGGGATTGAGGTGCGCTTTCGCCGCCTCGAAGAACTCCTTCGTGTACAGCGTCGCGGCGCCCTTCACCCACGGATCGAGCGGATCGGACGTGATCCCGTCGAACTTCTCCTTGCTCGTCAACAGAAAGTGCCGCGCATCGTCGATCTGGATCCGCACCTTGGGGTTGCCGACGACGTTGTAGTTGTGTTCGCCGAAGTATTTGGAGACCACCTGCGGCACGAGTGGCTCGATTTCAGCGATCGTGACGCGCTCGACGAGCGGGCTGATGCTGACCGCGCCGGCGGTGACGCCGGCTCCGCATCCGATGACGAGCACCGAGCGGGGGCTTTTCGGCACGAGCGTCGTCAGGTGGCCGAGCATCCGCTGCAGCCGCATGTCCTCGGGCTGGCTCGACGCCTGAATCTTGCCCGCGTTGTGGTAGCCGAGCGTGCCGCTCGGCAGGCGCGAGACAGCAACGGATGAATTCAGACCCTCGCCGACGTAGAAGATATCGCCCGTCTGTCCGAGCACCGTCGCCGCGTACCGGCCGTAGGCGACCAGAATCCCGGGGACTGGCTTGACGTTCCCGACGAGGACGCCAATGGGACCCATCAACACGACTGCTGCGATGACTCCGACCAGACGATAGGGCGTCGCAGTCACCAGCAGCATCAAACCGGCGAGCGCCGACAGCGCCATCATCGCCTGCTGCGCGCGCTGCGAGCCGATCCACGCGACGAGCAGCAGGCTCGCGGCCAGCGACCCCACCACGGCGCCGATCGTGTTGGCCGCGTACATCCGGCCGACCAGTCTTCCGGGATCCTGGCCCTCGGACGTCACCGAAGCCAGCGCGAGGGGAAAGCTCGCGCCCCAGAGGACGGCGGGCGGCAGGATGGCCCAGAGCGTCCGCACGAAATCAAATTCAAAGCTCAGCCAGATGTCAGGCGACAGCGTCGGGCTGACCGGCCAGTACGGCAACGATTCGGTCAACGTCCGTGCCGTCCACGCGATGGCCGCGACGACCAGCAGCTGACACCAGCCGAGCACCAGCCGCGGACGCGCCAGGCTTCTCGACAACATCGAGCCGACGCTGCTGCCGATCCCCAGGCCGATGAGGAACACCGCGAGAATGATCGAGAAGGTATAGACGGTGGCGCCGAAGAGGAGACCGAGCAGCCGCGTCCAGATCACTTCGCCCGCCAGGGCGCAGAACCCCGACAGCGCGATGGCGACGTACACAACAACAGCGCCGCCCGCGCCCGCCTTCGTCGTCTCCGCGTACGTGGGGTCCGCCCTGAGGCGGACCTCGCGTACAACACGATCAACCTCCGCATCCGTTGCTGACGCTAACGTCAGCGCGGCGGCGGCGACCATCGCGTTGATGCCGACCGCCACGTAGGTGGCGGTGGCCATGTCGAAGACGCGCAGCAGATAGAAACCGGCCAGCAGCGATCCGAACACCGCGCCGGCGATATTCCCGGCGTAGAAGAATCCCAGCCACGAGATGCCCTCGGGCGTCGTCTTCACCCAGCGCGCGACCGCCGGCAGCGTCGCGCCCATGGCGAGCGTCGGCGGCAGCAGGCAGACGGCCGCGACAACGCCTCGCAGCAGAAATCCCGTGAGACCATAGCCGCCCCACGCGAGGTACACGCGGCCGACGAGCGGCATGAGAAAGAGCAGGAGGACGCCGAAGACAGCGATGCCGATTTCGAGGAAGGCGTACACGCGCAGCGGATGCTGGAGCGGCGAGACCAGGCGCGGCAGCAGCAGACTGCCCAGGCACATCCCGCCCATGAACGTGCCGAGCAGCACGCCCATCGACACCGACGAGGAGCCGATGAAAAGCTGGAGAAGCTGCAGCCAGACGATTTCGTAGATGAGCGCGGCAGCGCCGCTGCCGACGAAGAGCAGCAGCAAAGCGGGCGACCATCGCTGGGACCTCGAAGTGATCGTCATAGAGTGTCCGGACGTGGCATTGTAGCGCGGCAGCTACTTGCGAAGATCTCGGCGCCAGTCGGCCAGCTCGGCCCGAAGCGGCGTCCAGTACCGTCGATCCAAGGCGCGAAACCTCTCCTGTTCCGTCTGGAGGGCGCGCTCGACTCCTGCTCGGTCGCCGCGCAGCGCCGGCCCGATGGCGGGCCTCGCTTTCACCAATGCCCGAGCCGTTCGCGGGTGCTTCCGGCAGAGCTCAATAAGGATCTCGCTCGTGCGGAGCTCGCCCAGCCACAGCTCGATTTGTGCGCGCTTCGGCTTGGATGACCGGCCGTGATAGTCGGCCTCGAGCAACCGCCGAACCATCGGCCAGTCTTTGTCGCGCTGCGTCTTCTTCGCCTGGACCAGATCCGCAAGCGACAGCACATTGACGCGTCCGGCACCTGGAAGCGCCAGCGTTCGCCGGCGCGACCAGAGCGCCTCGAACGGCTCGCAGCCGTTGAGGACGGACATCACGTCGATTCGAAGGCCTTCGGTCCCGGGCATGCCGCACCGAAAGTGGCAGGCATGCCCGCGGAGGAGCACGTCTGCGCTCATCGGTGGAACGAAGACGGGCTTCGCCTTCAACTCGTTGAGCGCCGCCTGCAATCGTGAGAGATTCTTCTCGTCAGCGAGGACGGCGAGGTCGATGTCGCGACTGAACTCTGCGGCGCCGTAAAGAATGCACGCCTGACCGCCCATGAGCAGCGCGCGGACGCGGTGTGTCCGGAAAATAGAAAGGGCTTTGTGAATCGGGCTCCGGATCAAGCGATCCCCCCAGCGCCAGGAACGTGGACCACAACTTCGCCGACTGCCGGAATCGTTCTGCCGGGGTCAATTTCCACCAGTCCAAGACCTCGGGATCTTCGTCGGGCTTGTACCCGCGGCTCATCAATACCATGACTACTTCGCGAACGCGATCAGGGGCGCGAGACCTTCGGTGCGCACGCCGGAGTGGGCGAAGGCAATCGCCTTCACGTCCGCGTGTTCCTGATCGAGGCGCTGGGTCAGGCGGACGAGCGACGCGCGGTCTTGCGCCTGATCGTCGCTGAAGATCCAGGGCGAGCCGCTGATCTTGCCTGCGCTGCTGGTGTCGGCGGCATCGCCGAGGAAGAGCACGCCATTAACAAGGTAGGCCGCGCTTCCCGCCGTATGGCCGGGCACCGCAAACACTCGAATCTCGAGGCCGTCGATCGTGACCGTCTCCAGATCGTGCAGCGCGCGAGCGACCTTCACGCCGGTCGGCCGCACGGGAAACAGCCGCGTGACCGGCCCGCGCGCACCCTCTCGTCCTTCCACCAGCGCAACCTCGGCCTCGAGCGCCATCACCCGGGCCTTCGGAAACATCGCAATCCCACCGGTGTGATCTCCGTGACCATGTGTCACGAAGATAGCGGCGACAGCATCCGGAGTGAGCTGACGCCGCGCGAGTTCGGCCAGAATCGCCTTGCCGCCCGCATCATTGCCCGCATCGACGAGCGCGATCTGGTCCGCTCCGACGGGCACGACCCCGATGCTGACGATGCCGTCCGCCACGATGCGGATACCGTTCACCTCGAATCCATCGGTGATCGACTGCCTCCCGAGGAAGGTGACGGCAAACAAGGCCACTACGGCCGCGACCAGCAGGCCGACCACGAGCGCGCCGATCTTGAGGATGCGTTTCATAGGGGCCACAGTATACCGCTCCGTGCTAGCATCGCCTCCATGACCCGGCGAATTCTCCTCGCGTGCGCCCTCGTGCTCGGACTGGGTCAAGCGCTCGGCTTCGCGCCGTCGGCCCAATCAACCTCCACCTCGACGCTTCCGGTCCGCCTGAGCGACCAGGAGTTCTGGCGGCTAGTGACCGACTCGTCGGAGGCAAACGGTTTCTTCCGATCCGACAATCTGACGTCGAACGAGCTGCTGTTTCAACACGTGGTCCCGGACCTCATTCGGCGCACGCGGCCGGGCGGCGTTTATCTCGGTGTCGGCCCCGAGCAGAATTTCACGTACATGGCGGCCGTGCGGCCTGCCATCGCCATCATCTTCGACATCCGCCGCGGCAACCTGCACGCGCAGCTCATGTACAAGGCGCTCTTCGAGCTCGCGAGAGATCGGGCCGAGTTCGTGTCGCTGCTGTTCTCCAAGCCCCGGCCGGCCCGGCTCGGCCCCACCTCGAGCGTCACCGAGATCTTCGCGGCGTTTGCGGAGTCGCCCACGAGTGACGGGCTGCGTGCGCAGACCTTCCGGGCCATCCAGGATCACCTGACGAAGATTCACAAGTTCCCGTTGGCGCCCGAGGATCTCGAGGGCATCGACTACGTGTTCGGCGCGTTCCACGCGCGAGGCTTCGCCATCCGCCCGACGCCCACCTACGCCGAGCTGATGACGGCGACCGACGAGGGCGGCGTCGGCCGGGGCTATCTCGCCACTGAAGCCGCGTTCACCTTTCTCAAGAATCTCGAATCCCGAAACCTCGTCATCCCCGTCGTCGGCGACTTCGGCGGGCCCAAGGCGATTCGGGCCGTGGGCGCCTACCTGAAGGCGCACGCCGCTACGGTCTCGGCGTTCTATCTGTCGAACGTCGAGCAGTACCTCTATCAGGACTCAAAGTGGACGGCCTTCTGCCGAAACGTCCAGACGTTGCCGCTCGACGCGACGAGCACGTTTATCCGGTCGTCGAACAACAGAGGAAGCGGGGTCGGATTCGGCCGCGGCCCGGGGTTTGTGTCGAGCCTGGGCGCGATGGCCGCGGAAGTGAAGGACTGCGGTTCCTGAAGTTTGAAGTGTGAAGTCTGAAGTTTGAAGTCTGCCTCATTCGACCACTTGGCGTGATCCTTGAATCAGGCAGGTGGATCATGTCGTCTCGCCCGCCTGAAGATCTCGGCCAACGCACCTTTCAGTTTGCCTGTGACGTGTACGATTTCTGCCAGGAACTGACAGGGCTTCCTGGCCTTCCGCGACGACCGACTTTGCTTCCGCCATCCGCAACAGACCCAACGGAGCGACTGAGAGGCGCTTTTCAGACTTCAGACTTCACACTTCAGACTTTCTAGATGGTGAACTTCCAGATGGTGAGATGAATCGTGGCGAGCAGCCGGTACGAGTAGGTGAACTCCGACTCGATGCGGTGAAGGCGAAATGACGTCTCGAATTCGACCGACGGCGCCGGCTTGAACACGCGGGCGAGACCCGTCTCCGCATAGTCGCGCGTGCTGACAAAGGACGTCCCGTCGGCATACCGCGACAGGTAGTTGCGATCGCCGTCCTCGTGGTTGAAGTCGCTCGCCCGCCAGATGATCGTGTGGCCGCGCCACGGGCCCGTTTCTGCCGCCAGCCGAACGAAGATCCCCTGGCCCTTGACCGTCAGCGCAGGCACTGCCCGATCGGGACGGTCCATCGCCCGAAGACCGTAGGCCTCGATCGTCGCCTTCTGCAGCCTCGCAACCGGGCCTTCGAGAATGGCGCCCGCGCCGTAAGCGAGACTGTCCGCCACGGGTCCAGACGCGTACTGCTGGCCGCCGTGATGAACGATATGGAACTGGGCGCCAACGGAGAGCGGGCCTCTCAGGTGCAGCCGGTCGACCATGCCGCCGTCGAACAGTTCGCGGTGCGCCGGCGTATTCGTCTGCTGGTAGTTGAACCAGAGATCGTGCTTGAGCCGCGGCACGTCCGTCTTCCACTGCACGCCGGCTTCGTACGCGCGCGTGAACCACAGCGGCTCGACCGCGAGCGGCGGCAACAGTCCGTGCGGCGTCGTCCGATCGGGTCCTGTCCCAGCGTTTCGATTGCCGGTGTCGAGCGTGCCCAGGATGAATCGGTGACGGGGCGTGCCGAGGGTCAGGGACACAATCGGCCGCCCCTCGTCGAACGACCGCTCAGACCCCAGGCGTTCGAGCGCGTAGACGCCCAGACGCAGCGCCGCCCGATCGCTCAGTTCAATGTCCCAATAGAGGCGTTGATTCCACCCAAGGATGGTTTCGCCGGATCGAAAGCGATTGAAGAACTCCGAGTTGTCGCCGTAGAAGACGGCATCGAACTTGAGCGTCGCCGGCACCTGCGCCGCACCCGGGCGCGGCAGCGTCAACAGCGCCAGAAAACAGAAGATGATAGCCTTCGCTCGCATTAGTTGTGGTGTCCGCCTTCAGGCGGACTAAGGTACTTCAGATCCTCATGCTGCGTAAGGCGCTGTTCCAGATTCACTCGTGGGCGGGCATCGGCGTCGGGCTGTACGTCCTGGTGGTCAGCCTGACCGGAAGCCTGCTCGTGTTCCGGCAGGAGTACTACGCCTTCTTCCGGCCAGGCTCGACGCTCGCCCCACAGTCGGGCGAACGCATGACCGTCGACGCGCTGACGGAAGCCGCCGAGCGCCTCTATCCGGGGGCCCAGATCAACCGCGTCATCGTGAGACGCAGGGGTCCGCAACAGGCCGCCGATGTCTACCTCGAACGCGACGGCCAGAGCCTGCACCGGCTCTTCGATCCCTACACGGGCGCGGATCTCGGCGACGCGGAGCCGCCCGCCACGCGCCTCTTCGAGCAGGTCGTCGATCTCCACGACAATCTGTTTGCGGGCCGCAGGGGCCGCCTCGTCAACGGCGTGGGCGCGTTGTGCCTGACGCTGCTGTGCCTCTCGGGCGCCGTCATCTGGTGGCAGGGCGGCAAGACCTGGTACCGCGGCCTGTTGCTTCGATGGCGCGTCAACTGGAAGCGGCTCAACTGGGACCTGCACAGCGCCCTCGGCTTCTGGAGTCTCGCCTTCATCTTCATGTGGGCAGTCTCCGGCGTTTACCTCGTGTTTCCGGAGCCGTTCAATCAAGTCGTCGACTTCCTCCAGCCGCCAACCGAGGATGCGGCGGTCCGCGCGGGCGACGATGCGCTGGCCTGGCTCGCGCGGCTGCACTTCGGCCGCTTCGCCGGCCTGAAGACCAAGATGCTGTGGGGCACGCTGGGACTCGTGCCGCCAGTCTTGTTCATCACCGGCGGCGTGATCTGGTGGAACCGCGTGATTCGGCGTAGCATTCGTCAGGCCGAATAGGCCTGTGTAATAGAAGATGGCTGCCTACCACCCGCAGATCGTGCACTTCGCTATCGCGCTCCTCGTCGTGGGGGTCGCCTTCCGCGCCGTTTCCTTGATCCCGCGGCCGGTCTTTGCCGGTCCAAGCGCGCTCATCTTGCTCGTCCTCGGCACGGGCGCCGCCGCGCTCGCCGTCAACTCGGGCGACGCCGCTCACGGCGTGGTCGAGCGTATCCCCGGGGCGCGCGTGGCCGTCGAGGAACACGAGGAGTGGGGCGACCGCACGCTGACCGTCTTCATGGTCGTCGTCGCGATCGAGGCCGTGGGTCTCATGCTGTTCAAGTCGCCGCGTCGAAGGCACGCCTATCTCGCGTCGACCATCGCTGGACTCGTCGGTCTGGTGTGTGTCTACCAGGCCGGGACGCACGGCGGCCGTCTGGTGTACGGCTACGCCGGGGGTGTCGGCACCCGCAGCGGCGATCCAGCCGACGTCGAGCGGCTGCTCCTCGCGGGGCTCTATCAGCAGGCCCAGGTCGACCGCCAGGCTGGTCGGCAAGCGCAGGCGGCGGCGCTCATGGCACAAGCTGCCGAACGCTTTCCAAACGACGCCGAGGTCCAGCTGGCAGCCGCGCAGTCGCTGCTCGTCGACCGGCAGGACCCAGCTGCCTCGCTCGCCAAGCTCAACGAGATCACCATCGCGCGGGACGATCGGGTGCTCCGCATCGAGCACGGCCTGGTCACCGCGGAGGCCCTCCAGGCGGCTGGGCAGCGCGACGGTGCCGTGGCCGTCGTGCAGGGCCTGCTCACTGATTTTCCCGACGATCCGCGCCTGACCGAGCGCCTCGCCGCACTCAACAAAACCCGCTAAGACACTGCTGAGAAGGGTCTCATCAGCCGACATAGAAACTGATGACCTGGCTTGCGTGCGGAGTGCTCTACTCCCTGGCGTACCTCCTTGCCGGATGGGCGCTCCGCGATCAGCCCCATCTCCTGATCTGGTTCCGCACCGCCGCCCTGGTGGTCGCTCCGCTCTCCGGCATCGTCGTCATCGTGCGGCGGCGCCATGCCTGGACCGGCTGCCAGTGGCTGTTCTGGACGACGCTCGCTCTCGGTCTCACCATGTCGAGCATTGGGCTGGTCGGCTGGACGGTCGAGGAACTCCTCGTCCAACGCCAGATCTCCTGGCTCGGCTGGCACACGGTCTTCGCGTTGTTTGGGGCGGTCGCTCCCCTCTTTGCCCTGCTCACGCAGCCACATCGAGGCAGCCGTGAACGGCTGACGGCGACGACGGCCGTTGACATCGCGGGCATCGCGGTAATGACCGGGTTTCTGTACTCCCACTTCATCGTCGGCCCCGACCTGGCACCCATCAACTCGCGCCAGCCATCGCTGTCGCTCCTCATGCTGTATGAGTTCCAGCAGTTCGTCGTGTTCGCCGGCATGGCGGTCGCCGCCATTGCCGCCCGCCACACGAGCTGGGGCGCGACGTACCGACGACTCGCGGTGGGTCTCTTCGTCAACTTCGTCACCCTGAGCATCGCCAACGCCGAGATCTGGCAGGGCCTGTACCGGTCCGGATTCGTGTACGACTTGATCTGGGTGCTGCCGTTTGCCTTCTACCCGTGGGCGGCCGCCGCAGCCCCCTCGTCGGACGTCGAGCCTGAGACGGATCAGGCGGCCATGAGCCCGTCGCGCCCGTGGGTGGTGTTCGGCGCGGTCGGTTTCATTCCGCTGCTCGACTTCGGTCTGCGCCAGGTGATGCCACTCGGCCCGCTCGAAGGATTCAGGGATCTGTTCACGGCCATCACGATATTCTCGGTGCTGCCGCTCCTGATGGCGCGGCTGGCCGTCGAACGCGGCGAAGCGCGGGAGGCCCACACGCGGCGGCGCCTGCTAGCGGCCGCCACCGAGCAGGCCGACGATTTCATCGCGATTGTCTCTCCGGACGGGCGGATTCAACACGCGAATGGCGCGTTCTGTCGCGCGCTGGGTTACCGCCCGGAAGAAGTGGTAGGCATGAAGTCGGCCGACCTGCTGGCTGAGCAGTCCGTCGCGCAGCTGCCGGCCATCGCAGAGGCCGTCGCGAACGATGGCGTATGGCGAGGCACGCTCGTCCGGCGCAGGAAAGACGAGTCGACCTTCCTGTCATCGGGCACGGCGGTGTCGCTGGTGACCGATGGCATCAGGTATCAGGTCGGCGTCGAGCGCGACGTCACGCGCGACGCCCAGCTTCGCGACCAGTTGATTCACAGCGAGAGGCTGGCCGCAGTCGGCCAGCTCGTTTCGGGCGTCGCGCACGAGCTCAACAACCCGCTCCAGTCGATCGTCGGCTTCAGCGAGCTGCTGATTGAATCTGAACGACGCGAGGAAGTGCGGTCCGACCTCGAACGGGTCCGATCCGAAGCTCACCGCGCCGCCAAGATCGTCCGCAACCTGCTCGCCTTCGTCCGGCGCTCGGCGGTCGAGCGCGCGAGGGTGAATCTCAACGACATCGTCCGCACCACTGTCGCGCTCCGCGGCTACGAGCTCGCCGCGTCCAGCATCGAGGTCACCGAGCAGTATGACGAGCATCTCCCGCCGGTGCTGGTCAACCGCGAGGAAATCCAGCAGGTGCTCCTCAACCTGATTCTCAACGCCGAGCACGCCATGCGCGGGTCCCGCGGCCGCGGTCGGCTGCTCGTCCGGACGATGGTGACCGAGGCCGGAGCCGCCGTTGACGTGCAGGATGACGGCCCGGGGGTCCCGCTCGCGCTCGCCGGCCAGATCTTCGAGCCCTTCTTCTCAACGAAGGAAGTGGGACAGGGCACTGGACTTGGGCTCTCCATCGCGCTTGGCATTGCCGAAGCGCACGGCGGATCCCTCTCGCTGGCGCCGGCCGCGAGCGGGGCCTGCTTTCGCTTGAGCTTGCCGGCAACCGTCGCGCCGGCCGCGCCGGCATTCCAGCCTTCCCCCAAAACCGAGCCGGGGTCGTCAACGCCTGGGGTGACCAAGGTGCGGCGGGCGCTTATCGTCGACGACGAACCGTCGCTCCGCGATTTGCTCAAACGGCTGCTGGTCAAACGTGGATTTGCCGTCGAAGTGGCCGACGACGGCGCGATAGCGGCCGGCTTGATCGCGGAAGCCGAATTCGACATCATCTTCTGCGACATCCAGATGCCGAGGATGGGCGGCATGGCGCTCCATGACACGATCCGCCAACGGCAGCCTCAGCAGCTCGCCGCCTTCGTGTTCATCAGCGGCGACATCCTCAACGCGGAGCTCCGCCGGTTCGCGGATCACGCGCAAGCGCCGTTGCTGTCCAAGCCCTTTGGCATCGCCAAGCTCGACGCCGTCCTCGCCCAAGTGCTCGCCCGGCGCGCCGCCGGGCGCGACTCACGCGGGCACGGGAATCCGGTCTCTGTCCCAGCCTGAGCAACCGGCCCACGGCATTACAGAACACGTCGAGGGGCCAACCATCCTGTAATCGGGCGGCCCGTGATCTGTGCTTTTTCGGAGCACGGCTCGCGGTGCCCGCGCGTGAAAGCCTGTGCCAGTGAGTGACTTAACCGCACACATGCGTCCGCTTTGAAAACGGTACAGTTCGCGCATCAGCACCTGCGCCGGATTAAGGAAAGAGGAACCATTCATGGAGCCAGCGGTCGCCCACATGCCCTCCCAGCCGCCCGTCGTATTTCGCGACGGGTTCGGCGAGCGCCGCCGTGTCACCGGGCCGACCGAAGCCGACAGCGTCGACGTGCTCTACCTGCGAGAGGAGCTGACAGAAGTCCCGTCGTTTGAGTTCGCGCTTCGTGAGCGCGCGAGCCGGCTGGCGCAATTCCGCCATCCCCTGTTCGCCCGCGTCCGAAACGTGGAGCGGCTGAGCGATCAGTCCGCGACGATCGTCGTCGTCTCGGAGACCACTCAGGGCGTGCGGCTGTCGGACCTGCTCGCGACGTCGCTTCCCCTCGAGATCCCGGCCGTGCTGCACCTGCTCCGGCAGCTGGTGCCGGCAGTCGCGGCGCTTCACAAGTTCGCGCCGGACGCCGCGCATGGTGCGATCGGCCCCGAGCGCATCATCGTCACGCCCGACGCGCGCCTCGTCATCGTCGAGTACGTGATGGGCGCCGCCATCGAGCGACTGCGGTATTCGCACGAGCAGTACTGGAAAGACCTCAGGGTCGCGTTTCCGCGGCCGGCGGTCGTTTTGAAGAACGACCAGCGCACCGACGTGACGCAGATTGGGGTGGTCGCCCTGTCACTGATCCTGGGCCGTCTGATTCACGCCGAGGAATATCCAAGGTCGATCGGCGAGATCGTGTCGTCGGCGTGGAGCGTCTCCGCGCAAGGCGGGTCCGCATCGGCGCCGGTCGATCTCCGCACCTGGCTCGCACGGGCCGTGCAGCTGGACGCGCGAACCGGATTCGCATCGGCCGTCGAAGCCGAGGCGGCGCTCGAGGGGTTACTCGGCGAGATCGACTACGCCGCCGCGGCCTCGGCCCTGGCGACGTTCATCGCCGAGTACCACGATCTGGTCGGAGAGATCGTTGAGCCGAACCCACCGCCGATGACGGCGCCGAAGCTCGTGGCAGCGGCCACCGTGCCGGTGCCGATCAATCCGGCCCCGGCGCCGGTCAGTCCCGCTCCGGCGCCGCAGGTCGTTGCGACACCCGCGGCCGTCGTCGTCCCGGTCGCCGCGGTGGTTGCCGCCGAGGAGCCTGCGGCTGCGACGGTGCAAACGGCCCCGCCCGCCGGGCGCCCGACTTCGGGCACCAACATGCCGCGGGTTGCGACGTCACCGTCGGATTCGTTTTCCCGTCCGGAAATGCAGGAGCATGCGCTGCCCCGAGACCGGCGGTCAGCGGGATGGTTCCGCGTGGCGGCAGCCGCGCTCCTGGTTGTGGCTGTGGGCGGGGGAGCCGTCGCGGCGCGGCGCTACTTCGCGTCGGCAAACCAAGCCGCCGGCTCCGGTCGCCTGATCGTGGACACCACGCCCCCGGGCGCCCAGGTGGTCGTCGATGGAAAAGCGTCTGGCACGACGCCTGTGACCCTGACCTTGCAGGCGGGAGTTCACACCGTCGAAGTCCGCGGCGGCGGTATCGTGCGATCGATTCCCGTGACCGTCGTCGCTGGCACGGAGGTCGCGCAGTACATCGAGCTCCCCAAGGGCTCGCCCGCTCCCGGCCAGCTTCAGGTTCGCACCGAACCGGCCGGCGCCCGCGTGACCGTCGATGGCCTGGCTCGGGGCCTGTCGCCAGTGACGATCGGCGATCTGGCACCTGGCCAGCATTCAGTCGTGCTCGAGGGTGACAGCGGATCGGCGAAACAGACGGTGACGGTTGAAGCGGGCGTCACGGCCTCGCTCGTCGTTCAGCTGACGCCTCAAGGCGTGCCCCTCTCGGGCTGGATTTCGGTGTCGGCCCCGGAAGCCGTGCAACTCTACGAAGACGGTCGGCTGCTTGGCAGCAGCCAGACCGAGCAACTCATGGTGGCGGCCGGCACGCATCAGCTGAGCATCGTGAATCAGGCGCTCGGCTATCAGACCACGCGCACCGTGACGGTCGGGGCGGGCAAAGTGTCGTCGATCAAGATCGACTTCCCGAAAGGCACGATCGCGGTGAACGCGACTCCGTGGGCGGAAGTGTGGATCGACGGCGTAAAGCTCGGCGAGACGCCCATCGGCAACGCGCCCCTTGTCATCGGATCTCACCAAGTCGTGTTTCGGCATCCAGACCTCGGCGAGCAGCGGCATGTCGTCACCGTGACGACGACGGCCCCGGCCAAGCTGAGCGTTGATATGAGGAAGCAATGAAGCGCCGCTCCCCGTTCGCCCTCCTCACCTGCCTGGTGACCGTATTCATCCTGGGACTGTCCGACCGGGTCGCCACGCAGGACACGCTGACCATGGCGCGCGAGTTGTACTCGTCGGCCTCCTATGAGGAGGCGCTGGCCGTCCTGAACCGCCTGAAGGCGTCGAGCGTTCCCGGGGAGGTCAGCCCGGCCATCGAGCAGTATCGCGCGTTCTGCCTGATGGCACTCGGGCGGAGCGAGGAGGCGCTGAAGGCCATCGAAGCCCTCGTCATGATGGCTCCCGCCTATCGGCCGTCGGACGCCGACGTGGCGCCTCGCGTGCGCTCAACGTTCAGCGACACGCGGCGCCGCCTGCTTCCGGGAATCATTCAAACGAAGTACGCGCAGGCCAAGACGGCGTTCGACCAGAAAGACTACCCGGTGGCGGCAGACACGTTTACGCAGGTGCTCAAGCTGCTCGCCGACTCCGATGTGGGTCCGGCTGCCGCGAAACCGCCGCTTTCCGATTTGCGCACGCTCGCGGTCGGATTTCAGGAGCTGAGCTCGAAGGCCAGTCTGGCCGCCCTTCCTCTCCCGCCGCCCACGCCGGTGCCGACCTCGGTGGTCGACGCACAGCCGGCCCCGGATCTGGCGCCGCTTCCCGCGCTGACGCGGATCTACAGTGCGGGCGACGCCAACGTCGTACCGCCTGTCACGGTTCACCAGCAGCTGCCGACGTTTACCGGCCGGGTGGCCGCCCGGGTGCGGGGCATCCTCGAGGTCGTGATCGACGAAAAGGGGACCGTCGAATCGGCGGCGATGCGTGAAGCCGCGCATGCCAATTACGACCGGCTCGTGGTGGAGGCTGCGAGGAAGTGGCGCTACAAGCCGGCGATGTCCGACGGCACGCCGATCAAGTTCCGCAAGTTCGTTCAGATCACACTCGAGCCGTAGGCCGGCTCGCGTCAGCGCGCTGCTCAGGTTTCGCTCTCGTGCTCGTCCTCGTCAAACCACGCGGCCGCGCAGCCGAAGCACAACCGCCGGCCGCTCATCGCCACTGACTGCGACAGCATCACCTGCTGGTGGCACATCGAGCATTCGACCTTCGGCTCGTGCGGCCTGGCCTCTTCTTCCTTGTCGATGTCGTCAGCTGGCATGCAGCCCTATTATCGCCAGCGGGCCGGCCTCGCGCTACACTAGCGGGGTGGGATTTGCCGCTGCGCTGCTCCTTATCCTGACAATCCTGACAGGTCCGGCTGAAGCCGGACCCCACGCCCTGTCGCCCGTCATGGCGCGCGGCGAGCAGAACCCCGGAAATCCCGGCACGGCCGCTGTGCCCTCCGATGCGCAGATCAAGGCCGAGGTCGAGCGCAGGCTGGCGGAGCTCCGGCCGCGCCCGAAGCTGAAGGTGACCGTCGCCGCCACCGTCGTCACGCTGTCGGGCACGGTGCCCGACGCCTGGGCGAAGCGCGAGGCGATCGACGCCGCGCGGAGGGCGGCCGGCCTGACCTTCGTGGTGTCGGAGATCGAGATTCCGCGCGCGGACAGTGATGCCGCGTTGGCACTCGATGTCGGTCAGGAGCTGCTCCGATCTCCCATCTACTCGGTGTTCGACGATGTGACGGGCGGTGTCCGTGACGGCGTGGTCACGCTCCGGGGCAGGGTGATCTCCGCGTCGAAGGTGGAGCGGCTCGGCGAGCTCGTCGCGCGCATCCGCGGCGTGCAGGCCGTGAACAACGAGATCCGGGAGATGGCCACCTCGATCTCCGACGATCAGTTGCGATGGGCGGTTGCCCAGGGGATATACGGAGACGCGATGTTCCTGAACATCAACATGGTCACGATGCCGCCGATCCACATCGTCGTGGAAAACGGTCGCGTGACGCTGATCGGGCGGGTTCATACCGAGATCGAAAAACAGCGGGCCGGAACCATCGCGCAGTCGATCGCCGGTCCAGCCAGGGTGGAAAACCAGCTGCGGGTGGACAAGCGCTAGGGGCGCAGCGCTCTGGAGGCAATCATGAAAGCCGTGACCGTCGAACTCGCGCTCGTCCTCGCGTGCGCCCTCATCTCTCCAGGCGCAGCCTTCGCGCAGGTCCTGATCCCTCCACCCATGCCGTCGACCGGCGGACCACCCGACTTGTTCCTCGCCGGGCCTGGCACGTACGCGCCGCGCTTCACCGAGCCTGCTCGCCCTCGCCTTGTTTCGCCGTGGCGGCCGGTGATCGTTCCCCCGATCGCGCACTCGGTCGATGCGAGGCCGACACGACCCGCGCCACTCAGCCCCGCGCCTCGCTTCTACGTTATTGGGCCAAGCGTGACGGTCGGCACGAGCGTCCTACGCACGGTCGGGCCACAGATCTGTGTGAGCACGCGGCTCTCCGATTGTCTCTCGCGCGCGCCGCGCTATTGAACGACTTCGCATTCCCCGTAGTATTGCGACACGGTCGGTTCCGCTTCGAACCCCGGGATGGACATCCTCAGGTAGTCGTGTTGGGCGTAGACGGCCTTGAGCTTGCCGGGGCGGGACTCCTGGCTGAAGACGGTCGTGACCTTGAGGCTTCCCGAGCTCGTGATCTCGAGCAGGTGAAGGCTGAACGTGGACACCCGCGCGACGAGCTCCCCCACATTGCTGAGTCCGAATAGTCGCGCGGTGCCCTCCTGCGCGTCGATCTCGGTGTACGTCAGCACGATCTCCGTCATCTTCACCTGCACCTGGGGCTCTCCAGCTCTCCAGGTCGTCGACGCATACACGGGGAAGGCGCACTTGAGAGATTTCACCGTGGCCAGGGGGAATTGGCCGGGCGGCGGGGGCTGTCCACGACGCTGAGCGTGCGCGGCCGGCGAACCGACGGATACGAGCAGGACCAAGAGCAACAAGGAAGTCAGAAAGCCCCGTGCGATTGCCATACCTTGATCCTCCGTTTTCCGCCAGTGTCTACCTTCAGGCGGACTTTTTCGCGGCTGGCTGATACTGTACACGATTGACGCTATAATCGGCCCGCCTGAAGGAGGCATTGGGAGCATGAGGATCGGAGGACTCGCCGTGCTGGTCGTTGCACTCGCCGTGATTGGCGCCGGGGCCGTGGCAGGCGGACAGTCCGCTGCCGACACGAGACTGCAGGGGCAACTCAAGTCGGTCTTTCCGGCGGCGGCGGCATTCTCCGCGAAAGAGGGCGACCCGCCTCACTTCAAGGCCTATAGCGACCCGGCGGCCAAGACACTCGCGGGCTACGTGTTCTGGACGACCGAACTCGAGCCGCTCGAACGGGCGTATGACGGCCCGGTCAAGATGCTGGTCGGCATGGACACCACGGGCATCCTGACCGGCATCCTGGTGGTCGACCATCACGAGCCGTACGGTTACTTCTCGGTCGACCTGCCGCCGTTTGCCGCGCAGTTCAAGGGAAAGAACATCCGCGATCCGTTCCGGGTGGGCGCCGACATCGATGCGATCTCGCGCGCGTCCATCACCGTGACCAGCGCGAGCCGCGCCGTGCGGAACAGCGCGCGGCGCATCGCCAGAAACTACCTCACGCCGCCGGAGCCACCCAAGCAGTGACGCGCGCCGCGGCTCGGCTGGCCATCCTCGCGCTCGTCGCGCTGCTGGCGGCCGGATCTCACGTTCACGCGCGGCAGCCAGGCGCCCAGACCGCACCGAGCGGGGCCCCGTCGGCCGCGCCCGCCGGAGCACCCGCCGCTCAGGGCAGGGCTCAGCCTCCTGCCGACGCCTGGAACTTCGCCGAAGACGAAGCGGCCGTCGAGACGTGGGGCCAGATCGTGCGCGCGCAAGCGGTGGATCTGGCGCTGCTCGCCGCGTTCATCACGTTGGCGCTCGTTGGCTTCTTCCGCAAGAGCACCACGCTGCATACCGTAACGCTCGTGGCCTCGGTGCTCTACATGGGGCTCGTCAAGAGCCAGATCATCACCGTCGTGAACGTCTTCGGCTTGCTCAGCTGGAATCTGCCGATCTTCAGGTACAACCTCGCCTTCTATCTCTTCAGCGGCTTCACGCTGCTCTCGACCGTGCTGTGGGGCCGGCTCTACTGCGGCCGGATCTGTGCCTTCGGGGCGCTCACGCAGCTCATCGACAAGGTGGTGCCGGCCAAGCTTCGCGTCAATGTGCCGAAGGCCCTCGACCGTCGTGCCGCGAACGTGAAGTACGCGCTCCTCAGTGGAACGCTGCTCTACTTCTTCATGACCCAGAATCTGCTGGCCTACCGCTACGTCGAGCCGTTCTGGATGTTCACCCGCCAGGGAACCGTGGTGATGTGGACCGGGCTGGCGGCGCTGCTCGTGGCCACGGTCTTCGTCCGCAATCTCTACTGCAGGTTCCTGTGTCCGGTCGGGGCCTTCCTCGCCGTCCTCTCAAACCTCACCGTCTTCCGCATCAAGCGCTGGTCGGAGTGCAAGACGTGCAAGATTTGCGAGAAGACGTGTGAGTGGGGCGCGATCCGCGGGCCGAAGATTGTGGCGAGCGAGTGCGTGCGGTGCGACGACTGCGAGCGTCTCTATCTCGACCAGCAGAAGTGCCCGCACTGGCTGATTCTGAAGAAGAAGGGCGGCATCGCGTACATGACGCCCGCCTGACTATTGTCCGACCGCGCATTCCCCGTAGTACTGTTCAGGCCTCGAGGTAAACCCCGGCAGCACGAACTCGACGTATTCATGCCGAGAATGCACGGCCTTGAACTTGCCGGGCGTGGTTTCTCTGGAGAAGACCGACGTCGAGTAGAGCGGTCCCGTCCGGAACGCGTGGATGAAGTGGAGGGCCGAGTCCGCCAGGCGCACGATGAGATCGTAGGTGCCGAAGTTGCCCGTCATCTGGGCCGATCCCTCGTCGACGTTGATCGACAGGAACTGAATCGCCGTCACCGTCGTCTTCAGTTCCGCCTGCGGGACACCCTCCCTCGACCATGTTCCAGTGGCGAACGTCGGGAAGTCGCACTTGAGGGACTTGGCGGCCGCCAACCTGTCCTGCAGGGCCCTCTGTGAAGGCGGTTGCTGGGCAACAAGGCCGCGCGAACCCAGCAGGAAGAAGCCCAGAAGGGCCAGCGTTCCCAGGCATTTCGTGATCAACATGCGTCGTTCCTCTGAAGATGTGGTGTCCGCCGTCAGGCGCACTCACGGCGCGTCGGTCGGCGGCGTCATCAGCATAAGCCGGTTCTTCAGTCCCGACGACACGAGGACCTCGTTCGTGTCGCTGACGATGACGCCCTCCACGCCGTGGATGCGCTCGATGAGCGCCATCCCCGCCGAAGGGCCGAGGATGAACACGCCCTTGGCCAGCGCGTCGGCTATCACGGCGCGGTCGGTGACCAGTGTCACGCTGCGGCATCCGCGGGCTGGCTCACCGACGCTCAGGTCTAGAATGTGGTGATAGCGGCGGCCATCCTTCATGAAGAAGCGTTCGTAGTCGCCTGACGTGCTGAACGTGCTGTCGGAGAGATCAATCGCCGCGAACACCTTGTCCGTCGGGCCACGGGGGTCGCGGATGCCGAGCCGCCACGGCCGGTCGCCCTTCTTCCCCGACACGTAGAGGTCGCCGCCGGCCTGAATCATGAAGTCACGCAACCCGTGCGTGCGAAAGATCTCTCGGGCGCGATCGACCGCGAAGCCCTTGCCGATGCCCCCAAGATTGACACGCATGCCCTTGCGCGTGAGAAACGCCGTGCCCGCCCGCTCGTCCACCACGAGGTCGCGATAGTTGATGAGGGGCAGGCGCTTGCGCACCTCGGCCATGTCCGGCACGGTGTTGTCCTGGTCCTGCGCGTCGAACTTCCACAGGCCGGACAGCGCGTAGAACGTGATATCGAACGTGCCGTTGGTCCACTCGCTCACCTGCCGCGCCGTGAGCAGCACGTCGCGAACATCCTGGCTGATCGGCACCGGATGTTCGCCGGCCGCGGCGTTCAGGCGCACGATCTCGCTGCCGTCGCGCCACACGCTCATCAAGGCGTCGAGACGCTCGAAGTCCGCAGACACCGCGTCGAACGCCGCCTCGGCCGTGGCATCATCCGCGGTCCAGGCCGTCAGAACCAGCGAAGAGCCCATCGCCACCTGCGTGCGCTCGATCTTGTGGGCGGCGGGCACCGGTGCGCTCCCGCCGCCGCAGCAGACGGCCCCCAGGATTCCAACCAGCGTGGTCGTGACGCCGAGACGACGCATCGTCACGCTCATGCGCCCTCGCGCCGAAACACGCTGCGTTTGTCGGAATACGCGAGGCGGGCCCTCACGTAGTCCGCGTGCGAGATGCCCAGCTCGCTCGCGATCTGTCGAATCTGTCCTTCCTCTTCCGCCGAGATTTCGCCGTCGGCGGCCGCGACCGCGAAGAGACAATCGAACAGCTCGCTGCGCTGTTCGTCCGTGGCGATCTCGCGGAACTCGCGCGTGACCAGGAAGTCCTCGGTGCCGCCAAACAAGCGGTTCTGGTTCCTGGCAATCTGCACAACGAGAACGGCCTGCGCCTCGGAGAGGCGACCCACCCGCTCGACAATCTCCGCCATCTTGTCTACTTCCATGTGGCTGACATCGAGATCGGCGGCCGCAACCCGGCTGAGCACGTACGCGAACGCCGCCAGATGGCGGGCGCCAGACGGCTCCATCCGATCCAGCTCGCCGATAATCCGACGGACGGTCTCCGTGTCCCCGCGCGCGGTCTTCGCATCGGCCTGCCCACGCAGCCAGTCGAGAATCGACATATCGTGCCATCATAATTGCACATTGAGCCGTTTCGACCGTGCCATCGGTCTCGCGCGATCCGTGGCGATCTACCACGCGATCCCGCTGCGGCAGCCCCGTATGCGGCGTCTCTACGCTGGATTCGTCAGGCGGGGCGATTTGGTGTTCGACGTCGGCGCGCACGCCGGGAATCGCGCGAGGAGCTTTGCGGCGCTGGGCTGCCGGGTCGTGGCCATCGAGCCCCAGCCGGACTTCGCGCGCCTGCTGCGCGCGCTCTTCGCCCGCTCGCCACGGGTGACCGTCGTCGAAGCGACCGTCGCCGCGGCGCCAGGCCGCGCGGTGCTCTCGGTCAGCGAGCGCACGCCGACCGTCACGACGCTCGCTGAGGCGTGGAGACAGACCCGCGCGGGAGATCCCGATTTCGCCCGTGTCGAATGGAACCGCCAGACAGAGGTCGAGACGACGACGCTCGACGCCCTGATCGGGCGGTTCGGAGCGCCGCAGTTCGTGAAAATCGACGTCGAGGGAAGCGAGCCGGCGGTCCTGGCCGGCCTGACACGGGCCGTTCCGGCGTTGTCCTTCGAATACCTGCCGCGTGCGCTCGACCACGTCGAGGCGTCGATCGCGCACCTCCTGGCCCTGGGCCCGTACCAGTTCAACTGGTCGCTCGGCGAATCGTATCGGCTCGCGGCGCGCACGTGGATGAGCGATCGAGAAGTGCTGGCGAGCCTCCGCACGCCCGAGGCGCAGCGACGGGCGGGCGACGTCTACGCGCGGATCGCGGAGCCTCTATAATCGCCTGGTCCATGCCGCAACCGACGAGAACGGCCGCGGACCGGAGCGCGCGAGACGCCAGCGAGGTACTCGCCTGGGCGCTCGTACAGGCTGCGGCCCGCAATGCCGAACGGCTGGCGCAGGCGAACGAGCCGGCTGTATTCGCGCTGGCGCCAGACGCCCATCTGCGGCCCGTCGCGGAGCGCGATCCCGAGGCGCTCATCGCCTGGCGACCGGATCGCGGATTTGAGGCGGTGCTCGCGCCCGACGACCCGCGCCGCGCGCTCATCGACCTGTATCTGCCGATCTGCAGCGCCACGATGGCCAGGCCCATCACGGTCGGCCACCTCGGCCAGAGCCTCGACGGATTCATCGCAACGCACGCCGGAGAGTCCAACTGGGTCACCGGCGGGGAAAACATCCTGCACATGCATCGGCTTCGCGCGCTGTGCGGCGCGGTCGTGGTCGGGGCCGGCACCGTGGCGGCCGACGACGCGCAACTCACCACACGGCTGGTCGAGGGACCGAACCCGCTGCGCGTCGTGATCGATCCGGGCCGGCGGCTTGACGCACAGCATCGGGTGTTCCAGGACGGTGTGGCAGAAACTCTGTACGTCTGTGCACGGTCGTTGACCCTGCCCGACGAGTCTCGTTATGGCCGTGCCCTGCTCGTCGGGATCGACGGGCACGCCGATCGTGTCGACCTGGCCGAGTTGATGGGCGTTCTGCGCGCACTGGGCTGCGCGCGCGTGTTTGTCGAAGGCGGCGGCGTCACGGTCTCGCACTTCCTCGAAGCCCGCCTGCTCGACCGGCTGCAGATCACGGTCGCGCCGTTTCTCATCGGCGACGGACGCCCGGGCATCCGTCTACATCCGCCCACCGTGCTCGGCGATTGCCACCGGCCGCGCTATCGCGTGTTCCGGATGGGCGGCGATGTGCTTTTCGACTGTGAGACGGGAACCCGAGGAGACGAGGACCAGCCCGGGCAGCGCCCACCACTCGCGCGTGTCATTTAGGCCACGCGGCGATGTCCTCGTGGCCGACGACGACGTGTGAGTGGTTGGCGGCGATGTGGGCCAGTCGCCGGGCCAGCCAGTCGCGAATCGTCGACGAGAGTTCTGGCGCGATCTCCCTGGCGGCGTGCGCCCACCCGTCGATCAGCTGGCGCTGCAGATCGCGCGCATCGGGCGTCAACACCCAATCGCTCGGTTCGCGCCGCGCCTCGTAGCCGGCCTCCGCAAAGCACCGCACCGCGCACTCGACCGCATCAGGTCCGGCCGCCGGCCCGAATCCCTTGTCGTTTTTCCGCTGGTGCCGGTTCATGAGATCCCGAATCGTGGCGTCCTCCGGTTCCTCAGGCAGGCACAAAGACCCGCCGTTGTAGGTGAGGGCAAAGAGAACGGCGGCTCCGCTCGCCCGGCAGCAGGTCGCCAGCCGACGCAGCCAGCGCTCCGACACCAGGTCGAGCAGCGCGGAGGCGGTGACCAGATGGCGGCCAGCGAAGATCCCGGGATCGTCGAGCTCGCCAAGTTCGAGGCAGCGGGTCTCGACTGTGCCGCTCGGTATGTGTGTCGGGACTTGTTGAAGGAGCGCCGGATCGCGATCGACGACCAGCCACTGCTGCGGAACAGGCAAACGCGGAGCGAGATAGCGGACGTTGGAGCCAGTGCCAGTCGCCAGATCGAGGATGCGCACCGGCGGTCTCCCGTACGTGCCTCCCTCGTACGTGCCTCCCTCGTACGTGGGGTCCGCCTTTAGGCGGACCTTGATCACCTCGGCGATCGCGTCCGTCAATGCGACCGACCGGGCCGCCGCATCGGCGGACTCGCGCAGCGGGAGCCAGCTAGAGAGGGAATCGTCCATCGGTCGAGACGCGTTCGAGCGCGGCGGCCATCTTACTTGAAGCCTCTTCCCAACTCGGCAATCTCTCGCGCACGCGGCGGGCGGCGGCGGCGAAGCCCTCGCGAAGATCCGTGTTGTGTATCACAGCCTCGAGCGCGGCCGAGAGGGCCTCGGCGTTACCCGGCGGGACTACCATCCCGGCACGGCCTTCGCCGTCCGTCGGTCCGCCGGCGACAAGACCCGGAGCCGCACCGGTATCGGTGCAGACGACTGGGAGCCCGCGCGCCAGCGCCTCGGCGACGGCCATCCCATAGGTCTCACTCAGGCTGGCCGACACAAACACGTCCGCGCGGTCGTAGCACGCCGACAACGCACGCGCGTCCAGCTCGCCGACGAGCGACACGCGATCCTCGAGACCGTCGGCGAGCAGCTGGGCGCGCAGCCGCTCGACGGTTGGCGGATCGCGCTCGAGGCTCCCGGCGCAGGTCAAATGCCAGTTGCGCTGCGCAATCATCGCCAGGGCTCGGAACAGGAACTCGTGTCCCTTGCCTGCGTTGAGTGTCGCCACCGACAGCAGTTCGATCATCGGTCCACCCGACCCGTGCGCCAGCGGCGCGCGATCGGTGCCCGGCTCGACCAGCACCACCCGACCTCGATCGACGCCGTATCCCTCCATTGCGGACACGGTGTCCTTGCCTGTGACAACCACGCGGACTGCGGCGGCCAGAGCCCGCCGCTCGCTGCGCTCGAATCGGGCAGCCGTCTCGCGGTCCAAACCGGTCTCGGACGAAAGCGGCATGTGGACCAACGCGACAAGCCGCAGGCGCGAGGTCTCGCGTTCCGCCTCGGCGGGCATGGCTCCAAGAGCGAGGCCATCGATAACGACGGTCGCGGCGTCTGGAATCGCCGCCAGCACGCGAGCTGCGGCGTCGAGGGCAGCCTGCGTTGGTCGAGGAAAGCTGTCGTGAAGCTCGCGGACTGCCACCGACCAGCCCCGCGCGCGCAAGCCCGCGATCATGCGGCGGTCGTACTCGTAGCCGCCAGTCCTGGTGTCGAGGCGCCCGGGAACCACAAAGACAGCGAGAGACATCGCGAAGTGTGAAGTGTGAAGTCTGAAGTGTGAAGTCTGGCAGACTTCAGACTTCAGACTTGAGACCTTGTAAGCGGCGCATCGAAAGATGCCGCCGCCACGTGTGATTCGTGCAGCGTCACGCGCATGCTTTCGATCGCGCGCGCGTCGGCGCCGAGATCGCCGCCCTTGATTGCCGCCGCCAGCCGGTCGAACACCACACGCGCCAGAAACTCCGTCGTCGTGTTGTGCCCCTTGAACGCCAGCTCGTCATCGAGGTTGCGGAAGTTGAGCGCGGTGAGGATGGCGTCGAGCGTGCTGGTCGCGCGTCCGATGTCCACGACAATCCCGTCCTTGTCGAGACCTGGTCTGCGGAATTCGACATCGATGACATAGGTGGCCCCGTGCAGCCGCTGCGCCGGACCGAACACGTCGCCTCGCAGGCTGTGGGCAATCATGATGTGGCCGCGGACTGAGACGCTATACATGACTCAGACTCCTGTCGTGCTTAGGTGCTTTGGTTCGTAGGTGCATAGGTGCGTGGGTGCTTAGGTGCTTGCCTATGAACCCATGCACCCACGCACCTATGCACCTTCCGGGTACTTGATCCGATGGCAGATCGTCCCACCAGGCGCAGCCGCAAGCTGTGCCATCGTTGCAGGCAACGATTCGAAGTCGCTCTCACCCGTGATCAAGGCATCGAGCGCCTGGTCGGCCAGCAGGGCGAGCGCCAGCCGCATGCGGCGGCGCGCAGCCCAGCGCGCTCGCTGGGCTGGTGCGACGCTCCCGACTTGCGACGACACCAGCGTCAGCCGCCGGGCATGAAACGCTTCGCCGAGCGGAAGCGGCACGACTTCGGTGCCGTACCAGCTCATTTCGACAATGGTCGCTTCGAAGCCGGCGACGCGGAGGGCCAGCTGGAGTCCGGCAGGCGAGCCGCTCGCGTGGATGACGACATCCGCGCCGTCCGAGACCGACGCCGGCGTCGCGAAGCCGACGCCCAGGGCTCGCGCGACGGAGGCGCGATCGGGATTGACATCGACGAGCTCGACGTCACATCCCGGCATGCGGCCCGCCAGCCACGCGACGAGACACCCGACGGCGCCGGCGCCAACGACCACGACGCGGTCGCCAATGTGAGGTCGTGCGTCCCAGAGCCCGTTGATGGCCGTCTCGAGGTTGGCGGCCAGCACCGCGCGCGGCGGCGGCACGCCGTCCGGCAGCAGGTGCGCCGAGTGCAAGGGCACGACGTAGCGGGTCTGGTGAGGATGAAGCACGAAGACGTGACGGTCCCGAAATTCGCGCGGACCTCGCTCGACCTGGCCGACGCTGGCATAGCCGTACTTGACGGGCGCCGGAAACTCCCCGGCCTGGAACGGGGCGCGCATGCGCTGGTACTCGGTCGGCGGCACGTGGCCCCGGAACACGAGCGCCTCGGTTCCGCGGCTGACGCCGCTAAAGACGGCGCGCACGACGACGTCGTCCGCCGCCGCCGGACCGAGCGGCTCGGTGCGGATCTCTCCGCGGCCGGGAGCCACGACCCAGAACGCGCTCGCGACGTCCCGCGGAGACATCGAAGACATCGGCCCATTCTTGCAAAAAGTAAGTCTCAAGTGTGAAGTCTGAAGTCTGGCAGACTTGAGGCTTCAGCCCTGAGACTTCCGTGAGACCTGACCCGTGAGCCTTCGTTCGAATTTCCTCACCATCCAGGCGATCGCCCTGGTGGCGGTCGTCGGTCTCGGCATCTTGGCGGGCGCTCGGCTCCGGCTGGGCGAGTGGTACCCGGTCGAGGCCGGCGCCTGCTTCCTGGTCATGATGCTGCTGGCAGGGCGGTACCTGCGCGAGCATCCCTTCCCCACGCTCGGGCCGGCCAACCAGATCACCACCGGCCGCGCCGCGCTCCTCGCGCTCGTCGTAAGCCTGGTGTTCGAACCGGCAATTCCGATGGCTGCCGCTGGCGCGGCGGCGGCGGCGTTCGTGATCACGTCGCTCGACGGAGTGGACGGCTGGCTCGCCCGCCGCACGCGGATGGAGAGCGCCTTTGGCGCGCGGTTCGACGTGGAGATCGACGCGCTGTTGATCCAGGCGCTGGCCATCCTCGCCTGGCAGCACGGCAAGGCCGGTCCCTGGATCCTGATGTCGGGACTGCTGCGCTACCTCTTCGTCGCCGCCGGTTCGCTCTGGCCATGGATTGGACGCCCGCTGCCTCCGAGCCGGCGCGGCAAAACCATCTGCGTCATTGAGCTCGTCGTCCTGATGGTCGTGCTCCTGCCGCCTCTTGCGCCGCCGTGGAGCGGACGACTGGCGGCCGCCGGCCTGCTCGTGCTCTGCTACTCGTTTCTGGTGGACACGATCTGGCTGTGGAACACGTCGCGTGCGGCATAATCGACAGCTGGCCATGGATCAATTCACGCGCGAGACGTGGATTCGCCGGACCAAGCTCGCCGCGGCGATCCTGCTCCTGGACGTCTCGGTGACCTTCCACAACATTTGGCCGACGCCAGCCATCAAGTGGACGGGCGAGCTGTCGGTCGAGCTGGCGATCTGCCTCGCCGCGCTGGCAATAGTGAGCGGGCGATTGGGACCGCCATCCCGCGCCGCGCTGGCCTGGCTGTCCGCCATCTGGCCCGCTCTCGTGATCGGCCGGTATGCGGACGTGACCGCGCCAGCCCTCTACGGACGCGAGGTCAATCTGTTCTGGGACCTGCGCAACGTGTCCGCCGTGGCCGCCATGTTCGCCAGCGCCGCCCCCCTGTGGTTGATTCTCCTGACGCTCATGGCCGCCGCCCTCGTGCTGGTCCTGCTCTACGCGATGTCGCGATGGGCCTTCGGCCGGATAGGCGAGGCGATGGCGCAGCCACGCGAGCGCACGGCGACCCTTTGGCTGGCGGCGGCGGCCGTCGCGCTCTTTGCCACGCAGGCAGCAAGCGAGCGCGTGCCCCGAGTGCCCGGATTCGCGGCCCCGGTCACCCAGACCTACGCGCATCAGGTGCGGCTCGTTCGGGACGCGCTCTCGGCCGATTCCAGATCGCTCGCACCCAGCCCCGCGATGGACTCCGACCTCGCGCTCGTCAAGGGCGCTGACGTCTTCCTGTTCTTCGTCGAGTCCTACGGCGCGGTGAGCTACGAGCGCCCGGAATTCGCGCGGGGCCTGGCGGCGTCCCGTGCGGAATTTGCGGCCGCCGTCGCGGCCACCAACCGGCACGTCGTGTCAGCCTATGTCGAGTCACCGACCTTTGGCGGCAATTCGTGGCTGGCCCACATCAGCCTGCTCTCGGGCGTCGAAGTGCGCGATCGCGACACGAACGCGTTGTTGATGACCAGGAAGCGTGACACGCTGGCCACCGCGTTCGCGCGCCAGGGCTACCGCACGCTCGCGCTGATGCCGGGGACCTGGCAAAGCTGGCCCGAAGGCGCCTTCTACGGATTCAGCGACATCTATGGCGGCGAGCGGCTCGCCTACCGCGGCCCCCAGTTCGGCTGGTGGAACATTCCCGATCAGTTCGCGTTGGCCCAGATGGACGCGCTCGAGGTGAGCCGGCAGACACGCGCACCCCTGTTCGTCTTTTTCCCCACGGTCAGCACGCACATTCCGTTTACGCCCACGCCCCCGTATCAACCCGACTGGCCGCGCATGCTGACCGACGAGCCCTACGATGAGATGGTGCTGTTGCAGGCGTACGAACAGCAGCCCGATTGGCTGGACCTGGGGCCAAGCTATGTCGGCGCGATGTCGTATGTCTACGCGGCGATTGGCGGCTATCTCCGCCAGCGCGCGGATCGCGACTTTGTCGCCATCGTGATCGGCGACCACCAGCCGCCCTCCGTCGTGAGTGGCGAAGGCGCGCCGTGGGACGTCCCGGTTCACGTGATCGCCAGCCGGAACGACGTGCTCGCTCGCTTGCAGGCGCACGGATTCCGCGCCGGCCTGACGCCCGCGCGTCCGGCCCTGAGCCGCATGCATGCGCTCACGCCCGTGCTCCTCGATGCGTTCGGAAACCGCGAACCATGAACGTATTCTTTGTCTGGCTGGAGACGACGTCGTTCAGTATGTGGGTCCGCGACTCGCCGTCGGTGTTCGCGTTCCCGGCCATTCTTACGCTGCACACGATCGGCATGGGCCTGGTCGCCGGCCTGAGCGCCGCCGTCGACGTGCGGATTCTCGGCGTAGCGGCGGGCGTCCCGTTGACCGACGCCCGGCGCTTTCGCGCGTTTCTGTGGTTCGGCTTCTGGCTGAACGCGGTCTCCGGCGTGGTGCTGCTCATCGGCTACCCGACCAAGGCGCTGACCAATCCGCTCTTCTACGTCAAGCTCGCGCTCATCGCCATCGGCGTCGCCGTGCAACTGGCCATCGAGCATCGCGTGCTGCGTAATCCGAATATCGGCGTGGAGGGCATGCCAAGGACCGGCAAGATTCTGGCGGCCGTGTCGCTCGTGTGCTGGGCGGCGGCGATCGCCGCGGGCCGTTTCCTCGCGTATACGTACTCCGTGCTCACGTCTGTGTAGCAGGGTTCGGGCGGACCCATAGGGTCCGCCCTACATATGGAGCGAAGAATGCTCGGCTTCCAGACCTGGCTCGTCCACACGATGAGAGAGATCAAGATCATCTCTCCGTTCATGCACTCTCCCTGGGGATGGGCGACGTGCGAGACGCTGCACTTCATCGGCCTCTCGATGCTCATCGGCATGATCGGGACGTTCGATCTGCGTCTGCTCGGCGTGGGCAAGCGCGTGTCGATCGCGGCTTTGCACAAGCTGATTCCATGGGGAGTTGCCGGCTACGTCATCAACGTGACGACCGGCGTGATGTTCCTCATCACCGAGCCCGATCAGTACATCTTCAATCCCGCGTTTCACTTCAAGCTGCTCTTCATGGGTCTGGCCGGCGTGAACGTGCTGGCGTTCTATCTGACGCTGTTCGGTAAAGTGCGCGGTCTCGCGCCCGGGGCCGATGCCCCCAGAGCGGCGAGACTCGTCGGGGCTGCGTCGCTTCTTCTGTGGACGGCGGTCATCGTGTGCGGCCGGCTGCTGACCTTCTACCGTCCCTTCAACTGCGGGCCCGACGGCGCCGGGTTTCTGGCGACGTGTTTTCCGCACTGATGCCGATCGCGGGCTGAAGTCCTTTTGGGCTAATCACCAAGAGCCGGGTCGCCCATCCCGCGCACGGTAGCGGAAGAGCGCTGCACAGTTTATGATCGGTGGCCTTGCCAATTCCTATTTCCTGAAGAAGGGACGTGACGTGTCTGACCTCGAAATGGATACCGCTTCGGATGAAACGCAGGATCGAGATGATGATATTCGGCCGGCGCGCGAGGGCCTGCCGCCGGGGTACCGCATGCGCGCCGACCGGCACTACGTAGACGAGCTCTCCAGCGAGAATCTGCGGCGCCAGCCGCCGGCTGTGGCGCCGCCGCCACCGGTGGTCCCGGAGCGGCCGGCGGTCACCGCGCGATCGGCGGATCTGTTCAGGAGCCTCTCGGAGGAGTTCGCCGCCGTCGAGTCGGCTCGGCGGCTGCTCGTGGACGACGGGGGAGCGGTCGCTCGGCGCGCCGCACTCGACCTCATCGAGGTCCATACCGCTCGGGCGGCGTGGCTGGTCAAGGCGAGCCACTTCATCGAGACCGAGGCGCCACAGCCCGACCGGCGACGGCCGTTGGGGACGCTGATTGACGAGCTGGTCGAACGGTTCGCACCTGAGGGTCGCCTGAGAGGCGTCGCGCTCCGGGCGCGGGTGGACGACCGGGCGTACACGGCGCGGTTTGACGCGCAGACGCTGTCAGTCGGCCTGACCGGCGCGCTCGTGGCCTTGCTCCCCTTCGTGGACGTCGACGATGAGCCTGCGCTGAACGTGTCCGCCAGCCGGTCGGCCGCCTCGTTGACGGTGGACATCGTTCATCGGTCAACCAGACTCGATGCGACGAGCGGCGAACGCTTCTTCGACGGAACATGGACCATGAGGCCGGGCGGGTGGCCCGCGGCCCTGGGTGTGCGGGCCCTCAGGCGCGCCGTCGAGCATCACGGCGGGACCGTTGTCTGCGAGGTTGGACCCGGCGAAGCACGGCTTCGCCTCACCTTTCCGCAGAAGACGGCGTAGGACTCAAGGCTGAAGGCTCAGGCTGGAGGTATGTAGGCCGGGTCCTTCTGGACCCGGCTTCCTCTTGGCAATCGTCGCACCAGCTTCGATTGGATCAGTCCCTCGAATTGCTGGCGGAGTTGAGTCGCAAAGTGACGATTGCGTAACAGCACTCCCACTTCCACATTACGTTGCTGAGCCCACTCGGTGAAGTTGGCGGACGTCACAAACGCCAACTCGTCATCCACCAGCACACACTTGGCGTGCCAGGTCGCGCGATGTTTCTGGTCGGCTGACAGCGTTCGTGGATCGTAGTAGACCTCTGGTCGCTTGGGCCAGGGCCACTGCTCTTTGAAATCCTTCGCAGACTCTCTAAGCAACTCAGAGTCGTCGCGAGTGTCCTTCCATTCACGAGCGACGTGGAGAAACAGTTGCACTCGCAGATCAGGCACGAGGTCCATCCTGGCGGCAAGTGGCTCGAAACATCGTCGAGCCTTGATGCACGACGAACGTGCTGATCAGCACGTGACGTTGAGCGTTGGCGAACAACTCTTCCACGACAACTGATGTATCGCGGCTGTGGGCGACGGAAGCCTCTGGTCCGGTCCATACCAGATCAGCGGACGCCGCGCCGCTCATGCGGGCGTCGGCTGCCTCGGCGGCGACATCCAGCAGCAGCGCCAGGTGCGAGGGAGCCATCCCCTCGCCTGACAGTCGTATCAGATCAGCCGCAAGTGCGTCCGAACATGACGCCGTGCGTGACTCCTTGCGCATTGGGCGCGCGTGCGGACCGCTTTCGCCGCCAACGATGACCCAGTCGACGCCGGCGAGATTCAGTGGTCCGAGATCCTCCAGGAGCGGCTCGACCGAGAGAAATCGCACGGCGGCCGGCGTGGCGTGAAGCGCGTCGAGACGGGGCAGGCCATGCGTGCGGTCTTCGACGCTCACGCCGAACCAGACGTTGGCGAGGCCAGCCAGCCTCATTAATCCGCTGCGCGTCGACTTCTTTTTCCCACAGGACCTGGACTTCTTCGCCTTCGGCGTCGTCTTCCAGACACGACAGCCGGACGAGCGTCTGGTCGCCAGGCGTGGGCGCCGGCTCGACCTCTTCGACGAGGTAGCGCCGCGACCGGACGCGGACTACCTCGCCCGGCTTGGGAGGGATGTCAATCGCGGCAACCATGGCCTGACAGTGGTTGCCGGATGATATCTGAATCCGACAGGCTCTTGCTCCTACAAGGGAGCCGTCCAGATCGGGTAACCTCACCGTCGTGGGAGCACTACCGCCAGGTCCCGACGAACTGTGCCTGTGTGGATCGGGGCGTCTGTTCGGCAACTGTTGCGCCACCCGCGTGGATGCGGAGATCGCCGCTTGGCAGCGGATGCACGAGACGGAACGCCGTCTCGTTCGCCAAACCATCGAGTACGCGCTCAGCACCTGGGGCCAAGACCTGTTCGCGAATGGCCTGCGCCACTTCACGTACACGAAAGGTTCGCCCGAAAGCCTGATGATGGCCCTGCCGGCCTTCGATCGGTGGTTCGCCTTCAGCTGGATCCCAAACCTGGAATTGGAAGAGGAAGATCTACGGGTGCCAGACACCTGGCCGACCGCGACCCTTGCGGTGGCCTGGCTGACGTCACAATTGGCGCCCGTCGATGACTTCGATCGAGCCTTCGTCGTCACGGCGGCGGCGAGCCCGTACAGCCTCCTTCGCGTCGAAGGCATTCGATCTGGCTGGGCGCTTTCGGTCATGGATCTCCTGACCGGCCGCCGCTTCGTCGTCGTCGATCCCGAGATCTCAGCGCACGCCCGGCCGGACGACATTCTGTTCAGCGCGGTCTTGACCCTCGACGGCATCTCGATGCTGCTCGGTCCGGCTCCCTACACGCTGCCGCCCGACTGGCGCTTCGAGATGATCGAATACCGGCGCGGCTACGGCGATGGAAGCAACACGTGGCTGACGCGCGCGGCGCTGGTGGAGCTGGGGATGGGCGGCGACTTCTGCGCCGAGTACAGAGAAGCGTGTGACCGCGGCCCAGTGTCAATACCAGAACTCCACGTGGGCGAACATCCTCCCGAACCCATCCACCTGGAGTGGACGGTCTCGCTCCCCTTCGACAACATCCTGGAGTGTCTTCGGCCCTTGACCTTGTGTTACGAGGACGAGTTCGCGATTGACCTCGAGAATGGAGCCGGCGGTGAACCGCACGCGTTGTTGACATGGTACCAACGCGGTCCGTCGGCGGAGTGGAACGATTGGGCGGCGATCGGCTACCTATATCTCGACGAAGGCCGCCTGACCGCCGTTGTCCCGGCGCGGATGCTCTCCGACCGCCTGATTGCCGAGGTCAGGGCCCGTCTTGGCGCGGCCGCCACGCTCGTCGAGACACGTCCGAGCGCACCGGTACGCGTTCACACACGCGGGTGTTGGTGGCCCGTCCTGATGAAATAGGATTGGCGCTGGAGGTAATCGATGCGCGTGCTCGTCGCGGATGACGATCGACTGGTCGCCGAGATTCTGTCGCGGACGCTGAAGCGCTGGCACTACGAGGTTACCGTGGTGGCCGACGGCGCCGACGCGTGGAGCTATCTGCAGACCGCCGCGGCCTCCGCCGGGCCCACTCTCGCGATTCTCGACTGGATGATGCCGAAGATGGACGGCGTCGAGATCTGCCGGCGCGTCCGCCACGAGCTCCCGCTCGCGAACATGTATCTCATCCTGCTGACGGCGCTCGAGAGCCGGAAGGATGTCGTGGCCGGCCTCGAGGCGGGCGCCGACGACTACATCGTCAAGCCGTTCGATACCGAAGAGCTGCACGCGCGCGTACGGGTCGGCATCCGCGTCCTCACGCTGCAGGAGCGGCTTGGCGAGCGGGTGGCCGAGCTGCAGGCGGCTCGCGACGAGTTTGCGCAGCTCGCGAACACCGACGTGCTGACAGGCCTGGCGTCCCGGCGCCGATGGTTCGAGGTGGCCGCCATCGAGTTCGGCCGCTCACGGCGACATAAACGCCCGGTCGGCGTGCTGATGGCCGATCTCGATTTCTTCAAGCGCGTCAACGACACGTTCGGACACGATACAGGCGACGCCGTGCTGAAGACATTCGCCGATGTTCTGCGACAGCACTCCTCCCGCGGCTCGGATCTCGCCGGCCGGGTTGGCGGTGAGGAGTTCGCCGTGCTGCTGCCCGAAACCCCCATCGACGCCGCCCAGGAAGTCGCCCGACGCATCGTCGACAACTGCCGGACGCGCACCGTTTCCGGGCCGGCCGGCCAGGTGGGCTTCACCTGCAGCGTCGGCGTCACCGAGATTGCGGCGGCGGACGACTCGATCGAGGCCACGCTCCGGCGCGCCGATGCGGCGCTCTACGAAGCCAAACGGAGTGGACGCGATCGGATCTCGGTTCTCCCCGCCGGCAGCGCCTCCGCGCCCGCGGGAGCCGCATGAGCTCCCGCAACGACGGCAACCGGCCATTCGAACACGACAAGCTGGGGCAGGATCGGACATCGCTGCGGCGGTCGCTGGCCAACCACCTGATCTTTTCGCTGGGGAAGAATCCCGAGACGGCGACGACCCGCGACTGGTTCGCCACCACCGCGTACGTCGTGCGCGAACGGTTGGTCGAGCGCTGGATGGAGACCACGCAGCGGTGCTACCGCACGGACGCCAAACGCGTGTACTACCTGTCGCTCGAGTTCCTGACCGGCCGGCTCCTGTCGAACAGCCTGCTGAACATGGGGTTTCACCAGGACTGCCGCGAGGCGCTCTCCGACCTCGAGCTGGACATCGACAAAGTCTCCGATCTCGAGCCGGACGCGGCGCTCGGCAATGGCGGGCTCGGCCGGCTCGCGGCGTGCTTTCTCGACTCGATGGCGACGCTCTCTCTGCCGGGGTACGGCTACGGCATTCGGTACGAGTACGGCATGTTCCGGCAGCGCATCGAGCACGGCTACCAGGTCGAGCATCCGGACAACTGGCTGCGGTACGGCAATCCCTGGGAGTTCGCCCGGCCCGAGGTCCTCTACCCGGTGAAGTTCGGCGGCCACGTCCAGCAGGCTGCCGACGAACACGGCCGGCTCCGCTTCCACTGGGTCGGCACCGAAGACGTGATGGCCATGGCCTACGACACGCCGGTGCCCGGCTACGGGACGCCGACGGTCAATCACATGCGGCTCTGGTCGGCCAAGGCCTCACGCGACTTCAACCTGAAGTACTTCAACGAGGGCAACTACATCAAAGCGGTCGAACAGAGAAACGAGTCGGAGAATCTCTCCAAGGTCCTGTACCCCGACGACACCACGCAGATGGGCCGGGGGCTGCGGCTCAAGCAGCAGTATTTTTTCGTCTGCGCATCGCTCCAGGACATCCTGCGGCGCTTCACGACACACCATTCGAGCCTGGATGCACTGCCCGACAAGGTCGCCATCCAGCTGAACGACACGCACCCTTCGATTGCCATTGCCGAGCTGATGCGCCTGCTCCTCGACGCGCATCGCCTGACCTGGGACCGCGCGTGGGACATCACGCGGCGGACCTTCTCGTACACGAACCACACGCTGATGCCCGAAGCGCTCGAGACATGGCCCATCGCGCTCTTCGAGCAGATCCTGCCGCGCCACCTCCAGATCATCTACGAGATCAACCGGCGGTTTCTCGAAGACGTGCGGCAGCGTTTCCCCAACGATGGGGATCTCGCCAGGCGGGTGTCGATCGTGGACGAGGCTGGCGGCCGCAGGCTCCGCATGGCCCACCTGGCGACGATCGGCAGCCATCACGTCAACGGTGTGGCCGAAATCCACACCGCGCTGATGAAGCGGACGATCTTCGCCGACTTCGACCGCCTGTTTCCGGACCGGATCGTCAACATCACCAACGGCATTACGCCGCGGCGGTGGCTGCATCATGCCAACCCCGACCTGTCGGCCGCGATCAGCGAGCGGATCGGCACCGGCTGGGTCCGCGATCTCTCGGCTCTCGCCACGCTGGCGCCGCTCGCCGAGGACGCCGGATTCCGCAGGAGGGTCCGCGACGTCAAGCTCGCCCAGAAGACACGGCTGGCGGCCATCATCCGGACCCGCGTCGCGATCGCCGTCGATCCCACCTCGATGTTCGACGTCCACGTCAAGCGGATGCACGAGTACAAGCGGCAGCTCTTGAACGTCCTGCACGTCGTGACCCGGTACAACCGCCTCTGCGACGGTCAGGATCTGTTGCCGCGCACCGTTGTGTTCAGCGGCAAGGCGGCGCCCGGCTACGGGATGGCGAAGCTCGTCATCAAGCTCATCCACGGCGTCGCGGACGTGGTCAATCGCGACCCCAAGACGTCCGACCGGCTCAAGGTGGTGTTCTTTCCGGACTACAGCGTGACGACCGCCGAGCAGATCATCCCGGCCGCCGATCTGTCCGAACAGATCTCGACGGCGGGCACCGAAGCCTCTGGCACGGGCAACATGAAGCTCTCGCTGAACGGTGCCTTGACGATTGGGACGCTCGACGGCGCCAATATCGAGATCAAGAATGCCGTGGGCGAGGACAACATCTTCATCTTCGGACTGACGGCACGTGAGGTGGAAGCTCGTCGCGCGGCGGGCTACAACCCATGGGATCTCTATCACTCGGACGCAGAGCTGCGCCGCGCGCTCGACATGATCGGCGGCGGACAGTTTTCGAACGACGCGCCGGACCGTTTCCGTCCGATTATCGATGCGCTGACGACCAACGGGGACTACTTTCTGCTGCTCGCCGACTACGCCTCGTACGTCGCCTGCCAGGAGCGCGTCGACGCGCTCTATCGAGATCCCGACGAGTGGGCGAGACGCGCAATTCTCAACATCGCCGGCATGGGCCGGTTCTCGAGCGATCGCGCCGTCCTCGAATACGCTCGGACCATCTGGAACATCACGCCCGTGACGCCTTGAGCTACATCGGCGGTGCGCTTGATGCCGTGGCACGTGTGGAGGTAGCGTAGAGTTCCAGATGGACACGGCCGACCGCGCAAGACTCCTTCGCATTTACCCTGTGCTCGGCGAGCTGCCTGCTGATCTTCTGAAGAAGGTGGAAGACACGGCCAAGCCGGTCCAGGCACCCGCAGGCCGGCGGCTGTTCGGTGACGGCAGTCCCTGCGCTCACTACCCGCTGCTCATCGAGGGGATCATCCGGGCCTCGAAGTTCAGCCCGGATGGCCACGAGATCCTCCTGTACCGTCTGAACCCCGGCGAAAGCTGTGTCATTACGGTCCTGGCGCTGCTCGGCGAGGGGTCTTATCCCGCGATCGGAACGGCCGAGACGAACGTCTCGCTCTTCGGCGTCCCCCAGAGCGTGTTCCGGGAGATGGTTCTGGAGTGCCCGGCCTTCCAGGTCTTTGTGTTCAACTCCCTCTCCCGGAGGATGGCGCACCTGATGGCCCTGGTGGACGACGTGGCGTTCCGCCGGGTCGATCAGCGGCTGGCCTCGCGACTACTTCTTGACCGTCAGCCCATCACCGCCACCCATCAGATGCTCGCTGACGAGCTGGGGACGAGCCGCGAAGTCGTGAGCCGGATTCTCGAGACGTTCGAGCACTCGGGGATGATCAGGCTTGGCCGAAAACGGATCGAAATCCTGAACCAGAAGGCACTGGATCGGCTGCGCCAGGCCGAGGCGAGCTAACTTCAACTC
>JBAUGX010000128.1:0-6273 GCA_049679965.1 Vicinamibacterales bacterium
AGGTGTACCCGTTTCTTTCAGAAGTCGTTGCGAGTACAGCTACATTCCGGGCCGCGCGCGCATTTACTCTTACGGCCGGCAAGGTCTTAACTAAGTATTCTTTGCAAGCAGCTTTGATCGCAGCCACGGTTCAAGCTGGAGCGACGACTGCGGCGGCGGTCAATGCCGGTACATGTCGTTGATGAAGGCATTACTCAGTCGGCAGTGGGTTCGATACGGCTGTTTTATCGTGACCCTTCTGCTCGTGCTAGGTCTGAGTCTGGTTGTCGGGCGTCGCTGGGGCTTTCAAGTGGGAAGCGCATTTGGTGCCCTGCTGGTATTCACGCCGATCGTCTTTGGTGTGCCCATCACAAATCAGAGGCAGTACTGGCACCATCGGAGTTACTGGTTAGCTGTCGCTACCCTATTCGTGATTCATGTCGTGGCGTTCATGTCGGTCCTGATAAGCCATCCGGGCTGGCGCGCTGTGTGGGTCACACTGGCTGCCGCTGTTGAGGCGGGCATTGTCGCGGCGCTCTTGGAACTAGTCTTTGGGCGAACGGAGCCTCGGCGCGACAAACTAGTCTGACAGGTGTTACTGGCAACGGAACGTGGCAGCTTGGTAAGCGTTCGACAAACCCCGTCTTGACGGGCGAGGCCGGAGAGTTGCAGCGTCGTGTAGCCACGACGACGGGCATTACTTGATCTCCTCGACGACGACCGCCGTGCCGTAGCAGAGCACTTCCGAGACGCCTTGCATCAGTTCGGTGGCGTCGTACCGCAGGCCAATCACGGCGTTGGCGCCCAGCTCCTGCGCGTGCCTGATCATCATCTCGAACGACTCGGCTCGGGTTTTCTCGCAGAGCTCGGTGAAAAGAGAGATGTTGCCGCCGAAGAGCGTCTGGATCGATCCGCCGATCGTGCCAAAGATCGAACGGGAACGGACGGTGATGCCACGGACGATCCCAAGATTCCTGGTGATTCGATAGCCGTCGAGCGTGAAGGCGGTGGTCGTCATCGAGTGGCGCATCAGGTTCTCCAGTGGCTTATCAACGGGCCGCGACCTGGCGAATCCAGCCGGACACTTCGTCCAGCAGCCCGGGGACGAAGGCCTTGTCGAGCGTCGCGTACTCCGTCACGAGTCCCGTGCGCGCCGCCTGAAACAGATGGTTGGCGCCGTCGTACACCTTGACGGTGGCCCTGGCATTGGCCGCGAGCGCGGCCCGCACGGGCGCCTGGTTCTGCGCGGGTGGGACCTGCATGTCGAGGCTCCCGAAGAGCGCGAGCACCGGACATGAGACCTGCCTGAGCGCGGTCGCCGGATCGAAGCCCATCAGGAACTTCATCGAAGGCGACGTGAGCTGCGCGGCAGCCTGCCGATAGTTGCGATCGATGAAGGCCTGGCGGTCACCCAGGGCCGCCCGCTGTGCCGCCGGCTGGGAGTCGAACTGCGCGCCAATCAGCTCTTTGACCGCTGAGTCGAGCGCGTCACTATTCCCAGGGTTCCCAGGGGCGCCGCTCGCCGCAATGGCCTCGGTCAGCTTGCGGTGTGCGGAGACGATTCTGGTGATGGTCTCCTCGTCGGCGCCAAGAGAACGGGCGCCATCCGCCGCCTGCTGCCGTGTGACCTCAGCACCGGTCAGGCCAGGGCCGGCCAGCAGCACGGCAAACGCCACGTCGGACGACCGGCCCGCCGCGATCGCCGCCGCCGTCGCGCCTTCCGAATGACCGAGCAGTCCGATGTGGCGGCCGTCGATGTCCGTGCGCGTCTTCAGCTTGGCGATGGCCGCGAGCGCGTCGCCTGCAAGGTCTGCCGTCGTAGCCACATCGAGCCTGCCGGTTGATCGGCCCACGCCGCGGTCGTCGTAGCGATAGACCGCGACGCCCTGGCGGGTCAGATAGTCGGCGATCACCCGGAACACCTTGAACCCGAGCACGTCCTCGTCTCGATCCTGCGGGCCGCTGCCGGTGATCAGCACCGCGACGGGGAAGGGCCCGGTGCCCCGCGGGATCGTCAGCGTCCCGGCGAGCGTGATGTCGCCGTTGGTCACGCTGACTTCTTCTTCGCGGTAGGGCGGCGCAGGCTGAACGCGCGTTCTGGTGAGCGAAAATGTGCCGGCCACGGCGCCCTGCATGAACGTCCCGGCAATGCTGTCCCCAGCGATTCTTCCGTCGAATACCGCCAGCGGTCCGCCCGTCACTAGTTCGAAATGGACGCTTCGCCCGATGATCTTTACCTCGCTCAGGGGCCGGCCCATCGCACGCTGTTGCGGGATGTCGATCGTGGCGCGCACGCCATCAAGCGCCTCGGTGAAGACCACGTGCGCCGCCAGTGAGACGTTCGCCACCTGGATCGAGCCGTCCCACGGGCCGAAGACCGAAGGCGTCGGGTTCTGTGCGGCCTGGGCGGAAAGAAGGCGGGGTGCGCACACGCCGAGAAGGACGCCAAGGATGCTGAACGCACGAAGATGACGCTGCATGAATCAGCCTCGGAGCTTATCTTAGCGGAGTCAGCTGTCGAGGTACCGGCGTCGCACTTTCGGCGGAAAGCGCTCGATGGCGTAACGGAGCATCGTCCGAGGCATCCGCGTCGCGTGCCGGCGCAAGAACCGCTCTTCGACGGCCGGATCCCGCTTGCCGATCTCGCGGAGCATCCAGCCGACCGCTTTGTGAATCAGGTCGTGCGGATCGTCGCGTAGCAACCGGGCCACTCGCAGCGTGTAGTCGAAATCGTTCTGCTGGATGTAGTGGGACGTGGCCATGATCGCGATGCGCCGTTCCCACAGGGCCCTGGAGCGCGCCAGTCGCAGCAGCCGGGTGCGCTTGCGGCCGCGCAGGTGTGCGCCGACGATGTACCCGGCCGAGCAGTCGACCAGATCCCAGTTGTTAATCCGCCCAGTACGGCGCATGTAGAGGCGAAAGATGGCTTCGCGCTGGGCGGGATCGGCTGTGGCGTACTGCCTGACGAGAATGAACAGCGCGAGCAGGCGTTCTTCGTGCCATGGCGACGCGAGCAAGCTGGAGAGGTCTCGAAGCGACAGCGTCCGATTTCTGGCCGCCAGCTTTCGAAGGACCGGAACGCGGATCCCGAGGAACCGGTCGCCGGCGCCATATTCGCCAGGCCCGGTCTTGAAGTAGCGCTGGAGGGCGGCGGCGCGAGACCGATTGGTGAGACGTCGCATCTCGCGACGAATCGTCGACGCCCGGTCAGACGCCATGTGGCATCGCCGCGAGGAGAAACGCAAGAACCTGAGGCGCCAATCTCGCGTGGACCGCTGCCCGGTCCACGCCCTCGCGATCGACGCAGATCCGCACGCCGTTGACCGAGAGGTCCGACGTGCACGTATTGAGGTAGACGAAGTGCCCCTCGCCGTCTCGCAGCGTCAGCGACTCCGCCTTGGGAAGGAGAGCCGCGTAGCGGCCGGCGTGGTGCTCGAAGGGCAGAAAGTCGTTGTCTTCAGAGCCGACCACGAGGACCGGAGCCTGCACCCGGGCCAGCGATTCCGCGCTGTACCCCGGCCCTATCGCTGGATCGAGCGCGACGATGGCGACCACCCGTGGGTCTCGATAGGACCATGTGGCCTCGGCCGGTGCCGGCGGAGGAGTCTCGGATTGTCTGCCGTAATGGCGCCCCCGATCCGATTGAGCAGCCGGGGAGCGGTAGTACGCCGACAGCGCTGCCGGATCGAGCATCGCGCCGCCCAGCATGATCGCGGTTGAACCGCCCGACGAGTGACCGATGGCACCCACGCGTGTGGAATCGAGGGACGCCTGGAAGTCTTCGTGCGTGAGCAGCTGCGTCAGCGCGAACGTGCAGTCGCCGGGCCGGACCCAGAGGCGCGTGATGGCGATGGGTTCGATGGTCTCCGGGCCATACAGCCACGACTCGCCGTAGTGGGACACGCCAAGCACGACGACACCATGCCGAGCCAGGAATTCGGCAAGCCACGCGTAGTTGGGCGCCGAGCCCGACGCCCCGTGGGACATCACGACCAGCGGAAAGGGAGACCCGGCCGACGCCACGCCTGCGGCGGAGATGGCCCTCCCGTGCCCCAGCCCATAGAGCATCACCCGTTCTTCTGTCCTGTCGGTGGATGGGTACCACACATCGGCCCAGACCGGCCGGTTGCGGTCGGCATCGTGCCACTTGAAGCGGCGGTAGCCGGCCTTGTACGCGGCAACGCCAGGGGGATGGCTCGGTATCAACGGACTCAGAACTTGGCGGTCGTGATGCTGCCGAGAATGCCTGTCGAGGTGCAGGCGCCGTTCGCGTCGCAGTAGGTCCTCGACATCGAGCGGGCGCCGCCACCCTCTTGAGGCACCCCCGAACACTGGCCCAGGTTGAAGAGTGGAGGTCCGCCTTCGAGCCCGCCGACGCCAGTGGCCATGATCCAGTAGCGTGCGGGCGCCACCGGCATCTGGCACGACCGTTCGATATAGCTTGTCTCGCCCGTGGTGAGCTGCCGCCCATTGACATAGACGCCGGACGTACCGTGAGACGCATTTGCCGCGAGCGGGCCTCCGAGCGGCAGGCCGGGAATCATTTGGCCGGCGATAGGTTCTCCGTCACGCCCGTACGCGCCAGACACTGGATCGTACCAATAGCGTCCTGGTGCGATGGGCACCGGATACGCCTGCTGAAGCTGCCGCACCGATTCGGCGGGCAGCACGGTGCCGTTGACGAAGATATTCGTGGATTTGGCCTGAGCCTCGGCCTCGGTTCTCGCCGCAGCCTCGGCTTCCAACGTGCGCTGGGCTTTCGCCGGAGGCTCGGGTGTCACCCCGGCCCTGGCGCTCGCGCGACCGCCGGCCTGGTCGTCAGCGGGCGCCGCGCACCCGATAACCGAGGCGGCCATGGCCACTGTCAGCACGCAGAACAGCAGCCGGAATCGTGCGATGCGCTGTGGCATGACCTCACTCCCATCCAACTCACGGTTGCCCGGATTCATCGTCCGCCTCCTGAATAGTGGCTCAACCGAAGAAAGGCGTCGGCGTCCGTGATCTGCAGGATCGTTCGGACGGCATCAGTCTTATCGGACGCTGCCTGATAGAGCGCCTCACAGATCTTATAGCCTACGTAGTATCCGAGATCGGCTGGACGGCCGACGGCACGGTCGGCCTGGCCCAGCCAGCGACTCGAGTCGGTGCCGTGCATTTCTCGCCTGAATTCTTCCCAGAGCGCCCGCTCGCGCGCGTTGCCGTAGGCGTGCTGAACGCGGTTGCCGTTCTTCCTGCCCGAGATGAGCTCGCCGACAAAGTCGGCGGCGCCCTCGCCGATGGCATTCGTCAGCAGCGTCTGCGAGCCGTCCCGTCGGATCCGCTGCTGCACATGGACGAGCTCGTGCGCGACGACGTACCGAAGGTCGGCGACTTGCCCGATGGTCGCCCGCTCCCAATCCGACAGCTCATTCATCGGCGTCCCTGGGCCGCGCGCGTTCATCTCCACCGCGATCAGGAGTCCGGCGGAGGACGCCGTTCCCCCCGTGCTGAGGCGACCGATCAGAAAATACACGTCCGGAAACACGGCTTCGGGGTAGAGGTTCTTCAATCGGTGGAACGCCCCACGGATGGATTCTTTGAGGTTCGGATTGGTATCGAGTGCGAGCGTGGTCTCGCGGATCGCCGCGTAGTAGCGTCGCCGTGCCGCCACGGCCTCGGCGAGGGCACGCGCGGTCTCTATCCGAAAGCGCACGAAATCGCGCAGCCCTGGGCTCCCTGCGTCGAAGTACTCTCGCTCGAACACGGCGGCCAGGGCACCGATGTTGGTGACCGGCGCGGCGTCGAACGCACGCCAGAAATTCTGAATGTCGCTGGTGACCAGACGCGCCGCGTCCGGGTCCCGGGTGGCCAGAATCTGCTGAGCCGCGCGGGGCGCCCAGGTCAGCACCGCGGCGATGAGGAGCGTCAGGCCAGCCGTCGGGAACGTGAGGCGGTGCCGCATGGTGTCAGGCCGTGCGACACGTTAGCCAAGAATACGGGAAACGGTCGAGAAATGTGGGGGAATGGGGTCGTTTGGCGTCGATCCCGGATGGAGGCTGCGGTAGGATAACGCGAGTTTTGTGCATCAACACGTCGAGGGAGGGTTTATGAGAGCGAAGGGAATATTGCTGACAGCCGCGCTGAGCGCTGCTGTTGGCGCGATCACCGCGCTGGCTCAGCAGCAGCCGGTGGATCCGCAGCGCACGCCGGGCGTGCAGGCCGGTGCGGATCCAAAGCGGGCGGAGTTTCTGATGGCGAACTGCAAGAACCCGGCGCCCCCGCCGGCGGCCCGCGGTGGCGGCGGCGCGCCCGGGG
>JBAUGX010000129.1:0-25483 GCA_049679965.1 Vicinamibacterales bacterium
TCATGACGCAGAACGGCGAGCCCTATCTGTCGGAGGGGGGAAGGGGGTCAGCCAATCTGTCGGAGGGGGGAAGGGGGTCTGAGAAGGGACCTTACGTTAACTCGACACGCCCCTAATGCTTCCTATCAGCCGATCAAGCGGTCGGCCACATGGAGAAGAACGCCGAGGGCCGGACGGCCATGACGCGCGTGGTCCTCAAGCCGCAGATCCAGTGGTCGGGCGAGAAGACGCCGACCGAGGCTGACCTCGCGTCGGTGCACGAGCAGGCGCATCACGAATGCTTCATCGCCAACTCGGTCAAGACGGTCGTGACCGTCGAGGCCTGATAGACTGACACCGGACACGAGGACGTTCATGAAACGGACGCCAATCACCGCCGTTGCCACGTCGATCGTTTGCTTCGCGGCACTCGTCACCGCACATGCGCAAGACGCTTCGGAACGCGGGTTCGAACCCGTCACGCGATGGACGACGGAGCGCGCGGTGCCGGATGTGGTGCCCACCGCCGAGGGTGTCCTCAGTGTGACCGACGCTGCGGGCTGGGTCCGAACGCAAGCACCGTTCGGAGACATCACACTGCGTTTCGAGGTGCAGACGCCGCCGACCGGCACGCAGGCCGTGCTGGTCGTTCGCGGTCGATCCGCATCTGGGTCCACGCCAGGGGCGGGGTTTGCCCTGCCGCTTGCGGGCGACACGGCGGCGGCCATGGCTGCGCTGTCAGACATGCGCCTCGAAGTGCCCGAGTTCAGCCCCGACTACCTCGCGAAGGCACTTGGTCCACCCGGCGAGTGGCAGCAGTACGAGATCCTCTGCGAGGGCGACCTCGTGACAGTCACGATCAATGGCCTGGTGATCTTCTCGGAGCGCCGGCTGCGGGAGGCGGAGGGCTGGATTGGGGTTCGCAGCGAAGGCGGCCCCGTGGCACTTCGTAACGTTCGGACGCGGCCTGAGTTGCCAGGCCCGCCGGGACAGAGGCGGATCGACGTGGCCGTCGAGGGCGACGCCGTTCAGATCAATCCGTGGCTGCCGGGCTTCATGCAGGAGTTGATGCGACGGTGGCCCAATCCCTCCGAGGCGAAGTCGCTCAAGGGACGCGTCGAGGTCACGCTGTCGGTCCAGAAGAATGGAACGATCGGCGATGTCATCGTGAGGCCCTCGCCGATCGAGGCCTTCAACAAGGCTGCACGCCAGGCGGTCGCCAAGGCCAAACCCAAGCCGCTCCCCGCGTCCTATTCGAACGCTCGGGCCCAGCTGATCGTGACATTCGTGAACAACGAGTACACGGCGCCCGTCCATGCGATTGGCGTCTATCGAACCAATCCGGTGTCTGTCCCCGTCTTGTCGCCGCGGCTGCTGCGCCAGACGCAGCCGCAGTACACACGCGAGGCGCTGCAGGCCAGAATCCAGGGCACGGTCGTCCTCGAATGCGTCATCAAGGCCGATGGCACCGTGGGCGACATCCGTGTCGTGCAATCGCTCGATCGCAGGTTCGGTCTCGACGAAGAGGCCATCGCGGCGGCACGGCAGTGGCGGTTCGAGCCGGGAACGCGGCTCGGTCAGCCCGTTGCGGTCTTGGCGCGGTGTGAACTGGACTTCAAGATCAGAAACGGCCAACGGTAGCCGACCGCGGCTGGCGCTGAAGCGGAAAATCGAAAGCCCCGCTCGCCCTTCGGCCCTTCGAGAACCTCAGGGTCGTCCCGAGCCAAGTCGAGGGACGACAAGCTCAGGGCGGCGGGGCTCTTTGTCGTAAACGGTCCGCCTTGGACCTGATCCGATTCAGTGGACAAGTTAGTGACGTCGATCGTCGTTCATTCCGTGCTTCCAACACCGTCCAATGAAAGCCTGCAGGGCGATCGGCGGCGGACAGGTCAAGCACGATGCTGACCAGAGGAGCCGCCGAGCGCCCCCGTCGAGAAGGCTATGCCGCCGTCTCACGCTCGAATCGCGCCGGACTGATCTGCCCAAGCGTCGAGTGCCGCCGCCGTTGGTTATAGAACACTTCGATGTAATCGAACAACGCCATCTTCGCCTCGCTGTAGCTCGGAAACCGGTCCGCTTCCTCCTTCTTGACCGTCGCGAAGAAGCTCTCCATCACCGCATTGTCGTAGCAGTCGGCCCGACGACTCATGCTCCATGTAATGCCCCGGGCCGCGAGGTACGTTTGGTAGTCCTCGCACGTGTACGTGCCGCCGCGATCCGAGTGATGCAGCAGACCTGGCTCCGGGCAGTGCCGCTGCACGGCCATCTCGAGCGCCTTCAGGGTCAAACGTCGATCATTCACGGCGCTGATCGCCCAGCCGACGACGAGCCGGGAAAACAAATCGAGAATCGCCGCGAGATACAGCTTCGCACTGTCGCCAATGACGAACTCGGTCGTGTCGCCGACCCAGCGCTGATTCGGCGCCGCCGCCGTGAAGTCCCGGTCGAGGAGATTGGCGGCGATCGGGTCGTGGTGGTCGCTGTTCGTCGTGTGCTTGAACCGCTTCGGGATCTGGCCTTGAATGTCTTCCTCGCGCATCAGGCGCCCGACGCGCTTCTCGCTGACCGCCTCGCCGTCCTCCTGGAGGTCCTTCCACAAGCGCGGACGGCCATAGCGCTCGCCGCTGGCCGCATGGAACGCCCGCAGCTTCGTGCGCAGCACGAGGTCACGCTGCGCCCGTGCGGACAGTCCGCGTCGGCGCCACGCATAGAACCCACTTCGGGTCACGCGCATACACCGGCAGAGAATCGTGACGTGATGCTCGGCCCTCTTCGCCGCGATGAAGGCAAACCTCATCGGCTCTGCTTCGCGAAGAACGCCGTTGCTTTTTTTAGGATGTCTCGCTCTTCTTCGGCGATGCGGAGGGCCTTGCGCAGCCGCACCAGCTCCTCGCGCTCCGCCGTCGTCAGACCGGTGCGGCCCTTCGATCGATCGGCCTGGGCCTGCTTGACCCACCACCCGAGCGCGGACGGGACCAGGTCCAGATCGCGCGCCACGACCGCGACGCTCTTGCCTTCGTCGAGGATGAGCCGAACGGCCTGCTGCTTGAACTCTTCAGTGAATCGCCGGCGTGGGCGCCGGCCTCCGTTTGCTGCCATTGTGGACATCGTAGCCGCCTTTCCAAAGATGTCCACCAAACCGGATCAAGTCCACCTGAAGGCGGACACTACTTTGCTGTCGGATGGGGGGGGAGAGGGAAGGGGGTCTGAGAAGGGACCTTACGTTAACTCGACACGCCCCTAATGCTTCCTATCAGCTCGTGTTTCCACCTGAGTGACGCGATGAAGAAGCTCAAGGCACTCGACGTGCGGACCCCGCAGGCATGGCGCGCCTGGCTGAAGCAGCACCATGCCGCCGAGAGCGACATCTGGCTGGTCTTCCACAAGCGCCACACCGGCCGAACGTCGATCGACTACAACGATGCCCTGGACGAGGCGTTGTGCTTCGGCTGGATTGACAGCCTCATCAAGCGCCTCGATGACGAGCGCTACGCGCGCAAGTTCACGCCGCGTAAGCCCAATAGCAAGTGGTCGGCTTCCAATCGTCGGCGGTATGCGGCGCTCAAGGAAGGTGGACAGCTGACGCCAGCGGGCCTGAATCGCCCGCCGACAGCTGGCGGTCGCTACCCCCCGCGGCCATCGGCGACGACCGTGCTTCCGCGTTACATGGAGCGAGTGCTTCGATCGAACCGATCCGCGTGGAAGTCCTTCGAGCAACTGGCGCCCTCGCATCGGCGGATGTACATCGGCTGGATCGACTCGGCCAAGCGGCCGGAGACGAAGGAGAAACGTCTGCGGGAAGCGGTCAGTCTTCTTGAGGCTGGTCGGAAACTCGGGCTGAAGTGACCTATCTTGCGCTTCTGACCTTGGCGAAGATCCGCTCGTACTTCCCCAACACCACGTCCCACCGGCAGTTCCGGCGCACGTAGTCTCTGCCGTTGCGGCCCATCGCCGCCCGCAGCTGCGCGTCGCCCATCAGGAGCTTGAGGCATTCGATGAATTCGTCGCCGTCGGCGTAGTAAAGCCCGCCGTTGCTCTTCACGCAGTGCTCGACGACGGCCGCGCTCCGCGCGGAGGCGAGAATCGGCGTGCCGACCGACAGTGCCTCGAGCGCGAGGAGCGACAGGCTGTCGTCGGGCGACGGACAGACGACAACGGTGGCCGCCTCGAGGGCCTGGAGCCGTTCGCGATCCGAAAGCAGACCTGCGAAGCGGATGAACGGCTCCTCGGGCAGCGCCATCAACTTCACGCCCATCAAGGTGAGCGTGGCGTCGCCGCCCTCCTTGGCGTAGCCGCCGAAGTACTCGATCAGTTCTTCGCAGCCCTTCCCGGGTTCGATCCGGCCGCCGTAGAGCACGATGGGCCCGTGCAGCCGATGGCGGCGGCGAAACACGGCGCCGCGTGCGGTCAGATGCGCGGGGAACTCTTCAACCGAGCTGTTCTCGTCGTCCTCGGCCCCGCCCTCGGACGCAGCCGATGCGTCCTCCCCGCTGCCATCGTCGTCGACCGGCAGTGCCATCCGTGGATATGGTTGATGCTGCGGGAGATCAATGCCAATCCCGGTGACGTCCTCGAGCGCCGGGAGGGTGGGAAACGTCTGGTGGACGAGCCGGCGCTCGGTGTCGGTCAGGTAGCAGACCGCTGCGGGACGGCCGAACACATCCTTGAAGATCTCGAGCTCAATCGCCGGCTCGTCTCGGGCTGTGGCCACGAGCACGCTGCGCTTGGGAACTATCTCCAGTCCCAACACGGTCGGCGCCGATCGATAGATGAAGAAGACCACCACGTCGTACTGCCGGGAGTGGCGGCGCAGATACTCGACAAGCGCCGGACACCAGGGTCCTTGCTGCTTGAGCCACTCCATCTCGTCCGCGCGGCTGTGGGGCTTGTCGTAGATGCGGTCGGACGAGCGTTTGAAGGCCGCGATGTCGCGCGTGCGCGCGGTCGCGAACCGCCGGATGGTGACCCCGCGGACGCGATCGGCGCCCTCGGCGTACTCGTTCTTCCACGTTTCCTCATCCCGGGCGCACGTCGTCAGGACCTCGACCTCGTGCTGGGCCGCGAGCCGCTCGGCGACCAGCCGGCAGAGCTGCTCGGATCCGCCGATGACTTCCGCGCCGTACCGCTCGATGACGATGGCGAGCTTCACCGGCCGTTGTCGCCAGGCTCGCCTGGCCCTGAGGTTGTCGGAGGGTCCGGTCCAGCATCGTCGGTGACCGTGTCGTCGGGCGACTCGTCGATCTCCGCTTCGTACCCAGCCTCAGGCGAGTCGCTCGCCGCCTGGCTGGGCTGGGCCGCCGCAGGCCCCGCGCCCGCTGGACCAGCTGCGCCTGGCGATTCGACGTTGACGGATCCCGGTCCGCTGCCACGCCGGCCCCGGCGCCGCCGACGCCGCCGGCGACGCTGGCCGTCGGGCGTGCCCGACAGCCCCGGTCCCATCGGTCGCGGTCCCGCCATCACAGGCTGCGCGGATGAAGGCGTGGCAGGCATGAGCGTCGACGTCGATGCCGGCACGGACGGCACCGGCGAAGACGGCTGGGGCGGCGAGAAGGCTGGCGTCGAAAAAGACGGCGCCGAGGGAGGCGCGGGCGCCGAAGCCATCACGGCGACTTGGGGCCCGTGACGCTCGTCGGCCGACGGCCTGTAGATGGTCGTGCTCTCGAGCGTGCGGACTCGTCGTTCGCTGAAGTCGAGGCGGCTCGCCAGCGACTCCACGTGCATTTTCATGCTTTTGATCTCGAGACCAAGCCGCGCGGCCTCGATGACGAGGTTGTGTATCAACTCGTCGTAGAGCATGTGGCGGGTGGCTTCGAGCTGAGCCTGACGCGCGTTGAGCTGCGCTTGAATGTGCAGCGCGTCGGCGAGCACGCCAGGATTGATGAACAGCCCGAGGATGGGGCGCAGCAGCCGCCGGATGACGCGGACGAGGCCGGAGGGCGACTCGAAGAGCGTGTCGTCCTCGAACGTGTAGTTGGGCGGCGGTTCGGGTGGCTTGGTGCGCCGGAACTGATCGAGCAGCTTGTCGAGCTTGGTCGCAGCCAGCTCGCGCACCTGCTGTTCGGAGTAGTCCACGCCCCGCTTTTCGCGGATCCGGGCGCGGATCTGCTCCATGATCCGCTCGACGTTCACCGAATCCGACCGGACGTTTGGGTCAGGCATGGCGCCTGTGGGATCCGGCTTCAGCCGGATTTGGTCCGCCTGAAGGCGGACCCCACATAGGTTCTAGACCTTGGCCGAGGCGGAGAAGCTCTTGACGGCGTCGTTCTCCGAATCGAAGGTTTCGAACACCGTCAGCAGCTTGGTGATGGCCAGCAGGTCCGTGATGCGCTTGGTCAGGTTGAGCAGCTTCAGGCTGCCTCCCTGCCGGCTGACCGTCGTGTACGTGCGGACGATTTCCCCCAGGCCCGCGCTGTCCACGTATGGCACGCCTCCAAGGTTCAGGATGATCTTCTTCTGGCCCTGATTGACCAGGCTGTTGACCTTATCCTTGAGGAGCTCGTCGCCCTCGCCGAGCGTAATCTTGCCTTTGAGGTCGAGCACCATGACGTCGCCAACGGTCCGTTCATCGATGTGCATGAAGAGGCTCCGATAAACTCACAACTGAAAACTTAGAAGTGAAAAGTAGTGTTCTACCTATTTGAGTTTTCACTTCAGGCCGCGAAGCAGCCGGTCAGACACCGCCGGCCCCGGCAAATTTCCGGGACTGGAAGCACTCCTTGCAGAACACCGGGCGTCCCTGCGTCGGTTTGAAGGGCACCGTCGTTTCCTTGCCGCAGGCCGAGCAGTTGGTCACGGTTTCGACGCGTTCGCGAGGCCCGCCGCCGGCCGGGCGGCTGGCCCGCCTCGACTTGCAGTCCTTGCACCGCTTTGGCTCGTTCTTGAAGTTTTTGTCGGCGAAGAACTGCTGCTCGCCGGCCGTCCAGACGAACTCCGCGCCGCAATCCGCGCACTTGAGGATCCTGTCCTGGAACTCCATTGGTCGCTACCTCGTCGCGTCGGTCTTACTCCAGCTCGCGCCGGAGCTTCTTCCGATTGCGCTTCCGTGCGAGCGCCTGCTTGGCTCGCCGCTTGTCACCAGGTTTCAAGTAAAAGGAGTGCTTCTTGATGTCCTTGATGATGTCTTCCTGCTGGACCTTCCGCTTGAACCGGCGGAGGGCGCTTTCGATTGACTCGCCCTCCTGAATCTTGACTTCAGCCACGCTCCGACACCCCCCTCACGACCTAAATCGAGTGTGCTAGGCTAGCACGGGTAAGCGCGGATTCTAGGCGCAATCTTCATTTAAGGTCAAGAAATCGTCCCCACGCCCTAAATCCTTTCGATAATGCGAGTTCTCGTCATCGGCGGAGGCGCGAGGGAGCACGCCTTGGTGGCCCGGCTGGCCGCCGATCGTGATGTGGGCGAGCTTGTTTGCGCCCCCGGCAATCCGGGCATCGCCCGCCTGGCGCGGACCGCTGCGGTCGACGCCTCGGACGTCGACGGACTGGTCACGTTGGCCGATCGCGAGCAGATCGACGTCACCGTGGTGGGCCCCGAGCTGCCGCTCAGCCTGGGCATCGCGGACCGCTTCGCGGCTGACGGGCGTCTGCTGTTTGGACCGACCGCCGCGGCGGCCCGGCTCGAGTCGAGCAAGGCGTTTGCAAAGGCCTTCATGGCGCGCCACCACGTGCCCACCGCGCGTTTTGTGACCTGCGAATCACACGACGCGGCCCTGCGCGTCGTCCACTCGGGCGAATACGGGTGGCCGGTCGTCCTTAAGGCCGACGGGCTCGCCGCCGGCAAGGGTGTCGTGATCGCGGAAGACCGCCAGGCGGCCGAAGCCGCCGTGACGTCGGTCATGACCGATCGAAAATTCGGCGTGTCCGGCGACCGGCTCGTCATCGAAGAATGTCTGGCCGGCCCCGAGGTGTCCTTCTTTGTGATCTGCGACGGGCGGCGCGTCGTGCCGATCGGCACCGCGCAGGATCACAAGCGCATCTTTGACGACGACCGCGGGCCGAACACCGGCGGCATGGGCGCGTTCGCGCCGAGCCCGCTATCCGATGCCGCACTCACCGCGCGCGTCATGCGCGAGATCGTCGAGCCAACCGTCGCCGGCATGGCGGGAGAAGGACATCCGTTCAGCGGCTTCCTCTATGTCGGCCTGATGCTGACCGCGCAGGGTCCGAAGGTCATCGAGTTCAACGTGCGGCTGGGCGATCCCGAGGCGCAGGTGATTCTGCCGCTCATCGACGAGCCCCTCCTCCCGCTGCTGGTTGCGGCGGCGGCGGGCACGCTCGGTCCGTCGCCGGTCCGCATCGGATCGGAGCGGCTGGTCGGCGTCGTGCTCGCCTCGCGCGGGTATCCGGAGTCGTCGTCTTCTGGGCAGCCCATCAACGGGATCGACGCGGCCGAGGCCGTCCCCGGCGTCGCGGTCTACCACGCGGGGACCGCGCGAAAAGATGGCGAGGTGGTCACGGCGGGCGGGCGCGTGTTGACTGTCGTCGGTCGAGGGGCGGGTTTCGCCGAGGCCATCGGGCGCGCGTACGCCGGTGTCAGGAAGATCTCGTTCGACGGCATGCAGTACCGTGCCGACATCGGCCGGAAAGCTCTCCAATCTGAAATCTGAATTCTGCAATGCCATTGAAGTACTCCGTCGTCACATTCGGATGTCGGGTCAACCAGGCGGACTCGCTTGGGTTCGAGGAGGATTTTCTCGCGCGCGGCGGCGTGGCCGCGGCGCCGGAGTCGGCCGACGTCGTGGTCGTGAATACCTGTTCGGTGACGGCGAGCGCCGACCAGGCCGCGCGGCAGACCGTCCGCCGCATCGCGCGCGTCAACCCGTTTGCGAAGATCGTGGTGACCGGTTGTTACGCGACCAGACGCCCAGACGAGGTACGCGATCTGCCCGGCGTGATCCGCCTCGTCCCGAACGACGACAAACCAACACTCGTCGCCGGCCTGCCCCTCGACGTTGTACGTGGGGTCCGGCTTCAGCCGGACCTGTCGACAGCGGAACGCTTCGGCCATGGCGAGGGGAGCTGCGGCGCCGCGATCGAGCCCGGCGTGGCCGGCCGCACGGCATTTACGCTGCGCGTGCAAACCGGCTGTGCCGAGCCGTGCTCGTACTGCATCATTCCCGCGACGCGCGGCCGGCCGCGGAGCGTGCCGCTCGGCGACGTGCTCGCCGAGGTCGAGCGTGTCAGGTTGGCCGGCTTCAAAGAGATCGCCCTGACCGGCGTCCACCTTGGCTCCTACGGGCGCGACCTTTCCCCGCATTCTTCGCTCATTGATTTGCTGCGAGAGCTGGCAGCCTTCTCCCGAGCGCGAGAGTCTGCGATCGAGGGTGCTGGCGTACGTAGTGTCCGGCTTCAGCCGGACCTCTTGTTCCGCATCAGTTCGCTCGAACCCATGGACTGCACGGGCGACGTCGTCGATCTGGTCGCGACCTCAGCCTGTTTCGCCCCGCATTTCCATCTGCCTCTCCAGCACGCCAGTAACAAGGTGCTCGCAGCCATGCGCCGGCCCTACACCCTCGAGCAGTATGCGTCGCTCGTCGACAACATTCGGGCCCGCCTGCCGCACGCTGCCATCGGCTCGGACATCATCATCGGGTTCCCTGGTGAAACCGACGAGGACTTCGACGAGCTCGCCTCGTATCTGGAGTCTTCGCCCCTGACGCATCTGCACGTGTTTCCCTATTCCGACCGGCCTGGAACCGAGGCATCGACGTTGGGCGGGAGAGCGCACGGCTCGGTAGTGCGCGCGCACGCGCGCCGCGTCCGCGACATCGGCCAGCAGCTCGCGGCCGCGTTCCGCCGCTCGCAAGTAGGGACCGTGCATCGCGGTCTGACTCTCGAGGATGGGTCGCTGGCAGTGACCGGAAACTATCTCAAGGTGCGCGTCCCGCCGGGTCGTGCGCGAAATGAATGGGTCGATGTGACGATCACCGGAGCGGATCCGCTCGTCGGCGACATCGCGTTGCCCTGATGCCTGGCCTAATCCCTGTCGTCGCGTCGGTCGTCCAACACGCGAATCTGGCCCCGTATTTCGCCACCCGGCGTCAGCGGTGTCGAGTGCACGTTGACGTAGGCCACACCAGCCCTCATGGCGGCAATCACCTCATCGAGCTCACCAGCGGTGATTTGCTGGCTCGCGGTACCCGCGGCGATCACGTTGGCCGCCGTAATGGTCCCGGAAACGGTGCCTGCTTGCGAGCAGAAGGGCGTGAGGCCGGCGACTGCGGCTGGTGCCGGAGTTGTCGTCGTCTGGCACAGCCAGATCACGACGCTGCCGTTGACACCCTTTTGCGCGAAGTGGATGTGCGACTGTTGGACAGTCCCCTGCAGGTTCCCGAACGTCAATTCGTAATCGATGGACTGCTCGTCATGATCGATCGTGCCGCGGAAACGCCCGGCCCCCTCGGTGGACACGGCCGGGACTTCCTCGTAGCCGGTCAACGTAGCGCGTATTCGCTCGGTTCGCTGGGCGCCGATGGCGGTGGGCACCGAGAGCGCGACGATCAACGCCAACGGAATGTGAAGTGTTTTCATGGGCGGACTCTCCCTTTCAACTTGTGACCTCTCGGCCAGCACGCGACCTGATTGACGAGCTCGAACGCGAGAATCGAGGAGGGGACGATTCTGCAGGCGAGTCAACTGAGTGTCAATCGATGGAAGATGCCGATTGCGTAAACTTTGAGGACGCGTCCAAGAATCCGGATCTGGCGGCACGTCTCGTGAGACCTCTCCATGACCATCAAACTCAAGGACTGTGACCTCTCCACCCGCCTCGACGACGAGGAGGACTACAGAACGCGCCTGCACAAGGCCCAGCTTCAGTTGCTGCTGATCCAGCGGCACATGTACGACACCAAGCGCGAAGCCGTGCTGCTGTTCGAAGGCTGGGACGCGGCGGGCAAGGGTGGCTCGATTCGGCGCCTGTGCGAGCGGCTGGACCCGCGCGGCTATGTCGTCCATGCCATTGGCGCGCCCACCGAGGAGCAGAAACACGTGCACTACCTGCAGCGCTTCTGGGTGAGACTGCCCGGTCCCGGCCGTCTCGCGATGTTCGACCGAAGCTGGTATGGACGGGTGCTGGTCGAACGCGTCGAGCGGTTTGCCGAGAAAGACGAGTGGAAGCGCGCCTACGACGAGATCAACGCGTTCGAGAGGCTTCTCACCAACGATGGCGTACCCGTGGTGAAGTACTTCCTGCATATCAGCAAGAAGGAGCAGCTCAAGCGCTTTCGGGCGCGTGAGAACAATCCGTTCAAGAATTGGAAAATCACCGACGAAGACTACCGTAACCGTGGGAAGTGGAAGGACTACGAGCGTGCGATTGACGATATGCTCGAAAAGACGTCGACCACGCACGCGCCGTGGCACGTCGTGGCGGCCAATCACAAGTGGCACGCCCGCGTGACCGTGTGCGAAACCGCGGTCAAAGCCCTCAGCGAGGCCCTGGAATGCGACGCCAAGCTGCCCAAGGGGTGGCGCGATCTCGACCAATAGCCAAGTGCCGCGGCTACGTCGTGGGAGTGACCACTCGATCGCCAAATGCGAGCGTCGCCAGTTGCTGCGCCGGCGATTTCTTCCGGCCCTCGACGATCAGCTGACCGCATGCCGCCCTGATGTCGCGGCCTCGGCTCTTCCGTACGGACACGGTCAGATGATGGTCCGCCAGAATCTTCGCGAAGCGATCGATCGCTTGAGCCGTCGGCCGCTCAAATGGAATCCCGGGCGCGGCATTGAGCGGGATCAGATTCACCTTCGACTTTACCCCTGAGAGCAGTGTGGCCAGCCGCCTCGCGTCCTCCGGCGAGTCGTTGACGCCGGCCAGCAGCACGTATTCGAACGTGATCCGGCTGCGCCGCTTCTGGGGGAAGCGCTTGCAGGCGTCGATGATGTCCTTGACGCCGTACTTCTTGTTGGGCGGCACCAGCGTGCCGCGCAGTTCGTCGGTCGGCGCGTGCAGCGAGATGGCGAGGTTCGGCATCACGGGCTCCGCGGCGAGCCGCTCGAGCGCCGGCAACAATCCGACCGTCGAGAGCGTGATCCGCCTTGGCGATATCGCGAACCCGTGCTCGTCGTTGAGGATTCTCAGCGCCTTCATCGTCTCGTCGTAGTTGTGCAGCGGCTCGCCCATGCCCATCAGCACGATGTTGAAGCGCTTGTCACGCATCTCGAGCGCACGCGCGAGCACTCGCACCTGACCGACGATTTCGCCGGCCGTCAGATTCCGCACGAGACCCATCTTGCCGGTCAGGCAAAAGGCGCAGGCCATCGCGCAGCCCACCTGCGTGGAGACGCAGAAGGTCATCGACGGCGTGTCGGGAATGAAGACCGACTCGATCTGTTGACCGTCGGCGAGACGAAGCAGGAACTTCTCGGTGCCGTCGACGGACTGCTCGCGATGGACGATCTCCGGCGTCGCCAGGGTGAACTCTTCGGCGAGACGCTGGCGCAGCGCGCGCGAGAGGTCGGTCATCGCCGCCACGTCGCTGACCCCCCGGCGGTAGATCCACTGGTATATCTGGCGGGCGTGAAAACGCCGGTGTCCGCGCGCCTCGAGGGCGTCTTCGAGCGCCGGCGGTTCAAGTTCCGCGAGCTCGACGGGCGAGTCCGCCGGGCGGGCTGTCACGATATCTCTCACGTCCTGAACCACTTTACTCCTGCCGGCCCTTGGTGACGCGGATTCCTGCTAAGATCGTGACCTTGTCGAACCTTCCCATCGTTCGAAACGTTCTCGACAACGGCGTCCGCGTGCTGACCGAGCGCATGACCCAGGTGCGCTCCATCAGCATCGGCGTCTGGCTGACGCGCGGGTCGCGGCATGAATCGGCCGAGCGCGGCGGCATCGCGCACTTCGTCGAGCACATGCTCTTCAAGGGTACCGCGACTCGAAGCGCCGAAGACATTGCACAGGCCATCGATTCGATTGGCGGCCAGCTCGACGCCTTCACGGCCAAGGAATACGCCAGCTATTACATCAAGGTCCTCGACGAGCACCTGCCGCTCGCCATCGACATCCTCGCCGACATCGTCCGCAACCCGGCATTCTCCGCCGAGGATGTCGAGCGCGAAAAAAAGGTCGTCGTCGAAGAGATCAAGATGGTGGAAGACACGCCAGACGATCTCGTCCACGAGCTGTTCACGCAGGGCTTCTGGGAGGACCACCCGCTCGGCCGGCCGATTCTCGGCACCCGCGAGACGGTCGAATCCTTTGGCGTCGATGTGCTGCGCGATTACTTCACGCAGTCGTACACCGCTCGGAACCTGATTGTGTCGGCGGTCGGCAACCTGGAGCACGGGCACGTCCGCGATCTGGTCGAGGAAAAGCTGGGCTCGCTGGGGCGCAGCGATGCGTCGCTGGGCGAGCTGGCGCCGCGGGTGGTGCCGCGGGTGCTGATTCGCACCAAGGAGCTCGAGCAGAGCCACCTGTGCGTGGGCGTCGGCAGCTATCCGCAGAACCACGACGATCGCTATGCGAGCTACGTGCTCAACACGCTGCTCGGCGGCTCGATGAGCTCTCGCCTGTTCCAGAACATCCGCGAGAAGCGCGGCCTGGCATACGCCGTATCGAGTGGCCTGAGCGCGTACCGTGATGCCGGCTCATTTACGATCTATGCCGGCTGTGCCAACGATGCGGTCGGCCAGGTGATCGATCTGGTCGTCGAGGAGCTGCGGGGCGTGAAGCAGATGGCGGTGCCCGCACCCGAGTTGCAGCGGTCGAAAGATCATCTGAAGGGCAGCCTCATGCTGGGGCTCGAGAACACCGCGAGCCGGATGTCGCACCTGGCCCGTCAGGAGATCTACTTCGATCGCCAGTTCGGGCTCGACGAGACGCTGCAGGGCATCGAGCGCGTCACGGTGGACGACGTGCAGCGGGTGGCGGTCGACCTGTTCAGGAACGGGTCGCTGTCGGCCACCGTGCTGGGCAACGTGAACGGACTGCAGATACCACCTGAACGATTGACTCTGGATTGAGCGTGGAAGGCGTGAAGCCCCAGACTTGAGACTTCACACTTGAGACTTCTTTGATCGCACGGTACACACACCCCGAAATGGGCCGCGTCTGGAGCGACCAGCGTCGCTACGAGACGTGGCTGCTCGTCGAGACGGCCGCCGCCCACGCCATGGCCGCCGCCGGCATCGTGCCGGCGGATGCCGCCCGCGACATCGAGGCGCTCGGGGCGTTCGACATCGCCCGCATCGACGAGATCGAGCGGACCACGCAGCACGACGTGATCGCCTTCACGACAGCCGTCGCCGAGCACGTCGGGCCGTCCGCCCGCTGGCTGCACTTCGGGTTGACATCGTCAGACGTCATCGACACGGCGCAGGCGCTGCAGATGCGCGAGGCCTGCGACCTCATCCTGGGCGACCTCGACGCGCTCTCGGCCGCCATTCGCGACCGTGCCCTCGAGCATCGTCGCACGCCGATGATCGGCCGCACGCACGGCGTGCACGCCGAGCCGATGACGTTCGGTCTCAAGATCGCCCTCTGGTACGCGGAGATCGGGCGCGCCATCGGGCGCGTCCGTCGCGCGCGGACGACGGTCAGCGTCGGCATGGTGTCGGGCGCCGTCGGCACCTTCGCCCATCTGCCGCCGTCGATCGAGGCAGACGTCTGCCGCCGGTTGGGACTCGAGCCGGCGCCCGTGGCGTCGCAGGTCATCCAGCGCGATCGGCACGCGGAGCTGATGTCGGCGCTGGCGATCACCGCAGCCTCGCTCGAGAAATTCGCGCTCGAGATCCGCGGGCTGCAGAAGACCGAGATCGGCGAGGTCGAGGAGCCCTTCGCCAAGGGCCAGAAGGGATCGTCGGCGATGCCGCACAAGCGCAATCCGATCGGGTGCGAGCAGATCGTCGGGCTGGCCCGCCTGATTCGCGGCAATTGTCAGGCGGCGTTCGAGAACATCGCGCTGTGGCACGAGCGCGATATTTCGCATTCCTCGGTCGAGCGCGTGATCCTGCCCGACAGCTTCATCGCTCTCGACCACATGCTGCGGCGCTTCACGCGCATCGTGCGCGGCATGGTGGTGTATCCGGACCGGATGCGCGAGAATCTCAACCGCTCCCGCGGCGTCGTGTTTTCGGGCACGGTGCTGCTGGAGCTCGCCCGGCGAGGCGCGTCGCGCGAGCAGGCCTACGAGTGGGTGCAGCGCAACGCCATGCGGTCGTTTGCGGAGCAGCGCGACTTCAAGGCGCTATTGCTGGCCGACGCGGACGTGACGCGCGTGCTGCCGCCCGCCGACATCGAACGCGCATTCGATCTTGAGGATCAGTTGAAACACATCGACCACATTTTCGACCGGGTTTTTCATGCCGTTCCGGTATGAAGAGAGTTCTGCCGAGGCCGAGAGTCGACGCTCGAGGCCGAGGTCTTTTGGCGAGTGGGGGTGGGCCCCCGCGAGCGAGTAAATAAATGCGCGCAAGAGTCTTCGTCACGCTCAAGCCGTCGGTGTTCGATCCGCAGGGCCGGACCATCGCCGAGGCGCTGCACTCACTCGGCTATAACGGCGTCGAGAGCGTGCGGCAGGGCAAGTACTTCGAGCTCGACCTGGCGACGACCGAGGCCGCGAAGGCCAGAGCCCTGGCCGCCGAAGTCGCCGACAAACTGTTGGCAAACCCCGTGATTGAAAGCTACCGGATAGAAGTGGACTGAGCCGCTGACTAAAGCGGATAGTCGCCGCTAACCACCGCGGCGAGCCGATGAGGCGAGCCGTGGCAGGCGCTGGGGGTGGGGCCCCAGCGCAAAGTGAAAAATGGTGGGGCCCCACGCGAGCGGAGTAATTGATGAAATTTGCCGTCATTGTCTTCCCAGGCAGCAACTGCGACGAGGACGCCTATCACGCGGCGACCGCCGTCCTCGGCCAGCAGGCGGAGTATGTCTGGCACAAGGACACAAGTCTGAAGGGCGCCGACGTCGTCATCTTGCCCGGAGGGTTCGCGCACGGCGACTATCTGCGGACGGGCGCCATGGCGCGCTTCTCGCCCATCATGCGCGAGGTGCGGGCCTTTGCCGATCGGGGCGGCCCGGTGCTCGGCATCTGCAACGGCTTCCAGGTGCTGCTCGAGGCGGGTCTGCTGCCGGGCGCGATGCTCCGCAATCGCGGCCTGAAGTTCCTCTGCCAGCAGGTGCACGTCCGCGTCGAGCAGACCGACACGCCGTTTACCCTTGCGTGCCGCCGCGGGCAGGTGCTGCAGATGCCGATCGCGCACGGCGAGGGTAACTACTTCGCCGAGCCCGAGTCCATCGCGCGGCTCGAGGCGAACCGGCAGATCATCTTCAGATACGCCGACGCCGCGGGCGAGGTTCGCGACGAAGCGAATCCGAACGGCTCGGCGGCGGCGATTGCCGGCATCTGCAATGAGGCACGTAACGTCGTCGGACTGATGCCGCATCCAGAACGGGCGTGTGAGTCAGCGCTTGGCAGCGCCGACGGACTCATCATCTTCGAATCGGTCCTCGAGTCGCTCAAGGCCGGAGCGCTGGCGCGGGCATGATCGATTCTCAGGTTCTCGAACGTCACGGGCTGAAGCCGGACGAGTACGATCGCATCCTGAGGTTCCTCGGCCGCGAGCCGAACCTCACCGAGCTCGGCCTGTTCTCGGTGATGTGGTCCGAGCACTGCAGCTACAAGAGTTCGCGCGTCCATCTGAAGACGCTCCCGACCGAAGGGCCCCAGGTGCTGCAGGGGCCCGGCGAGAATGCCGGTGCCCTCGACATCGGCGACGGGCTCGCTGCGGTCTTCAAGATCGAGTCGCACAACCATCCGTCCTTCATCGAGCCCTACCAGGGCGCGGCCACCGGCGTCGGCGGCATCATTCGCGACATCTTCACGATGGGTGCGCGGCCGATTGCGCTCCTCAACTCGCTCCGGTTTGGAGCGCTCGACCGGCCCGGCACGCCGAGGCTCGTCGAAGGCGTCGTGGCCGGCATTGCGGGCTATGGCAACAGCATGGGTATTCCCACGGTGGGCGGCGAGATCACCTTCGATCCGGCGTACGCGGGCAATCCGCTCGTCAACGTGTTCTGCCTGGGCGTCGCCAAGGCGTCCGACATTATCAAAGGTGTCGCCTCCGGGGTCGGCAACGCCGTGTACTACGTCGGCGCGAAGACGGGCCGTGACGGCATCCACGGCGCGACGATGGCGTCGGCCGAGTTCGATGATCGGCTGGAGGAACGGCGGCCCGCCGTGCAGGTCGGCGATCCATTCATGGAGAAGCTGCTGCTCGAAGCCTGCCTCGAGGTGATGCAGACCGACGCGCTCGTCGGCATCCAGGACATGGGCGCGGCCGGGCTGACGTGCTCGACGTCGGAAATGGGATCGCGCGGGGGTGCCGGCATCGAGATCGACCTGTCTCTGGTTCCTCAGCGGGAGAGCGGGATGACGCCGTACGAGATCATGCTCTCCGAGTCGCAGGAACGCATGCTGATGGTCGTCAAGCGCGGGCGTGAAGCGGAAGTCGAGCGGGTCTTCGAGAAGTGGGATCTGCACGCCGTCGCCATCGGGCGGGTGACGTCGGATGGCATGCTGCGCGTGAGAGAGCGCGGCCAGGTTGTCGCCGAGGTTCCGGCCGGCGCGCTGACCGACCAGGCGCCCCTGTATCGGCGTCCCATGACGCAGCCCGATTACCTGTCTGACGTACAGCACCTCGACCTCGACGCGTTGGGACCCTCGCCGAAGGCGGATGCCGCGCTGCTGACGCTGCTCGGATCGCCGACGATTGCCAGCAAACGCTGGGCGTACCGCCAGTACGACCACATGGTGCGGACCAACACGATCAATCTGCCGGGCATGGGCGCGGGCGTCGTGCGCATCAAGGGCACCGATCGCGCGCTGGCGATGTCGGTCGACGGCAACGGCCGCTACAGCTATCTCGATCCGTACCGCGGCGCGATGCTCGCCGTCGCCGAGTCGGCGCGGAATGTCGCGTGTACGGGCGCGCGACCGCTCGGTGCGACCAACTGCCTGAACTTCGGCAATCCCGAGCGGCCGCCGATCATGTGGCAGCTCGCGAAGGCCGTCGAGGGCATGGGCGCCGCCTGCCGCGCGCTTGGCGTGCCGATCACCGGCGGGAATGTCAGTCTGTATAACGAAACCGACGGCACGGCGATCTATCCGACCATCGTCATCGGCGTGGTCGGGCTGCTCGAGCACGCCGATCGCGTGGTCGGCAGCCGGTTCCGCGCGCCGGGCGACGTCATCGTGCTGCTTGGCGAAGGCCTGGGCGAGTTCGGCGGGAGCGAATACCTCAAACTCGTATACGATCTGGTCCGCGGCTCGCCGCCCGCGCTCGATCTCAATCGCGAGCGCGCGCTTCAGGCGCTGGCCGTCGCATTGGCCGGGGAGCGCCTGATCCGGTCGGCAAGCGACTGCTCGGAGGGTGGACTGGCAGTGACCGTCGCTGAATGCTCGTTCGATACGGGAGGCATCGGGGCCGAGCTGTCCGTTGAACCGGTGAAGGTGGGCCGCGATCCGCAGCTGAACGTGGCAGCGGCGCTCTTCGGCGAATCAGCATCCCGCATCGTCGTCTCGGTGGCCGTCGACGCGGTGACCCTCGTGCTGAAGCAGGCCGCCGCGGCCGGTGTGCCAGCGCGGGTGATTGGCAGGACCGGAGGAGATCGGTTGCGCATCGCGACCGGCGGGACCGTCGTCATCGACATATCGCTCGCCGAAGCCGAGCGCGTGTGGTCAACTGCGATCGAGAGGTATTTCGTTAGACGCGTGGCATAGGCGCTGACTGAGTGGACAGTCGTTGCTAACCATCGCGGCGATCGAATTGAGCGAGCCGTGGCAGGCGCTGGGGGTGGGGCCCCAGCGCAGATAAACAAATGTTCGACAAACTTCACGAGGAGTGCGGCGTCTTTGGCATCTTCGGCCACCCCGAAGCGGCCAACATGGCGTACCTCGGTCTCTACGCCCTTCAACACCGCGGTCAGGAGAGCGCGGGCATTGCCTCCTCGGATGGCCGTCAGGTCCACGTATCGCGCGCCATGGGGTACGTCGCCGATGCGTTCGACGAAGTGTCGCTCGGCAGCCTTGTCGGACCGATGGCCGTCGGCCACGTGCGGTACTCGACGGCCGGCGGCAGTCGGCTCGGCAACGCCGGCCCGCTCGTGATTGACTGCACGCACGGCGAGATCGCCATCTGCCACAACGGCAACCTTGTCAACGCCACCGAACTCAAGGACCAGATGGTTCGCGAGGGGGCCATCTTCCAGACGACGACCGATTCCGAAGTCATCCTCCATCTCTATGCGCGATCGAAGGCGCCCACGGCCGAGGGCGCGATCATCGAGGCGCTCTTGCAGGTGCGCGGGGCGTTTTCGCTCACCATGATGACGAAGGACAAGCTGATTGCCGTTCGCGATCCGCACGGCTTCCGTCCGCTGGCGCTCGGCCGTCTGGGCAGCGCGCCGGTCGTGTGTTCGGAGACCTGCGCGCTCGATTTGATTGGTGCGACCTACGAGCGCGACATCGAGCCCGGCGAGGTGTTTATCGCCGGACCCGCCGGTGAGAAGTCGATCAAGCCGTTTGGGCCCGCGCCGCTCGCACACTGCGTCTTCGAGCACGTCTATTTCGCCAGGCCGGACAGCCAGGTGTTTGGACAGAGCGTGAATGAAGTCCGGACCGAGCTGGGGCGGCTGCTGGCCCGCGAGCAGCCCGTCGACGCGGATGTCATCGTGCCCGTTCCAGACTCCGGTGTGTGCGCAGCGGTCGGCTTTTCGGATGCCTCCGGCATCCCGCTCCGGATGGGGCTCATCCGCAATCATTACGTCGGGCGTACCTTCATCGAGCCGCGCCAGTCGATCCGGCATTTTGGCGTGCGCGTGAAGCTCAATCCCGTCAAGAGCATTCTCGAGGGCCGGCGCGTCGTGCTCGTCGATGACTCGATCGTGCGCGGCACGACGAGCCGGAAGATCGTCAAGATCGTGCGCGCCGCAGGCGCGCGTGAAGTGCACATGCGGATCAGTTGCCCGCCGACGATTTCACCGTGCTTCTACGGTGTCGACACGCCGCAACGATCCGAGCTCATCGGCGCCACCCACACGCTCGAAGAGATTCAGAAATACATCGAGGCGGACAGTCTCGGCTATCTGAGTCTCGAGGGGATGCTGTCGGCCGTCGGCCCGCGACGCAGTTCCTACTGCACGTCCTGTTACACCGGTCACTACCCGGTCGAGTTCCCGCGCGATCAAGCGAGCTACCTGCAGCTCGCCTTGAAACTCGACAAGACCGAGCCCGTTGCCGGGTAGCGCCGCACACGCACGCTGATGGATTACCGCCAGTCTGGCGTCGATATCGATGCGGGCAATGAGACCGTCCGGCGGATCAAGTCGCTGGCCCGCGCCACGTTCACACCGGGCGTGCTCTCCGACATCGGGTCCTTCGGCGGCCTCTTTCGTCTCGATCGCGACCGGTTTCAGGATCCCGTGTTGGTATCGAGCGCCGACGGCGTCGGGACGAAGCTGAAACTCGCGTTCATGACCGGCCGGCACGACACGGTTGGCGCCGACCTGGTCAACCACTGCGTCAACGATATTCTGGTGCAGGGCGCCGAGCCCTTGTTCTTCCTGGATTACTTCGCGACAGGCCGCCTGTCGCCGGCGGTGGCCGAGCAGGTGGTCGCCGGCGTCGCCCGCGGTTGCCTGGAGAACGGGTGTGCGCTCCTCGGTGGCGAAACGGCCGAGATGCCCGAGTTCTACGCCGACGGCGAGTACGATCTCGCGGGCTTCATTGTCGGCGTCGTCGAGCAGGCGAAGATCGTCGACGGGCGGACGATCCTGCCCGGCGACGTGCTGATCGGCCTGCCCTCGGCGGGGCTCCACACCAATGGCTACTCGCTCGCCCGGCGCGTACTGTTCGAGGTGGCCGGGCTCGAGCCGGACACCGTGGTTCGTGAGTTGGGCACGACCCTGGCCGACGCGCTGCTCGGGCCTCACCGATCGTACCTGCCAGTGGTGCGGCCGCTGCTCGAGCGCGGCTACCTGAAAGGTCTGGCGCACATCACGGGCGGCGGCATTACCGACAATCTGCCCCGGATCCTGCCGGAGGGAAGCGCAGCGGAGATCGATCTGCGCGCCTGGCCGGTTCCGCCCCTCTTCCAGCTCATACAGCGTCACGGCTCGATTGCCCGCGACGAGATGCTTCGGACCTTCAACATGGGCGTGGGGATGGTTCTCGCATGCCGCGCCCACGACGCGGATCGCGTGATCAATACGCTCGCGCGGACCGGCGAGGCCAACGCCGTCCGTCTCGGCTTCGTCGTCTCCGGTGACCAGACAGTTCGCTACATCGACAAACCGTGAATCGCCGTCTGGGTGTACTCATCTCCGGCCGCGGGTCGAACCTCCAATCGATCATTGACGCGACGGCGGCCGGCCGGCTCGATGCGACCGTCGCGGTTGTGGTCTCGAATCGATCCGAGGCCCCCGGCCTCCTTCGGGCGCGTGAGGCGGGCATCGAACCGCTGTTTCTCAACCCGAAAGATCATGCCGACCGCGACGCCTACGATCGGGCGATCGCCGACGCGCTCCGGTCGCGCGAGGTGGGTCTGGTGTGCCTGGCAGGATTCATGCGGCTCATCGGGCGGCCGCTGCTCGACGCCTTCCCCGACCGGATTCTCAATATCCATCCGTCCCTGCTGCCGGCGTTTCCCGGTCTCAACGCGCAGCGCCAGGCGATCGAGCACGGCGTCCGTGTCAGCGGCGTCACCGTGCATCTGGTCAATGCCGAGCTCGACGCCGGCGCGATCGTAGCGCAGGCAGCCGTTCCCGTACTCGAGGCCGACACCGTCGAGACGCTGTCGGCCCGCATCCTCGTGGAAGAGCATCGCATCTATCCCGAGGCGATTGGCGTGGTACTGGCTGGTGGTTGGGTGGTCGAAGGCCGCCGATTCGTCCGCCGCGCGAGGTGAGAGCGGGCGCCGGCGCCCGCCCTCGAACAGGTGATGTTCTATCCCTCAGCTCGGGCTATTTCTTCTTCTCGTCCCTCTCGAACCTGGCCTTCTGCCTTGCATCCTCGTCGACGAGTTTCCTGTCGCCGGGGTACCAGTACTCCAGGTGGCAGCTTTCGCACGCCTTGTCGAGATCCTCACCGGCGGCGAAAAGCTCGTCGACATCCTTGTTCTTCACGATCTCGAGGACCTCGAGCGCGACGTTTCGGAGGGCTTCGATCTTCGCATGCCACAGCACCGGATCCTTGTCGACGAGGGCCTGGATCTGAGTGGGCGACAACTCCGGTGGATTGGGGCCCGTGCTGTTGTTCACGTCCCCTGGCGGCGTCCACCGCCGCGGCACCTTGAGGAGGTAAATCCCTTCCGCCAGCGACACGGCGCCGATTCTCACCTTCTCCCAGTCAGCGTCGGTCTGCGGCCGGGTGTACACGGTCCCCTTCGCCGTAATGTCCCAGTGGACGGCGTCGAAGATGTTGTCGGAGATCGGATCAATCATGCCCGCCATCAACTCTTTGACCGAGAAGATGGGCTTCATGTTGTTGTCGCCACCGATGAGTTGGACGCCTGGGGGCTGGGTTGGAGGGGACGAGCACTGCGACGCCAACGCGCCGAGCCAGAGCACTCCGGCGGCGGCGACAAATCGTCTGCCAATTCGCATTTCTCAACCCCTTATGAAAACCAGGTTCGACGACGCATACAGAATCTACTCACAAGGCATGATCGGTCAACCGGAGAGTTTCTGAATTCTTGTTCAGGACATCCACCCTCCGCGCTCAGGCGTCCGCCGGCTGCAACGTCAGCACGGCGACCTCAGGCGGGCAATTGATGCGAACCGGCGCGTATACCGTCCCGACGCCCCGGCTGACGAACACCGTTGACGGGCCTTGGCGACCGACGCCGGCGACGATCGGAAACTTCCTGGCCGCGACGGCGCCCAGGCCGGGCACCACCACCTGGCCGCCATGGGTATGGCCCGAGAGCACGATCGGAACATTGAGCGTGGCGGCCTCGCTCAGCCGTCGCGGATCGTGCGCGAGCAGGATGACGGGGCCTTTGGCGTCTCTCGTGAGCGCACCGATGTCCGCGAGGCGTTTGGTCCAGAAGCGGATCCCGACGAGATCGATCGCGTCGCCGCCAATCGTCACGCGCGTGCGCGCGTCCTTGAGCATCTCAACGCCATTCTTGACGAGCGCGGCCGGCATGTTGTGCTCGTCGTCGTGATTGCCGAGGATGCCAAAGACGCCATGCGGCGCGCTGAGCGGGGCCAGCGCCTCGGCTGAAGGGCCGATGTACTGCCGGTCGCTGAACGTGACGTAGTCTCCGCCGAGGACGATGAGATCCGGATGCTCGGCCATCAACAGGGCCACGGCGCTCGCGATGGCGTCGTGGGATACAAAGCCGCTGCGATGGAGGTCGGTCAGCAGGCCGATGCGTAATCCCGCCAGCGCGGAAGGCAGGCCCGCAGTGCGGAGCGTCTCCCGTGTGACCACCAGGGCATGACGGCCGTAGAGGAAGCCGTAGGCTCCTGTCCCGGCGGCCGCGCCCAAACCGGTCGCGACGAGTCCCTTGAGCACCGCGCGCCGACTGATGTCCATAAGGCGTACGTCGTATCCGCCTCCAGGCGGACGCGACTGATATAGTAACCCGTTGCTGGGATGGCGAATCTTTTCGAAGATCTGACGTGGCGCGGGATGGTGTCCGAGTCGACCGAGGGCGTCAAGGAGCTGCTCGCGACCCAGCGCGTCACCGCGTACATCGGCTTCGATCCAACCGCGTCGAGCCTTCACGTCGGTTCGCTGCTCACGGTCATGGGGCTTGCGCGCCTGCAGCGGTTCGGGCACGTGCCCATCGCGATCGTCGGCGGAGGCACGGGGATGATTGGCGATCCCAGCGGGAAGTCGCTCGAACGGGTTCTGCTGTCCGCCGATCGCATCACGGAGAATGTCGCCGGCGTGCGGCAGCAGCTGGAGCGGTTTCTCGACTTTGGCGCGGCGAACAACGCCGCTCGCATCGTGAACAACGCGGACTGGCTCGGCACCATCGATCTCGTATCGTTTTTGCGCGACGTCGGCAAGCATTTCACCGTCAGCTCCATGCTGCAGAAGGAATCGGTGAGCCGCCGCCTCGACAGCGAGGAGGGCATCTCCTATACGGAGTTCAGCTATCTGGTCCTGCAGGCGTACGATTTTCTGCAGCTCTTCGACCGGTTTGGGTGTGTCCTCCAGATGGGCGGCACCGATCAGTGGGGCAACATCACGGCGGGCATCGATCTGATCCGCAAGCTGCGCGCGAAGAAGGCGCATGGGCTGGTCTGGCCACTGATGAAGACCGCGGCCGGCACCAAGTTCGGCAAGACCGAGGCCGGCACGATCTGGCTCGACCCGGCGCGAACCTCGCCTTTCAAGTTCTACCAGTTCTGGCTGAACACCGACGACCGCGATGTCGTGGCGTATCTCAAGTACTTCACGTTTCTTGATCGCACGACGATCGACTCTCTTGGGGCGGCGGCCAAGACGGCGCCAGAAAAACGCGAGGCGCAGCGCGTGCTTGCCCGTGAGGTGACCGAGCTCGTGCATGGCAAAGATCATGTTTCGCGTGCGGAGCATGCGACCACCGCGTTGTTCACCAAGGCAGGAGATGGAGCGAAGGTCGCCGATGATGTGCTCGCTGTGCTCGAAGATGTGCCGTCAACGGCGCTCCCAGCCGCTGACTTCGACGGCAAGGGCACGGCCCTAGTTGACCTGCTTGCGCGCATCCAGCTGGCGCCGTCGAAAAGCGAAGCGCGTCGCCTCGTCCAATCGGGCGGCGTATACGTGAATGATCGCCGGATTTCTGACCCCCAAGCCCGGCTCACGCGGGATCAGGCTATCGATGGGCGGCTATTCGTGCTGCGGAAGGGTCAGAAGCAGAACCACCTGGTGCGGCTGACGTAGGCGCGTCGCCGGGGGGCGACCCATCGTTTGGAGTTCTGGCGGCAGGCCGAGTGCATTTTTCTCAAAACAGGTATTGACAGAATGGAGATCGCCTAGTAACCTTCCAAGGTTCCCCAAAACACGTTTCGCGTGGCAAGGGACGTCTGGTCAGCGCTCAGGGCGTGTCCCCAGGGTTCGGCGTCATTTCCGAACCGTCGGTTCTTTGAAAACTAGATAGTGCGTGCAAGCACACACAAACCCGTCGCGACGACGTCGCGTTGAAGCATCGCAAGATGCGGAGGCGGACGGAGTCGGGACAATGAGTGTCAGCGGGTGGCGTCGCGGAATCGGTCGACTGGAGTTGTCAGTCCGTGCGAAGGCGACTGGCGATGAACCACCTTATAAACGAACGGATTGAAACAACGCAGAGCCAATAAATCGGCCTCGCGTTAATGAGTTGTTCCGCCTACGCGCCTCACGGCGCTACGGCGAGACAGCGAATTTAACATGAGAGTTTGATCCTGGCTCAGAATCAACGCTGGCGGCGTGCCTAACACATGCAAGTCGAACGCGAAAGTCCCGCAAGGGATCAGTAGAGTGGCAAACGGGTGAGTAACACGTGGGTGACCTGCCTTCGAGCGGGGGAT
>JBAUGX010000130.1:0-11214 GCA_049679965.1 Vicinamibacterales bacterium
GTCCGCCTGAAGGCGGACCCCACGACGGACACGCTCCCCCTCGTACGTGGGGTCCGCCTTCAGGCGGACCGTGAGGTCCTCACCGCCATTCAGGTCCAGGGCAACGTCGCCGCCACCGATGCGGAAGTCCGCCGCATCGCCGGGGTCGAGGTCGGCGCCCCGGTCGGCGCCACGCTGGTCGACGAGGTCACGGCCCGCCTGCGCGCGAGCAACCGCTTCGAGAGCGTCGAGGTCCGCAAGCGCTTTGCATCGATTGCCGACCCGTCCCAGATCGTCCTCGTCATCATCGTCAACGAAGGTCCAGTGAAGATCGAGTTCACGGGCGACCCCGACAACCCGACGCGCGTCGTCCGCCGCCGTGGGCCCAATCTCCTTTTCGCGCCGATCCTGTCGTCGGAAGACGGCTATGGCTTCACGTACGGGGCGCGCTTCGCCCGGCTGAATCCCGTCGGCGCCAAGAGCCGCTTGTCGTTTCCCGCGACGTGGGGTGGGGAAAAGAAAGCGGCGATCGATCTGGACAAGACGTTTGGAGACGAACGAATCAGCCGTGTGCTCGTGAGCGGATCGATCTCACGACGGACGAACCCCTTCTTCAACGCCGATGACGACCGCCGTGGCGTGCAACTGCGGGGCGAGCGCGATGTGCTGTCGGCCGTCCGCGTCGGCGCCACGGTTGGATGGCAGAACGTCTCGTTCCTCGGCGTCGACGAGTCGTTCACCCAGGCGGGCGCTGACATCCGGCTCGATACGCGGCCCGATCCCGTGCTGCCGCGCAATGCCGTCTACGTGCGCGCCGCGTGGGATCGCCTCGGCCTCTCCGGCGGCAGTGCCAATCGGTCCACGCTCGACGCACGCGGCTACGTGGGCGTCTTCCGGCAGAACGTGTTGGCGGTGCGCGCGCTCCGCCAGGACTCGGATACGCCACTGCCGCTCTATCTCAAGCCCATGCTGGGCGGCATGTCGAATCTCCGGGGGTTTCACGCCGGGACGGCGATCGGCGATACGCTCGCCGCCGGCTCCGCCGAGCTCATCATTCCGCTCACCTCGCCGCTCAACTTCGGACAGTTTGGCGTCAGCGCCTTTCACGACCTCGGGACCGTGTACAACAAGGGCGAACGGCTCGCGGATCAGAAGTGGCGTCGAAGCTACGGCGGGAGCGTGTGGTTCAGCGCCGCATTCGTTCGGCTGAATCTTGCCGTCGCACACGGTCTCGGCGCCACGACCCGCGTGCACTTCGGCGGCACGATTTCGTTCTAGGCGAAGCGATTACGTCTACACTTGGAGTCTCACGTCAGGGGGCCTCATTGAAAAGAATCCTGTCTGCCATTGCGCTGGCACTCGCGTTGTCAACGGCCGCCTTCGCTCAGAGTCCTGCTGTTCCGGGACAGCCGTCCGTGCTGGTCGTGACCGGAAATGGCCGGATTCTGGCAACCCCGGACGAGGCAACCGTGAGACTTGGGATCGTCCGCCAGGCTCCGGCGGCGCAAGCCGCCCAGGATCAGGTGAATGCTGTCGCACAGCAGATTCTCAATGAGATTCGAAAGCTGAGCGTGTTGCCGGAGCACGTTCAGACCGCACGTCTGGTCCTTTCGCCGGTGTACGCGCCGCGCAGTCCAGAGTCGCGCGACGCGCCGCGCATCGTGGCCTACGATGCATCCAACACCGTCACCGTTCGGCTGCAGAATCTTGCGCTCGTTGGCCCGGTGATTGATGCCGGTTTGAAAGCAGGAGCAAATCAGCTCGAGGGTGTGCAGTTCGGCTTGAGGAATGACCTCCCATCCCGGCAGGAAGCCCTTAAACAGGCCGTGAATGAAGCTCGCAGCAAAGCTGATGTGATGGCGCAGACTCTTCGTGTGAACCTGGGCGAGGTACTTGAAGTATCGGAAGGCGGATCAGGATCGCCGAGGTTCGACATGCCGCTGCAGGGACGTGTCTTTGCCCAAGCCGCGGCCGCACCTACGCCTGTCTCACCCGGCGAGCTCGAAGTCGTTGCCAACGTGACGATTCGATATCGAATATCTCAAAGGTAGTCCCTAGTTCCCGCGACCGGGAGCCGCGGGGATATCGCCGGCGGCGAAGCGCGGGAGCATCTCGTCGCGCATGGCGAGCTCGTAGGCCGTCATCGCGACGACGATGGCGGCCTGCTGGACGTCGGCCTCGAGGATGCGCTCGTAGGTGTCGAGGTTCGTGTGGTGTGTGTGGGAGTCGTACTGGATGGGATCCTGGTCGAACCAGATGTTCGAGAGGCCCGCGCTGCTGAAGACCGTGCCATCGGAGCCACCGAGGTTCCGGCCCCTTGTCGCGATCGCTCCGACCACGCCGAGGTCGCGCAGCGGCGCAAACAGCTGGCGCACGACGTTGGCCGCGGCCGGCGGACCGAACACGCGGGCGCCGCGCAGCCGTCCCGTGCCCTCGTCCACGTTGAGATAGGCAACGAGCTTGGCATAGTCGGGCTTCTGGTTCTCGAAGGTTCCAAAATGCTCGGCCACGTACGCGCGCGAGCCGAGCAGGCCTTGCTCCTCGCCGCTCCAGAGCGCGACGCGAATCGTGCGCCGCGGCGCCACGCCAAGCACCTTCAGAATGCGCGCCGCCTCCATCATGATCGCGCACCCCACGGCGTTGTCGGTCGCCCCGGTTGCCGCATGCCACGAATCGAGGTGGCCGCCCATCATGACGACCTCGTCTCGCTTGTCCGACCCTGGAATCTCGGCGATCGCGTTGTACATCGTGCGCCCGTCCGGATGCATCCGATTGACGATGGTCACTTCGAGCTCGACGGCCGTTCCGTCCGCCAGGATTCGCCAGATGCGGCCGTAGTCCTCGTTCCGCAGCATGACGGTCGGCAACCGCTGCGTCAGATCGTACGACGTGTTGTTGAAGGCGGTGATCACTCCATGCTCGAGGCCCGCGTCGTTCAGGCGGACCCTGGCGCCGCTCGCGACGAGGAACAGGTTGATGCGATCGTTGACCTGCGCGGCCGTCAGCGTGGAGGGTGCGGGGGGCTGGCCGTTGCCGAATCCGCCGCGGCCGCGCCCGGCCAGAGTGGCATTCGGATCGTAGCGCCTCCGAAGTCCGTCCTCGTCTTCGCGTGCCGCCGGCGTCGTGAGGCTCACCGGCACGACGACCGGTTTGCCGACGAGGACGATCGCGCCTCGAACCTTCTCCCGCAGGCTGTCGAGGAATGCGGTCAGCTCGTTCGCCGTCGGCCGCTCCGGCGGGATCACCGACACGGCCTGGGCGACGACCGTGCCGTCGGTCCCTGAGGTCCACGCCAGCACCTCGCCGACGAGCGAGTCTTTCACCGGTGAGACGATGTGCGCGGAGAACTTCTCGTTGGTCCAGCCGGGATGCCCGAACTCCCACGGCTCGAGGTGTGCGTTGACGAGACCCCAGTCCGTCATCTGCTTGATCGACCACTCCCCCGCTGCCTTGAGGTTCGGCGAGCCGGTGAGGCGCGGACCGTAGACGTCGCTCAAGTAGTGAACGGTCCGCAGGATCTGCGAACCGGCGGCTGCCTCCTGGCGGATCCGGGCGAGGATGTCGGTGGCAGTTTGTTGCTGCGCCTGGGCCGGCGCAAGGAGGACGACGGTGGCCACGACCAACATCAGACGTCGCATGAGAGAAACCTCCAGGTCGGCCAGGTCCGGCTGAAGCCGGACCCCACGTACGATCGCACATTCTTAATGACGCGACCAGCTCTGTCCTCGTGCGTGGGGTCCGCCTTCAGGCGGACCGCTACGCTCGTCGCAAGTCGGCGGGCCGGACCGGCAACCGATAGATCCGCTTGCCGGTCGCGGCGAAGATCGCATTGACCAGCGAGCCGGCGATGACCGCCGTGCCAGGCTCACCGATGCCACCGGGCGCCTCGCCGCTCGGGATGATGGCGACGTCAATCACCGGCATCTCGCTCTGCCGCATCATCGGATAGTCGTTGAAGTTGCGCTGCACGACCCGGCCGTTCAGGATGGTGATCTCGCCCTTGAGCGCCGCCGTCAGCCCGTAGACGATGCCGCCTTCCATCTGGGCCACGATGGTGTCGGGATTGATGGTCCAGCCGCAGTCGACCGCGCACGCGACCTTGTGCACGCGCACGGTGCCATCCACGGCGACCGAGATCTCGTTGACGGTGCCGACGATGCTCCCGAACGCCTCGTGCACGGCGATGCCGCGAAAGCGTCCCTGCGGCAGCGGCGTGCCCCAGCCGGCCATCTGAGCGGCCTTTTCCAGCACCGCCTTGTGGCGCGGCTTGGCCGCGAGCAACTGCCGCCGCAGTTCGAACGGATCCTTCCCCGCCGCGGCTGCCAGCTCGTCGAAGAAGGCCTCCGTCACGTAGCCGTTGACTGAGTTCCCAACCGACCGCCAGAAACCGTAGGGGATGCCCGGATCGAACTCCGTATACTCCACGCGAAGATTCGGGATCGCGTACGGCAGGGTGGCCGCGCCGTCCACCGAAATGAAGTCCACGCCATTCGCATTCGGTGGAGGCGGACCGATGCGTTTGAGGAGAGACTGCTGAACGATCCGCTGCTGCCAGGCGACGATCCTGCCCGACGCGTCAACCGCGCCCCACATCCGGACGTACGTGGCCGGGCGGTAGTAGTCGTGCTGGATGTCGTCCTCGCGCGTCCAGACCACTTTGACCGGCCTGCCGACCGCCTTTGACGCCTCGACCGCGTCGGTGACGTAGTCGGCTTCGCCGCGCCGGCCGAAGCCACCGCCCAGATACGTCGTGTGAACCCTGACCTTGGCTTCGGGCAGGCCTGTCGCGGCCATCGCGGCCTGTTGGGAAGCGGTCTGTGATTGCGTGGGCACCCAGACATCGCATCCGTCGGCCCGAACATCGGCCGTGCAGTTCATCGGCTCCATGCACGCGTGCGCGAGGAACGGCACCTCGAAGACACGCTCGATGGTGCGCGCGCCGCTCGCGAGAGAAGTGGCGACGTTGCCGTCGTTGCGCGCGACGGCGCCAGGCTTGGCGGCGAGCGACGCCATTTGCCTGCTGATCTCGGCGCTCGTCAGTTTGGCGAGCGCCCCTTCCTTCCACGTGACCTCGAGGGCCTGCGCGCCGCGCGTGGCGGCCCAGTAGTGGTCGGCCACGACGGCCACGCCGGCGCTGACCGGCACGACGTGGCGGACGCCCGCCACCGCCTTCGCCTTGTCGGCATTGAAGCTCGCCACCGTGCCGCCAAATACCGGACACCGGACGACGCGCGCCACGAGCAGCCCGGGACGTTTGACGTCAATGCCGAACACAGCGCTGCCGTTGACCTTCTCGGGAATATCGAAGCGCGCCGTCGTCCTGCCGAGCAGCTTGAAGTCCTTGGTCGCTTTGAGCGAGACCTGCCTGGGAACGGGAAGCACCGCTGCCTTGTCGACGAGCGCCCCGTAGCGAAGCCGCCGGTTGGTCGCCGCGTGAATGACTTCGCCGTTGGCCGTCGAGCAGCTGGTGGCCGCGACGCCCCACGTCTGCGCCGCTGCCGTGACGAGCATCGACCGAGCGGCCGCGCCAGCCTCGCGCAGCGGCTTCCAGTAGCCGCGCACACTGCTGCTGCCCGCGGTGATCTGGGTCCCGCCCAATCCCGGGTTGCCGTACCGCCGATCGGCGCCAACCCATTCGGTGCGCACCTTCTTCCAGTCGGCGTCCAGCTCTTCGGCGACGAGTAGCGGCATCGCGGTCATCACGCCCTGCCCCATCTCGAGCTGCGTGAGCATGATGCGGACGCTGTCGTCGGCGTCGATCCGCACCCAGATGTTCGGCTCGAACACACCCCGTGCGGCTGCCCGCTGCGCGGCGTCCGCGGAGTCCACGAGCGCCGGCAGGTACGCGCCGAGGACCAGGCCGCCGCCGGCCGCGGTGGTCACTTTCAGAAACGTGCGTCTGTTCGGTACCATCGTCGATCTCACATTCATTTCATTCACTGGGCGCTGGGGCCCCACCCCCAGCGCGAACTTACGCTGACGCTCGCCCTTGGCTTCACTTGGCCTCGGGCTCGCGTGGCCGCAGGCGCTACCTCACGCCTGCGCCGCGCGGTGAACGGCGCGGCGGATCCGCTGATACGTCCCGCACCGGCAGATATTGCCGGACATCGCTTGATCGATGTCTGCGTCGGTTGGCTTGGCGATCCTGGCCAGCAGCGCCGCCGCGGACATCAGCTGGCCGGACTGGCAGTAGCCGCACTGCGGCACCTGCTCGGCCACCCAGGCCTGCTGCAGCTTGTGGCTCGACGTCGGCGACAAGCCCTCAATCGTCGTCACCTGCTTGCCCGCGGCCGCCGAGGCAGCGGTCTGGCACGAGCGAACGGTGCGACCGTCCAGATGCACAGTGCAAGCGCCGCATTGGCCGATGCCGCAGCCGAACTTCGTCCCCGTCAGGCCGATGACGTCGCGGATCACCCACAACAGGGGCATGTCCGCGGCGACGTCGACGTTCTGTGGCGTGCCGTTCACGGTGAGGGCAATCATCGGGCGAATGTAGCCTAGCGGCGGCCGGATGGCAACGGCAGAGCGGCCCCTGCGGTAGAATGGCCGTCATGAAACACACTGGTGGCCGGTGGCTGGTGGCTGGTGGCTCGGCCCTCCTCCTGATGGCGGCGAGCGTCGGCCTGGTCGTGGTGGTCGCGCAGGTCAAGCAACCACCGCTCACCCTGCCGCCGAACCAGCTGCCGCGGCCACACGACATCGTCCGGGCGACGTACAAGTTCGCCGCCGAGCATCCCGAAGTGCTGAGCTACATGCCGTGCTTCTGCAGCTGCGAGATGATGGGCCATACCTCGAACGCGAGCTGCTTCGTCAAGACACGCGCGCCTAACGGTGATGTGACGGCGTGGCAGGACCACGGCATCGTCTGCCCGATGTGCCTGGCGGTCGGCGAACTGGCGATGAACATGCACGCCGCGGGTAAGCCCGTCCAGGAGATCCGCGCGGCGGTCGAAACGAAATACGGCAAGATCACTGAATTCCGGACGCCGACCGCCGCACCGCCGAAGAAATAGCCCGCCCTCGGGTCCGCCTCAAGGCGTACACTACTTCAGCTCAAGGTACAACTGCCCGACAAACCGATCCGCCGTCGCCGGCGTGGCGCCGGTGATCTTGCCGTCGAACTCGTTGGTGAGCTTGGCGGCCACGACCTCTTCCTGCGTCTTCCCCATCCTGACGAGCGCCTCCACCTTGTCGCGCAGCGCGAAGATCAGCTCGCGATGCATGGCGACGGCGATCCTGTCCACCGTGGGGCCGTGCCCTGGAACGATCTTCGTGGTCGGACTGGCGAGCTGCACGACGGCGGTGAGACCAGCGATCATGCCCTTGAGCGAGCCGCCATTGTTCCGGTCGATGTTCGGATACCCCGTCGAGCGGTAGAAGTCGCCGGCCATGATCACATCCGCTCTCGCAAAGTGGACGAGCGTGTCGCCATCGGTGTGCGCCGCGGGGATCGGAATCAGCCGCACGGTCTCCCCATTCATGTGAATCGCGACCGGTGCGTCATACGTGACGACCGGCAGCGCCGGCGCGGGTGCTGGCACGCCGGGCGCGCCGTTGGCGCCGGGGTTGGGCCGCATCAACCGTCCGCGCAACTGATCCCGTGAAAAAATCGTCACGCCCATCTTGCCGAGATTCTCGTTGCCGCCCGTGTGGTCGCCGTGGACGTGGGTGTTGACCACGAAGCGAATCGGCCGGTCCGTGATCTGCTTGATCGTCGCGACGATCTTGTCGGTGAGCGGCGCAAACTGCGAATCGACCATGAACACGCCGTCCGGTCCGACGAGCACGCCAATCGTGCCGCCCTGCCCGGCAAGCGTATAGAAACTGTCGGTCACTTTCGTCGCGACGATTTGAACCTGGCTGAAGTCCGGTGCCGCCGGAGCGGCGCCGCGCTGACCGGCCGGGGCAGCCGGAGCCTGGGCACCCGCCGACACCGCCGCGCTGACAACGGCCACCACGATTGCGAAACGCGCCAATCGAATCGACACTGCGTGCATGCTCAGTACTCCTTTGAATAAGGCGTCCGCCTGAAGGCGGGAAGGACGACTCCGGACAATATACACAACCATGCTATCTTTGCAGAGTCTCAGAGCGTGAGTCATGAGCCCTGAGCCGTCCGTCGTCCACCCTCGTTGCCAGTCATCTCTCGCATATGCCTTTTACCGATTTGAAGCTCCACCCGACTCTCCTGCTCGGCCTCAAAGACCTCGGCTTTCGGCGCCCAACGGCCATACAGGCCGAAGCGATTCCGCCGGCCCTCGAGGGCCGCGATCTGCTCGCCTCGGCGGTCACCGGCAGCGGCAAGACTGCCGCGTTCCTGCTGCCGATCCTGCACAAGCTGCTCGACCGGCCGCGCGGGGCCACACGCGCGCTGGTGCTCACGCCCACGCGCGAGCTGGCCGCGCAAATTCTTGGCGATTTCAACGACCTCGCGGTCCACACGCCGCTCACGGCGGCCGCCGTGTTCGGCGGCGTGGGGATGGGCCCGCAGGAGCACGCATTTCGGAGCGGCGTCGACGTCATCGTCGGCACACCCGGACGGCTGCTGGATCACTTCCGCGCGCCGTACGCGAAGGTCCCGGCGCTCGAGTACCTCGTACTGGACGAAGCGGATCGGATGCTCGACATGGGCTTCCTCCCCGACATCCGCCGCATCCTCCGGCACCTGCCGACCAAACGGCAGACGCTGTTCTTCAGCGCCACGATGCCGCCGCCCATCGCAGCCCTGGCGCGGGAGATGTTGCGCAATCCGATGGCGATCGATGTCGAGCGGCCGTCGGCGCCGGCCGCCGGCATCACGCAGGCGGTGTACCCGGTCCCGCAGGCGCTCAAGGCGGCGCTGCTCGTGAAACTGCTCGAGGGCGACATCCGCGACGCGCTCGTGTTCACGCGCACCAAGCACCGCGCGAACAGGCTCGCGACGCACCTCGCCAGCGCCGGGGTCAACGTGGAACGGATCCACGGCAACCGTTCGCAGTCACAACGCACCGAAGCGATGGCCGGGTTCAAGAGCGGCAAGTACCGCGTGCTCGTCGCGACCGACATCGCCTCGCGGGGGATCGACGTGAGCGGGCTCGGGCACGTCATCAACTTCGACGTCCCGATGGCGCCCGACGACTACGTGCACCGTGTCGGGCGCACCGCGCGGGCCGAAGCCACCGGCACGGCCTTCACCTTCGTGGCGCCTGAGGAAGAGGGCAGCCTCCGCGACATCGAGAAGGCGATCGGCCGGCGGCTGCCGCGCGTGACCGTGCCCGGCTTCGACTATGCGGCGCGGCCGCAGGCGCTCGAAGTGCCGCACGCCCAGCGCATCGCGGAGATTCGGCAGCGGAAGTCCCAGGATCGCGAACGCGCCCGGGCGAATGAGGCCCGTCGCTCCGCGCACCAGCGCGGGGCCCAACCGGCGCGGCCGTCAGGGCCGCCCGGGGCCGGCGATCGGCCTCGGCATCCGGGTTCGCGACGCCCACACTGGGGCGGCGGCCGAACCCACTAGTGTGAAAGTGCGTAGACGACGACGTTGACGCCGATCGCGTAGCCGCGCGGCGAAAACGTGTTGAAGTACTCCTGGCTGGCGCCTTCGCGCTCCCACGTGTCGGACACGTCGGTGTTGTGCGTCGCCAGAACCATGAGGTTGCCGCCCGAATTCTGAATGCCACGATAGTGCACTTCGGCGCTGTCGTAGCCGCGTTCGGATACCGAACCCCCGCTGCGATACCAGAAATTGATATTGGGGACCTGCAGGAACTCCTTCACGTCAAACAGCGAGTGCATGATCGGGTGGGAGATCTCCAGATCGAAGATCGGGAACTCGCTCGGCGGCAGCACGCTCGAGATGTGCGCCTCCCAGTTGGCCCACGCACGGCTGCCCCAGAAGTCGTCCACCCAGAGAAATCCGCCCTTCAGGAGATAGTCCCGCAGGCCCGCCGTCTCCGCCTCCGAGAAGCCCCGGAGCGATTCGACGTTCTCCATGAACAGCATCGGGCAGCGGAAGAGAGCCGGATCGTCGAGCCGGACGATGACGTGATGGGGCTGGCGATTGGCGTCGAGCTTGACCGGAATGCGGGTGAGCTCGGCCAGTCGAATGGAGAAATTGTTATCCGCGCCGGGATAGTCAGTTCGCCAGCCGCCATTGTAGATGCCGCGGCAATACAGAAACTGCCCGTCGAAGTCCGCCGTGGTGGCCACCCGATCCACCACCCTGCCGCTGACCCAGATCTCCTGGGCGGCGGCGAGCGACGCACACACCACGGCTGCCCCGAGCAGCGTGACGATGACGCGCCAGCCAGACATGGGAGCGATCATCGCACAGCTTTGCCACGCAGAGTGACCGGGGATATCGTGTGTTCCTGAGACCCCTTCGAGCGCCCCAACTCCCTTGACAACCCGCCCGCCGCAGGGATAATCGATGCCGGGCATACGCCCGGAGCGGCACTCGCGAAGCCCTTATACAGTCGTGATGAACGTGAAATCAGGAGGAATGATGAAGAAATTGCAAAGCCTGGCGGGCGCGCTGGGCGTGGCCGTGCTGATGGCGTACATGGCCACCGCCACGGTGCAGGCGCAGGTGCCGGCGGATATCCTGGCCGGGCTGAAGAAGATCGGCCAGATCGTCGACCCTGCCTGCACGGCGAAGCTCTATCGGCCGCTCATGCCGGTGAAGGACTACAACACGTACTGGCCGGTGGGGGCGACCGGGCCCGCCACGATGGAACAGCTGTACCCGGGCGTCACCATCGCGCGTGATGTCTCGTTCGGCCCCAACCCCAAGGACGTGATCGACATCTTCACGGCCGACAAGGGCGGCGACAACCGCACCGTGTTGATGTACGTCCCCGGCGGCGGCGGCAACAAGATCGAGCAGCAGGAGAGAGAAGGCAACGCCTTCTACGACAACATCGGACGATGGGCCACCAAGAACGGCATGGTCGGCGTCACCGTGCAGCGTCACCCCGGCATGGGGAATTGGGACGACGGCGGCCGCGACATTTCGCTGGCCGTCGATTACGTCAAGGCGAACATCACGAAGTACAAGGGCAACCCGAACCGCATCTTCATCTGGGCGCAGTCGGCCGGTAACGGCCCGACGGGCGTCTATGTCGGACATCCGGAGCGCTGGGCGCATGGCGTGGGTGTCGTCGGCGCGATTTTCATGTCCGGCAATCCAGTGCCTGGACTCGGGGGCGGGGCCGCCGGCGGACGAGGCGCGGCTCCGGCTGGCGGTGCGCCCGCCGCGGG
>JBAUGX010000131.1:0-5339 GCA_049679965.1 Vicinamibacterales bacterium
CGGCCTGCGCTGCAGGCCGACCGCATTGAGCGCAACACCCGGCGGTCCGTAGCTCCGTGCCTCCGTGGCTCTGTGGTCAATCAACTCCGTAGCCTCCGTGGTGCCTAGGTTGGGTCGGTCGCGCTCATCGCCTGCGCCGTCACGGGCACGGAGCGCTGGCCGATCGCCCGGCGCCTGGAGCGGCCGAACAGACGTAACTGCGACGCATCGTCGAACAGCGAATAGGCGACCGGCGTCACGATGAGCGTGAGCAGCAGCGCGAGGGACTGGCCGCCGAAGATGACGAAGCCGATGGCGTGATTGGTGCCGGCCCCGGTGCCGTTCGAGACGATGAGCGGGATCATGCCGGCGACGAACGCGAAGGTCGTCATCAGGATCGGCCGGAGACGATTGCGGCACGCGAGGATGATCGCGTCGCGCGTGGCGAGGCCGGTGGCCTTGAGCTGGTTGGCGTGATCGATCTGGAGAATCGAGTTCTTCTTCACGACACCGAAAAGCACGAGCAGTCCGAGCGCCGAGAAGATGTTCAGCGACTGCCCGAAGATGATGATGGAAATGAGCGCGAAGGGCAGCGTCAGTGGCAGGGAGAGCAGAATCGTCACCGGGTGCAGCCACGACTCGAACTGCGCTGCGAGAATCAGGTACATGAAGACGAGCGACAGCAGGAAGGCCAGGATGAAGTTCTGTGCCGCGCGTCCCAGTTCCCGCGAGCGCCCGATGAACGCCCCGCTGTATTCGGGTCCCGCCTTCAGCTCACCAAAGGCGGCCAGAATCGCGTTCTGCACCTCGGACTGCGACCCGCCAGGCAGCATGTTGCAGACGATCGTGACCTGCCGCTGCCGCGAGAGGCGGCTGATGTCGGAGGGCGCCGATCCGGGCTCGAAGTCGGCGACATTGTCGAGCGACACGGCCCCGAGCCGCGACGAAGGCACCGTCAGCAAGGCGACCGACTGCTGGGTGGTTCGGTCGATGGCACGGGCCCGCAGGTGCACCTCGTACTGCTCCCCGCCTTCGTTGTACGTCGTCACCTGATCGCCGCCGACGAGCAGTCGCAGCGCTTCGGCGGCGTCGGAGATCTGCACGCCGAGGTCGGACGCCTTCGGGCGGTTCACATGGACCGACAGTTCGGGCTTGCCGGTGTTGAGCGAGGTGTCCACGTCGACCACGCCCGGCTGCTTTCTCACCAACGCCACGAGTTGCGAGCTGTAGGCCTCGAGCTTCTTCAGATCGGGACCGTTGATGATGAACTGAATGTCCGCGTTCTGGTTGCCGCCGCCGCCGATGTTGGCGACCGGCTGCACCGATGTCCGCAGGCTCCTCGCGAGCGGCGGGAGCACGTCGGTCCGCACCTGACCCATCACGACGAACTGATCGCGGCGACGGTCCTCAATAGGTTGCAGGCGCACGTAAATGTTGCCCAGGTTGCGCGTGCGTGCCGGGTCGCCCCCGACGGTCACCAAGGTGTAGAGCACTTCCGGCACCTGGGCCCGGATCGCGTTGGCAATCCGGTTGGTGATGACCTCGGTTGATTCGAGGCTGGTGCCCTCGGGCGCCCGCAGGTTGATCTCGAACTCCGATTGATCGTCGGGCGGCAGAAACGCCGTGGGTGTGATCATGAAGAGCGGCACGCTCGAGAACAGCACGAGCACGGCGAGCGTCGCCACGATCCAGCGGTGCCCCATCGACCATTCGAGCAGCCGCGTGTAGGCGACGTCGAGGGCATGGAAGATCTTCGAGTCTTTTGACGAATGGCCGTCTTTCCCGTGCTTGTCGACCTTCAGCCACCGGGCCGCGAGCATCGGCGTCAGCGTGAAGCTGACGAGCAGCGACACCATGATGGCGAATGCCATCGTCAGGCCGAAGCTCTTCATGAAGCGGCCGACGATGCCCCCCATGAAGGCGACCGGCACGAAGATGGCGACGAGCGAGAGCGTCGTGGCGAGCACCGCCAGGCCGATTTCTTCGGTCGCTTCGACCGCGGCCCTGAACTGGTCGTCGTGCTTTTCTTCGATGAACCGGTAGATGTTCTCGAGCACGACGATCGCATCGTCGATCACGATGCCCACCGATAGCGTGAGCGCGAGCATCGTCATCGAATTGAGCGTGAAGCCCATGAACCAGACGAGTCCGAACGTCGCGACGATGGACGTCGGGATCGCGATCGCCGAGATGATCGTCGACCGGAAGTTCATCAGAAACAACATCACGACCAGCGCGGCCAGCATCGAGCCGACCACGAGGTGCTCTTCGATGTTGTGGATCGACGCCTCGATGAACTCGGAGAGATCCCGCACCACGCGCAGGTCGTAGCCGGTCGGCAGGTTCTGCTTGAGCGTCTCGAGCCGCTCCTTGACGCCACTGACGACCTCGACGGTGTTGGTGCCCGACTGCCGGCGGATATTCAGCAGCACCGTGCTCGCGCCGTTCACGTTGGCGGCGGTGGCCTGGTCGGCCTGGCCGTCCTCGATCTGGGCGATGTCGGCGATCGTGATTGCATGTCCGTCTCTCTGGCGGACGACGATGTCGCCGAACTCCTGCACGGTCTGGACGCGGCCGCGCGTGCGGAGGGTCACCGACTGCGGACCCTGGTCCATCCGGCCGCCGGGGATCTCGATGTTCTGGCCCGAGAGCGCGCGCGACACGTCGGTGACGGTCACGCCGTAGGCGCGCAGCCGATCGGCATCGAGCCAGACGTTGATCTGGCGCTGGCGTCCGCCGACGATGACGACCTGCCCGACGCCGTTGAGGCTCTCGATCTGGCGGCGCAGCACTTTGTCGGCGTACTCCGTGAGGTCGCGCACGGGTTTGTCCGCGCTGAGCGCCAGGCTGAGCACGGGGGCCGCGTCGGGATCGAACTTGTCGACACGGGGCTGCTGAATCGTCTTTGGCAGCAGCGGCAGCGCGCCGTTGACCTTGTCGCGCACCTCCTGCGCGGCGACGTTGGCGTCCTTGTCGAGACCGAAGGCGACGACCACCTGCGAAATGCCTTCCGAGGACACCGAGCTCAGCGTGTCGATGCCGCTGATCGTGTTGACCGCTTCTTCAATCTTGTCGGTGATCTCGGTTTCGATCTGCTCGGGCGCCGCGCCTGGCTGCACGGTCGTCACGGCGACGGTGGGGAAGTCGACCTTCGGGAAGCGGTCGACACCGAGCTGGAAGAACGAGAAGGCGCCGATCACGGTGAGCGACAGGATCAAGACGGTCGCGAAGACCGGCCGTCTGACGCAGAGCGCTGCCAACCACTGCATAGCGAAGTCCTTTTGACTTTTAACTTCTAATTTCTAACTTTACTGCCGTCCACGAGCTGGTTGATGTTGGTCGTCGCCACCTGCTCGCCCGCCTTCAGCCCGTTGATGATCTCGATGAGCGGAGGGACGGCCTGGCCGGTCGTGACGATGCGCTCTTCGACGCGATCGCCGGTCACGACGAACACGCGGCCGGTTCCGCCGAGCGTCTGCACGGCCGACGCCGGCACGAGCACCCCCGTGGTCTTGTTGGCCTGCTGGATCTCGGCTGTCGCAAACATGCCGGGCTTGAGCTCCGCGCGCTCGTTCGGCACCACCGCTTCGACCGTCAGCGCGCGCTGATCGGCGCGCAGCGCCGGCGAGACGTACCGGACCGTGCCGGTGAAGCGGCGCCCCGGATAGGCGTCCACCGCGAGCGACATCGGCTGGCCGACCGCAACCTCCGAGACAAACTGCTCGGGCACGGTGAGCTGCACTCGGAGCGGAGTAATCCGCACGACCTCGGCGATCTTCGTGCCTTTGGTCACGTAGTCGCCGGTCGACACCATCCGCTGGCCCACGATGCCGGTAAACGGCGCGCGGACGCTGGTGTCGGCGACCGCCTTGCTCGCGAGGGTGACACGCGCGCGGGCGCCCTGCAGCGCCTGATACTGCTGTTGCGCGGCGTTCCGGGCTGACTCGAGCTGCTGGCGCGCGGCCTCGACCGTCGTCTTTCGCTGGTCGTATTCCGCCTGCGAGACCACACGTTCGGCCAGGAGCTTCTCGATGCGAGCGAATTCCGCTTGCGCGAGGTTCAGGTTGGCCTGGGCGTTTCGGACCTCAGGCACGTTGCTGACATCGAACGGGCCGGCTGGCGTGAGCGCCAGTCGCGCCTCGATCTGGGCCGCGTTGGCCTGCGCCTCGGCGAGACTGGCCTCGGTTTCAACGGCCGACAAACGTACCAGCTCAGATCCTTCGGTGACGCGCGTGCCGCGCTCGACCGGCGTCGCGATGACGCGTCCGGCGGTTTCGGCGGCCACGTCCGCCTGCTCTTCGGCCGTCAGCGAGCCGGCGACGCGGATGAAGCGCGCGATGGGCTGCTCGACGGCCGCGACCGGCGAGACCGAGACGGCTGCCAACGCCGTGGTCTGTTCTTTGGCCTTGGTTTCCGCCGAGCCTCCGCACGCCACTCCGACCAGTGAGCTGACGGCGACGAGCGCGGTTACGACACTACGCACGATGCCCCAAGACATTCGACGCTCCCGTGTTCCGAGGTTACGAAGCTTCACGATTGACAACATGTTCATTTTCATCCAGAGGACACTCGGCGACCCTTGAGGTGAGCACGACGCCGGACTGCAGGCCGGCCAACACAACGTTGAGCACGTCCGCGGCCAGCTCGTCCGCGTTTTCCGTCCCCACCAGCCGATCCGACAGCCGCATGACGGCCACGCCGAGCAGGCCCATCGTCAGCAGGCGACACGCGACGGCGGGCTCGACTGTGGCGGGAAAGACGCCGGCGCGGACGCAGGCCTCGATCTGGGCAATGAGCCGGGCCTTCATGTCGCGCGCGAACGCAAAGCGTTCGTATTCGCGGCTGATGCGCGGCACCGACCGATCAACGAACATCAGCGCGAAGTATTGAGGCTGCTGGCGGCTGAACTGGTACAGCTGCCAGAACATCGAGCGGACCCGCTCAAGCGGGGTGGGCGCCGGCCGACGGGCGTCGGCGGCCGTTTCGAGACCTTCACCGAGCAGACGGAACCCTTCTTCGGCCAACGCAAAGAAGATGTCGTCCTTGCTTGGAAAGTATCCGTACAGTGCGGCCGGGCTGTACTCGACCCGCTCGGCAATCTTGCGCATCGAGACGTTCTGGTACCCCTCGCTGACGAACAACTCGCGGGCCGCGTCGAGGATCGCTCGCCGGACGGCCTCGCGGTCGCGTTCGTGTCGTTCCTTGATGCCCATCAGGGCTGAACACTGTTCATGAGACCAACGTCGTTAGACGCGGGAACGTCGTTCTTGGTTCCCCATCCTAATATTAAGTGCCTGTAACCGGTGCCTTTAGGTAGGCCGCCCAGCTGATCGGACTGATGGAACACAGGGGTCGTAATG
>JBAUGX010000132.1:0-8043 GCA_049679965.1 Vicinamibacterales bacterium
CGCTCGCTCATTCGCTCGCGGCCGTACTTCCAACGACTATCCGCTTAGTGACAGGAAGCTGTTGGGATGTGGCAGTTGCAGACCGGCAAACGGTCATTTATACCATCCGGCGCCAAGGCGCGACAAGATCGGGATTCGGGATTCGGGATTTGGTAGACCTGGATTGGCAAATCGAATCCCGAATCCCAAGTCCCCAATCCCGAATCCAAAATTCCTATCGGTTCTCGGTGAGCCGCTCGTAGATCCTGATCAATTCCTCTTCCGATCCGAAGGCAATCTCGATCCGCCCGCCGCTGCGGCGCCGGACGATGCGCACGCGGGTGCCGAGCAGAAGACGCAGACGATCCTCGGCGGCGCGTGTGTGCACATCGACCGGTCTGGCCGCAGCCGCGGGCTCTGGCACCGCCTGCCCTTCAGCGATCTTCTTGACGAGGGATTCAGTCTCGCGCACCGACAGGTTCCGGCCGATCACGTCGCGAGCCATCCGAAGCTGGTCGGTCTCGTTGCCCAGCGTGAGCAACGCCCGGGCGTGCCCCATCGACAGACGGCCGGCCGACACCTCGTTCCGGACTTCGTCGGGCAGCTTGAGGAGGCGAAGATAGTTGGCGACCGAGGCGCGATCCTTCCCCACCGCCGTCGCAATGTCTTCCTGCCTCAACTGAAACTGGTCGGCCAGCCGGCGATAGGCGGACGCCTCTTCGATGGGGTTGAGGTCCGCTCGCTGGATGTTCTCGATGAGGGCCATCTCGAGGAGCGACCGTTCGCGCCCAGGCGCGACCTCACGCACGACAATCGGGACGCGCTGCAGGCCGGCGCGCGCGGCGGCGCGCCACCGGCGTTCGCCAGCGATAATCTGAAAGCGCTCACCCACTTTCCGCACCACGATGGGCTGAATCACGCCATTGCTTCTGATGGACTGCGTCAGCGCTTCGAGCCCAGCGGCGTCCATGTGGACGCGCGGCTGAAACTGGTTTGGAGACAGCAGGTCGATATCGACCTCGGTGGGCGCGCCCACGGCGGTCTGCGGTGCGTCGGGAATGAGCGCGCTCAGGCCTTTGCCGAGCGCAGGACGTTTTTCGATCATGCAGCGCTCCGTTCGAGGATTTCGCGCGCCAGAGCAAGGTACGCCTCGGCGCCGCGGGATTTCACGTCGTAGAGCATAACGGGCATGCCGTGGCTCGGCGCCTCGCCAAGCCGCACGTTCCGCGGGATGACGGTCCGAAATACTTTCTCTTTGAAGAACTCTCGCACGTCGGACGCCACTTGCTGGCCGAGATTCGTCCGGTCGTCGAACATCGTGAGCAGCACGCCCTCGATGTCGAGCCCGGGATTGAGCGCGACCCGAATGCGGCGCATCGTGCCGACCAGATCGGCGAGGCCTTCGAGGGCGAAGTACTCGCAGTGCAGCGGAATCAGCGCGGCGTCGGCCGCCACCAGGGCATTGAGCGTCAGCAGGCCGAGCGAGGGCGGACAGTCGATGAAGATGTAGTCGAACTCGTCGCGCACGGCCGCGAGGAGTAACCGCAGCCGTTCTTCACGCTGGGAGAGCGGGACCATTTCGATTTCGGCGCCTGTCAGGTTGCGGTTGGACGGGATCAGCGTGAGATTGTCGACGCCCGTGGGAATGATGAAGGGCCGCGGATCAACCACGGGGTCGAGCGCCGTGAGCGCCTCGTAGATCGTGCCGCCCGGCCCAGCCTTGCCCTTCTGACCAACGCCGCTTGTCAGATTGCCCTGTGCATCCATGTCGACGACCAGGACGCGGCGTTCTGCAATGGCGAGTGAGGCTGCTAGATTGATGGCCGTTGTGGTCTTGCCTACGCCGCCTTTCTGGTTGCTGACGGCGACTACTCTTCCCATAAAGTGCTTTATTACAGTAACTTACGTGCCATTTTGCTCTTATTGGTCTTGTGACCATACACAACAAGAGCGCTCACATGTAGCCCAGAGGATACGGAAGGAGAGGACCTTCGTCAACCGCTTTGTTCCACGTGGAACGCGACTGGCTGCAGCGAAATCAAGTATGAGGGGGGCTCTTTCATTAGGGGGAAGCTGTCAACAACCGCGAATTCCGCCGGGCTGACGCCACTAGCTTCCTGCGACTGAAACATCAGCAGTCGCCCCTGGCGCCCGTGGCTGCTGAGGAGCAACCGCGCCGCGACGAAGAGGCTGTCGTCGGCCCTGACGGCTCGAACGGTAACCACGTCGAATCGGTGACGGAATTCGGCGGCTGGAGCGAGCGCTTCAAATCGAGCGTTTTCGACGGTTGTATCGCCAAGTTGCAGAATTCGAGCGGTCTCGCGTAGAAAAGCCGCCTTCCTGGCCTTCGCTTCAATCATCGTCAAGCTGACTGCGGGGCGCAGGATCTTGATAGGAATGGCAGGGGAGCCACCGCCCGAACCTAGATCCACCCAGGACTTCGCAAGATCCGGGAAGTGGCTGGCTGCGGCAAGCGGCTCGATCAGCAATCGGTCGAATGCCTCGTCCGTGGGATTTCGGACCGGCAGAGAAGTGAGGTTGATCTTCGAATTCCAGTGCGTCAGGAGACGGAAGTATTCTTCAAACTGCTGCTGTGCCGAGTCCGCGACAGACACGCCAACGCGCCAGGCTCGGTCCGATAAGCGATCCCTGAACTCTGCAGAAGTCATTGGGGTGCTTAAGTGCTTGGGTGCGTCGGTGCGGTGGACCTAAGCACGGGTGGGCCTAAGCCCGGCGAGCCTAAGCACCGACGAACCCAAGCACCTACGCACCTCAAATGTTCCGCCCCACATAGGCGGACAGGACGGCGATGGCCGCGGGCGTGATCCCTGGAATCCGAAGAGCGTGTCCTAGAGTATCCGGCCGCACCTGAGTCAACCGCTGAACTACCTCCCTCGACAGCCCTGGAACCCGATTGAAGGGAAAGTCTCGTGGAATTCGCCGCCGCTCCTCGTTTCCAAGCCGCTCGACATCGCGTTGCTGCCTCCTCAAATAACCGGCGTACTTGATCACCGTCTCGACGCTGGCGACATCGACCGAAGCCGTCGCGGGATCGCTCTCGAATCCTGGGATCCGCCCCTCGGCGACGAGCCGATCCAGGCGAATCTCCGGTTGACGCAGCAGCTGAGTAGCCGCGATTCGTTCTCCGGAAGCTGATCGGACCATCGCTTCGCCGATCGCGCGCACGTTCCGCTCGTAGCGGCCTTCGCGGGCCCTGAACCGCTCCCACCGGTCGTCATCCACGAGGCCGGCTGCCCGGCCCCGCGGTGTCAGCCGGAGATCGGCGTTATCGATGCGCAAGAGCAGACGGTGCTCCGCGCGAGATGTGAACATTCGGTATGGTTCGAGACAACCTTTCGTAATGAGATCATCAACGAGAATTCCGATGTATGCCTCGTCGCGCCGCAGCTCGAATTTTTCTCGGCGATGGCATCCCTGTGCCGCATTGATGCCGGCTACGATTCCCTGCGCCGCGGCTTCTTCATAGCCTGATGTGCCATTGATCTGCCCGGCGAGAAACAATCCCGCCACGCGCTTGGTCTCGAGCCGGCGCGTGAGCTCGGTTGGCTGGATGAAATCGTACTCCACGGCGTACCCCGGGCGCAGCAGCACCGCGTCTTCAAGTCCCGGCAGGGCGTGAATCAGATCAGCCTGAACGTCGCGCGGAAGGCTCATCGAGAACCCGTTGACGTAGATCTCGCGCGCGTCGAGCCCTTCGGGCTCCAGAAAGATCTGATGCCGTTCCTTGTCGGGGAACCGGACGATCTTGTCTTCGAGCGACGGGCAGTAGCGCGGCCCAATGCCGCGGATCTGCCCGTTGAACAGCGGCGATCGATCGATGTTGGCGCGCACCAGATCGCGAACCCGATCGTTGGTGTGCAGCAGGTAGCAGCTGCTTTGCGCGCGCTCGATCGGCGGCGACAGAAATGAGAAGGGCACCGGCGGATCATCGCCACGCTCGACGACAAACCGTCCCTCGGCCACCTGTCGATCGAAGTCGATGCTCTCGCGATCGAGCCGAGGTGGCGTGCCAGTCTTCAGTCGGCCCCATTCAAAACCACACGACTTGAGCGAGGTGGCCAGTTCTCGCGAGGGCGGCTCGCCCGCGCGGCCGGCCGGGTGTTGCTCGGGTCCGATATGAATCAGTCCATTGAGAAACGTGCCCGTCGTGACGATGAGCGCACGACAGCGATACCTGTCGCCGTCTTCCATCGCCAGACCCGCGATGCACCCGTGTTCGACGAGCACGCGGCCGGCTCTGCCGATCAGCCACCGGATATTCGGCTCCGCATCGAGCGCGGCTTTCACGAACCGGCCATAGGTCTTCTTGTCCGCCTGCGCGCGGGGCGACCACACGGCGGGACCACGACTGCGATTGAGGAGCTTGAACTGAATGCCGGTCGCGTCAATCGCGCGGCCCATCAGTCCGCCGAGCGCGTCGATCTCGCGCACGAGGTGACCCTTGGCCGTTCCGCCGATCGCCGGATTGCAGGGCATGTGTGCGACGGTTTCCGTTGTCAGCGTGCACAGGCCGACTCGCGCACCGAGGCGCGCGGCCGCATAGGCCGCCTCGCAGCCCGCGTGTCCCGCCCCGATCACAATCACGTCGAACGAATCGCTCATCTCACTTCCCGACGCAGAAACGCGAGAAGATGTGCGCGAGGAGATCCTCCGGTGCACGGCGGCCGCAGATCTCCTCGAGCGCCGCGCGCGCATCCTGCAAGTCCGCGAGGACGAATTCCTCAGACAGCGAACCGCCCCCGGCCCGTGTCGCATCGAGCGCGCGCGTCAGCCCTTCATGCGCCCGTGCGGCCAGGGCGATATGACGCACGTTGGTGATCGCAGGCCGCTCGGCGAACCCATCGACACCAAGCGCCATCATGATGCGCTCGCGCAGTGTGTCGAGTCCCTGTGCGGTAGTTGCCGAAATCGGCACGACATCGACCGTCGCGCCGCATTCGCTCCACGCTGATCGGATGTCGGCCTTGTTGGCGACTATAAGTCTATTGTTATCAGTTGTTTGAGAGATTATTTGGCGATCCTCTTCGTCCAAAGGTTGAGAACGATCCAGCACCACGACCGTCAGATCGGCCACCGCCTGCGTGCGCCTGGTGCGCGCGACGCCTTCGGCCTCGATTTGATTGGTGGTCTCGCGCAGGCCCGCCGTATCGACCAACGTGACCCGCAGACCGCCAAGATCGATCTCCTCGGTCACCAGATCGCGCGTCGTCCCGGGCACGTCGGTGACGATCGCGCGCGCGGTGCCCACGAGCGCATTGAACAGGCTCGATTTGCCGACATTCGGCTTGCCGACAATGGCCAACAGCAGGCCCTCGCGTAAAAGGCGTCCGCGTCGGGCGTCGGCGAGCAGCAACGCCGTCCGCTCGCGCAATCCGCTGACGGCGTCAGCAATCGCGTATGGCTCGACGAAGTGATAGCCCTCTTCGGGGAAATCGACCGACGCTTCGAGGCGCGCGATGAGATCAAACAGTGTCTGGTCGATGCCGGCGATCACGTCAGTCAGTGTTCCCTGCAGCTGATCGAACGCCGCCCGCGCTTGGAGTGGCGTCGCCGCGTCGATGAGATCGGCGACGGCCTCCGCCTGCGTGAGGTCCATGCGCCCGTGGAGAAATGCTCGCAGCGTGAACTCACCTGGTTCAGCGAGCCGCGCACCGGCGGTGACCGCCGCCGACACGATCGCGCGAAGGACCACGGGGCTCCCATGCGCGCTCAGCTCGACCACGTCGTCGCCGGTGTACGAATGAGGAGCGGGGAAGTAGGTCGCAATGACCTGGTCGATCGCGGAGGTCCGATTCGGATCGGGGGCCACGTACGTCAGCGTCGCATAGCGTGGCTCGAACGCCGACTTGTGTGTCGTCAATCCACACGCCACCTCGCGAGCAGCGGGCCCGCTCAGGCGGACGACACCAAGGCCGCCACGCCCAGGCGGCGTCGCGATCGCCACGATCGTATCTGCGGCGGAAAACGCCATAGAAGCTGCCCCTAGCCCCTATTTGCGTAAGGAGATCAGGACCGTCTTCGAAAACGCGTCGCCGACGCTTTCCGTTGTCACGCCGGCAACCTCGCCGACAGCCAGATGCACGAGCCGACGTTCGTACGGATTGAGCGGGCCCAGCTGCTGATCGACGCCGGTTTGCTTCGCCTTCTCGGCGAGGAACTTCGCCATCTGCTTGAGCTCGGTGTCCTTGCCCTTGCGGTACTCGAGCGCATCGACGAACAGCCGCTGGTTCTCGGGGAGCTTCCGGCCAAACGCCATGTCGACGACATGCTGGAGCGCCTTGAGCGGCTCGCCGCGATGGCGCACCAGGATCTCGACTTCCGCGCCGTCCATGTTGAGCCGCGGGCCGTCGGCGGACTGTTCCACGTTCACCGTGCCCGTCACGCCGAGTGCTCTCAAGAAACGCTCGAGGAACTCAACCGCGGGCCGTTCGAGATCGGTCGTCATGATTCGTTCCATCTACTCCTTGCTGCTCGCATCGGCCGCTTCCGTCTTGCCCCCTCCGACGCGTTTGAGCTGGCGTTCGGCCGCGGGTCGCATCGTCGGCAGTATTTTGGGCGGCCCGATGATCGAGTTCGTCAAGTACTGCTGTCCGATGCGCAAGACGCTCGCCATCAGCCAGTAGAGCGCCACGCCAGAAGGATACCCAAGAAACAGAAAGGTCATCATCACCGGCATGATGAGCATGATCTTCTGCTGGGTCGGATCCATGCCCGCCGCCGGCGTGATCAACTGCTGCCAGAGCTGGCCGGCGCCCATCAGAATCGGTGTGACGTAGTAGGGATCGGGCTGCGACAGGTCGCGGACCCAGCCGATAAACGGCGCGCCACGCAGCTCGATGGCGACCGTCAGCAGCGCATAGAAGGCAATCAAGAGCGGAAACATCAAGAGCAACGGCACGCAGCCGCTCGCCGGATTCACGCCCCGCTCGCGATAGAGCGCCATCAGCTCCTGATTCATCTTCTGCTTGGCCGGATCGGTGACCTTCAGCTTGGCGTACCGATCCTGGATGGCCTTGACCAGCGGCTGCAGCTCCTGCATCTTCCGCATCGACACGATCTGTTTGTGTTGAAGGGGAAACAGGACCACGTTGAGGATCACGGTGAGGATGACAATCGACCAGCCGTAGTTGCCCGCGAACCCGTTGATCCAGTTCAGGGTCCTCAGGAGCGGCACGACGATCACCGAGAACATGCCGAAGTCGATCGCGCGCACCAGCCCGCGATCGATCGCGGACAGTGATTCCAGGCTCTTCGGGCCGATGTAAAACCTGATCGCGGCGTCGCCCCGTGCCGGCTCAAGCACGTACGACATCAGCTCGCGCGCAGGATCTTTGGAGCCGGCGGCCGGCGGAATCGAGACCGGCTCATATACCAGTTTTGATTGGCCCGGTTTGAGCGCGATCGTGATGAAGTAGGTGTCGTCGACCCCGGCATACTCGAAGTCCTGTTCGTACGTCGGCTGCTTGACAATGTCCGCGGTGACGATGCGCTGAACCTTGCCGGCCGTCGAGAATAACGCTCTGGGCTTGACGGCCCAGCTGCTTGCCGCCGCTTCAGCATCTGCCAGCCCGGGGCCCCACACGATCGCCGGCGCGAGCGTCCGATCGCCGTCGGTCACGACCGCGTGGAACGAAATGAGATAGGAAGGTTCGATACCGAATTCCTTGACCACTCGAAGACCGGCATCGTTTCGGTATTCGAAGGTCAGCCGGGTCGGCGCGGATGGGGTGCCGCCCGCCTCCGCGCCACTCACGGCGTACAGCGCGTCATTGAGCGTGGCCGTCATCGCCTTGTCCGGCACGCGGAGCGAAAAGGGGAGCGGCTGCACGCCGGCAAGCTCACCGGCCACCAGCTCGAGCGGTTCTTTGCGGGCGTCGAGGTAATGCTTGAGCCGCCAGCTCTTGAGTCGGGCTCCGCGATTGGTGAAGACCGCGATCACGTCAGTGGTCTCAACGCGGATGTCGCGTTCGACTGCTTCGGCAACGACAGCCGCCGCAGCCATGGGCCGTGGCGGCTGTTCGGTCGCGGCGGCTCCCGCTGCGC
>JBAUGX010000133.1:0-4997 GCA_049679965.1 Vicinamibacterales bacterium
AGGACGACCTCGTGGTCTCCATCGGCGAAACGCTCATCCACGAGATCGGGCACTACTTCGGGCTGAGCGAGGACGAAATCGAGGAAATCGAGGAGAAGTACTGGCGTGCGCACGGGGCCGATTCGTAAACGCTTCGGGCAGCATTTCCTCGAGCCGGCGTGGGTGACCAAGGTCATCGGCGCGATCGCCCCTCGAGCCGACGAGTGCTTCTTCGAGATTGGGCCGGGCCGTGGCGCCCTGACCCGTCCGCTTGCGACGCGTGCAAGGTCGGTCGTGGCCTTCGAGATTGACCGCGATCTGACGGCCGCGCTGCGGCAGAGCGCGCCACCCAACGTCACGGTGATCGAAGGCGATTTCCTGGAATCCCGATGGATGCTCGACCATCCACCGCCGACGCCAGTCCGTGTCGTGGGAAACCTGCCCTACAACGTGGCGTCTCCCATTCTGTTCCGGCTGGTTGACTTGCATGCGGCCGGCTGCCCTCTCGTCGACGCGACGGTCATGCTTCAGCGGGAGGTCGCCAGGCGCCTGGCGGCCCGCCCTGGGAGCCGGACGTACGGCGTGCTGACCGCCCTCATCGGCCATTCGGCCGAGGCCACCGAGCTCTTCTCTCTCCCGCCAGGCGCCTTCCGGCCCGCCCCCAAAGTCCACTCGACCCTTGTGCGGCTCAGGTTCCACCCTCCCGATCCGCCCGTGAGGGACCTGGCCTGTTTTCGCGCGCTCGTCGAGAGCGTCTTCACGCGCCGGCGGAAGACGCTGGCCAACGCGCTCTTGGCCTTCCCCGGGGCGAAGCGGCTCGCGCCGTCCGCGGCCCTCGCCACTGCGGGCCTCAACGGCACGCGACGGCCCGAGACCCTGAGCATCGCCGAGCTGGCGTCGCTCTCGGACATCTACGCCCAAGCTGTGTTATAGTTTCGCGCTAAGTAATAGTAGTGTCCGGCTTTAGCCGGACGCTTCATCATCCCGCCTTCGTTGTCTCAGGCGCCCCCAGCAGCCTGATTGAGCTGCGTAACGCGGCTCGCGTCGTCGAGCTCACTCCGCCAGGAGTGAGCAAAGGCGATGGTGCGTACAAGAAGTTCCTGATGCTCGAAGTCGTGGCCCTTGGCGGACTCGGCGAGTTCGGTATGAACATGCTGGCGCTCACCTGGGGCGAGACGACGATCGTCGTCGACGCCGGAGTGATGTTTCCCGATCCGGAACTGCTAGGCGTGGATCGGATCATTCCCGATCTCACGTACCTGCAGCAGAAGGGACATGCTGCCGCCCTCGTCTTGACGCACGGCCACGAGGATCACATCGGGGCGGTACCGCACGTGCTGCCCTACGTCGACGGCCCGATCTATGGGACGCCGCTGACACTCGCCCTCGTCGAGCCGAAATTGCGGGAGCACGGCATCACGGACCGTCAGCTCGTGGCCGTGGCACCACGCGATCGCGTCAGCGTCGGCCCGTTCGTCATCGAGTTCATCCGCGTGACGCACAGCATGCCGGACTGCGTGGCGCTCGCCATCCACACGCCGGCCGGCGTCGTCGTGCACACGGGCGACTTCAAGATCGATCAGACGCCCATCGACGGCCAGCACTTTGATCTCCACCGCTTTGCTGAGCTGGGCGCGACTGGAGTGCTGGCGCTCTTTGCCGACAGCACGAACATCGATCGCCGCGGTTTCACCGGGTCGGAGCGCGAGGTCGTGGAGGCGTTCGAGGAAATATTCACGAGTGCGACGGGTCGGCTGCTGGTTGCGGCGTTCTCGTCCAGCATCTACCGGATGCAGATCCTGGTCGATCTGGCGGCCCAGTTCGACCGCAAGATCGCCTTCGTCGGCCGCGGCATGATCGAGAACTCGCAGATCGCCCAGCGGCTGGGATACCTCCGGATGCCCGCCGGCATCCAGATTCGCGACTCCGATGTGTCCTCCTACCCCTCGCAGGAGATCTTGTGTCTGACCACCGGGTCGCAGGGCGAGCCCCTCTCGGCGCTCTCACGAATCGCGATCAACGACCATCGGTATGTCAAGGTCGGTCCCGATGACACCGTCGTGCTCTCGGCCCGGTCGATCCCCGGAAACGAAAAGGCGATCGGCCGCGTGCTTAATCACCTCGCCCGCCGAGGAGCGGAGGTCATCTATGAAGGCATCAAGCACGTCCACGTGTCGGGGCACGGCAGCGAGGAGGAGCTGAAGCTGGTATTGTCCCTCGTGCGGCCGAAGTTCTTCGTGCCCGTGCACGGCGAGTACCGGCAGCTGTCGCAGCATGCCCGGATTGCCGGGCGGGTGTTCGCCGGTCGCGATCCGCGGCCAGAGATTCTGCTGGTCGAGAACGGCGACCTGCTGCAGTTCGAATCCAACGCGGCGCGGATTGTTGGAAAAGTGCCCGTGGGGCGCATATTGATCGACGGCACGCTGACCGGTGAAGTCGCCGACGAGGTGCTGCGCGACCGCCGGCACCTGGCTGAAGACGGGATCGTCGTGCCGGTGGTCGCCATCAACAAGCAGACGGGCGCGCTCGAAGGCATGCCCGACATCGTCGCGCGCGGATTCGTCATGGAGGACGCTCAGACCCTGCTGGCCGATGGCGCGCGCATGCTGGCCGACGTGATGGAACAGACGAGCGTCGAAGAGCGGACCGATCAGGGGTTGATCAAGGAGAAGTTGCGCGTGGAACTCCGTCGTTTTCTCCGAAAACGCTCGGGGCGCCGGCCGTTTGTATTGCCTGTCATCATGGAGATCTGACCGTGGCTGAATCGAAGGCCTCGCACCGGATTCGTGAGTTCATTGGCGTGGTGCTCTTTGGAGGAGCCCTCATCCTGATGATCTCGTTGGTCAGCTACGAGCCCACCGACCCTGTCTGGTTTTTCAGCACCGGCGCCCACGCGGCACCCGTGAACTTTGCCGGGCGCGTCGGAGCGTTTCTCGCCGAGCTCTCGTTTCAGCTCTTCGGCTACGCGTCGTACGTGATCCCGGCGATTCTCGTCGCCGTCGGGTGGCAGGCGTTCTGGTGCCGCTCGGTCGACGCCGCCGGAACCAAGGCGGCCGGCGCCACGCTGCTGTTCGCCTGCCTCAGCACGATGCTGAGCCTCGTCTTCAACACGCTCGACGTCTCGGGACGACCCTTTCGCGCGGGTGGCTATGGCGGTGAGTGGCTGGCGCAGGCCTTGTCGGAATACCTGAGCCGAACCGGGTCGGCGATCCTCATCCTGACCCTCAGTATTCTCGCGATCATCATGTCCACGCAGTTGTCGTTCGGGCGGGTGCTCGCGGGTCTGAGCGCAGGGACGTTGGAGGGCGCGCAGCAAGCGCTGGCCTGGGTTCGTGAGTGGCGAGAAGAACACCGGCGCGAGCGGGAGCGGCGGGACGTCATCGCCAAGCACACGCAACAGGCGGCGGCCAATGGCAGGTCGCCGCTCGTGGCCGCGAAGGCCGCGCTGCCCAAAGCCCCGAAGAAAGTCGAGAACGTGCCCGAGTCGGCGCCGGTCTTCGGAGCACCACGATCCTACCCACCGGCCAAGCCACCCAAGGTCAGCAGGCCGGCCTCTTCCCTGCCGCTGCCGGATCCGGAACCGGCGACCAAGGCGCCGGCCGAACGTCGAAAGGGAGACTACACGCTGCCGCCGCTGGCGCTGCTCGACGCCACCAAGGCGGAGGGAAAGATTGACGAACGCGAGCTGATGGATGGGGCGCGCCTGCTCGAAGAAAAATGCCGCGAGTTCTCGGTTGAAGGCAGCGTGGTCCAGATTCATCCCGGTCCCGTGGTCACGACCTTCGAGTTCAAGCCGGACGCGGGGGTGAAGTACTCGAAGATCACCGGCCTGGCCGACGATCTGTGCCTGGCGCTGCAGGCTGAGTCCGTGCTCATCGACAGGCTTCCAGGCAAGTCGACCGTCGGCATACAGATTCCGAACAGGAATCGCGAGCAGATTTCCCTGCGCGAACTCCTCGAGTCGGACGTCTACCGCCGGTCGAGCTCCAAGCTGACGCTGGCGCTGGGCAAGACGATCAATGGCGAGCCCTTCGTCACGGACCTGGCGACGATGCCGCATCTGCTGATCGCGGGGTCGACCGGCGCCGGCAAATCCGTCGGCATCAACGGCATGCTGACCAGCATCCTCTACCGCGCGACGCCCGACGATGTGCGGATGATCATGATCGATCCCAAGCGGCTGGAGCTTGGGATGTACGAGGACATTCCGCATCTGCTGACGCCGGTCGTCGTCGATCCCAAGCAGGCGGCGAACGCCCTGCGCTGGGCAGTCCGCGAAATGGAAGAGCGGTACAAGTCCCTGGCGGCCGAAGGCGTCCGGAATATCGAGCAGTACAACCGGAACATCCATCAGGCGGCGGCCGAACGTCGCTCGGCGCCGGAAGGTGAGGCGCCCAGGCCGCTCCCCTTCATCGTGGTCGTGATCGACGAGCTGGCCGACCTGATGATGGTGGCGAGCAACGAGGTCGAGGAGTCCATCGCCCGGCTCGCGCAGATGGCGCGAGCCGTCGGCATCCACCTCATTCTCGCGACGCAGCGTCCGTCGGTTGACGTCATCACCGGCCTCATCAAGGCCAATCTGCCGGCGCGAATCTCGTTCCGGGTCGCGTCGAAGATCGATTCGAGGACCATTCTCGACGGCAACGGCGCCGAACAGCTTCTCGGAAGGGGCGACATGCTGTTTGTCCCTCCGGCCTCGTCGCGCTTCATCCGGTTGCATGGGCCGTACATTTCCGAACAGGAGAGCGCGCGCCTCGCGAGCTATCTCCGAAAGCAGGGCAAACCCACCTATAACGAATCGATCACGGCCGAGGAGAAGACGGCCGCCGACGCCATCGAGATGGACAAGGACGACCTGTACGACGAAGCCGCGCACATCATCGTGCAGAGCGGGCAGGCGTCGATTTCGTATCTGCAGCGGCGGCTCCGCATCGGGTTCAGCCGGGCCGCGCGCCTCGTGGACATGATGGAGATGGAGGGACTCGTCTCTCCGTCCGCCGGCGGTAAGGCGCGGGAAG
>JBAUGX010000134.1:0-7287 GCA_049679965.1 Vicinamibacterales bacterium
TCCCGGGCTCAAGCAGGTGTCGCAGACCCTCCATCGCGCGGCGGCAACCGACACGACCGTGCTCCTCGAGGGCGAGAGCGGCACCGGCAAGGAGCTCTTCGCGCGCGCCCTGCACGCGCTCAGCCCACGGGCCGGGGGACCGTTTGTCGCCATCAACTGCGCCGCGATTCCCGAGACGTTGCTCGAGACGGAGCTCTTCGGCCACGAGAAGGGGGCGTTTACCGGCGCCGCTTCGCGCAAGGTGGGGAAGTTCGAACTGGCGCATCGCGGCACCCTGTTCCTTGATGAGATCGGCGATCTTCCGCTGTCGTTGCAGCCGAAGATCCTTCGCGCGCTCGAAGAACGGCGCTTCGAGCGGGTCGGCGGGAACCTCCCGATCCAGGTGGACGTCCGCGTGGTCACGGCGACGAACCGCAACCTCAAGGCCGCGGTCGCCGCCCGGCAGTACCGCGAGGATCTCTTTTTCAGACTGTCCGTGTTCCCGATCACGATTCCGCCGCTTCGCGATCGCCCCAACGACATCACGGTGCTCGCCAGGCACTTCATCGATAAATTCTGTCGCGACCTCAACAAGAAGCCGTTGATGCTCGCGCCGTCGGCCGAGCAGGAGATGCGCACCTACGCCTGGCCGGGCAACGTCCGCGAGCTTCAAAACTGCATCGAGCGTGCCGTCATCCTGACCGTCGGCGACACGATCCACGCACGTCACCTGAGCCTGTCGTTCCGTGCCGCCCCCGCTGCCGCCGCGGGGGACGAGACGCCAAGCCCGTGGACGGCCATCGACCTGTCGGGCACCCTTGCCGAGGCGACGCACCGTGTGGTCGCGGAAGTGGAGCGGCGGAAAGTCGAGCAGGCCCTGCAGGAGGCCGGAGGCGATCGGGGACGGGCGGCCGAGTTGCTCCAGGTGAGCCACAAGACGCTCGTCGCCAAGCTGAAGGAGTACGCGCTCGGTTTGCCGTAGGCGCTCGTGTAGTAGTTACTATACGTGGGGTCCACCTTCAGGCGGACCTTTCAATGGACGATCAAACTCTCCGGTCCCGCATCGCGGGCATCAAGTGGTGTCATCCCATCGAGCTTGACGGCGTGGTGACGCGGCCCGAGTGGCACGTCCGCCGGCGATTTGCCCGGCGGCTGAGGTTCCTCGATCTTCCGGCCGACCTCACCGGCAAATCAGTGCTCGACATCGGATCGTGGGACGGGTTCTTCGCGTTCGAGTGCGAACGGCGCGGAGCCGCGCGCGTGCTGGCGATCGACACGTACGCGTGGGACACCTTCGGGATGGACGGATTTCTCCTCGCGCACGAAGTGCGCCGGTCGAAGGTCGAATACCGGCGCCTGGCGGCCGAGGAGATCGACAAGGCGACGCTCGGCACCTTCGACCTGGTCCTCATGCTGGGCGTGCTCTACCACCTGCGGTCACCCATCAGCGTGCTCGAACGCATCCGCACGGTGACGGCCGGGACGCTGGTGGTGGAAACGCACGGGCTCGTGCCGGCAATGCACGAGCGATACCCGCTCATCAGCTTCTTTCCCGGCGACGGACTCGGGTCTGGCGCCGCCTACGAATTCTGCGCCGTTCCGACGATCGAGTGCCTCGTCCAGATGCTGCACGCCTCCGGCTTCGCGACGGTCAACGTGAAGCATCGACCCTCCCTGAAGCCGCTCAAGAAGCTCAAGGCCGCACTCACCGGGCGGCCTCAGACAGGCAGGGTGATCGTCCACGCGAGATAAGGTGCTTAGGTGCTTGGGTTCGTAGGTGCTTACGTGCGCTGCGTCGCGGGGCCTAAGCACCCAAGAACCTACGCACCTACGAACCTTCTTAACGTCGAAACCCAACCGCCTTGAGCGCGGCTTTGAGCTCGGTCTCGGTCACATCATTGACGATGGCCGTCGCGCCGATCGCCGTCGGCAGGACGTAATGCAGCCGGCCCGAAACAACCTTCTTGTCGTGCCGCATGGCCTCGAGGATCTGCGCGGTGGACACGTCGGCGATCGTGGGCAGCGGGCCGAGGCCGGCAATCAGGTCGGCCAGGGCCTGCAGGTCGCGGGCGGCGAGCGCCCCGCGCGCTGTCGCCAGCTGGGCAGCCACGAGCATCCCGTAGGCGACGGCCTCGCCGTGCCGGAACCGGCGGTACTTCGTCACGGCCTCGATGGCGTGGCCGGCCGTATGGCCGAAATTGAGGATGCGGCGCGGCCCGGCCTCGCGTTCGTCGGCCGAGACGACGGTGGCCTTGATGCGGCAGGACTCGGCGATGATGGGCGTCAGCACGGCGGGCTCGCGCGTGAAGATGGCGGTCTGGTTGCGCGATAGCTCGTCGAAGAGGCTCGCGCTCGACGTCATGCCGTACTTGACGACCTCGTAGAGGCCGGCGCGGAATTCCCGGCGCGGTAACGTGCCCACGAGCGACGGGTCGATGACGACCGCGTGCGGCTGGTAGAAGCAGCCGATCAGATTCTTGCCTTGCGGATGGTTGACGCCGACTTTGCCCCCAATCGCGCTGTCGACCTGCGCGAGCAGCGTCGTCGGCACATGGACTAGCGCGATGCCGCGCAGATAGGTCGCCGCCGCAAATCCCGCCATGTCGCCAATCACGCCGCCGCCAAAGGTAATGAGCGCCGCGGCCCGATCGGCCTGGGCCCCGACGAGCGCGTCGTAGATGCGGGAGACCGTCGCCAGCTGCTTGGCTCGCTCGCCGTCTGGCACGAGGATCGGCTCGGCCTTGCCGAGACCGCGCAGCAGCCGCGGTCCGTGCAGTCGCCACACGAGCGGGCTCGAGACGACAAAGCGTCGTTCGGGTACGTGTTGGCTGTCGAGCAGTGCGCCGACGCGATCGATGGCCGCCGCCTCGATCGTGACGGGATACGCGCGAGACGGCGTCGCGACGTCGATGCGAATCGGAGGCATGAAAGCGCGACTAGGATAACATTCACCCGCCTTCGCGCTTCGCGCTTCGGCGCGCCGAAGGCCCCGCGGTGACGCGCTGTTCTGGAGCTGCCCCGCGCGAGCAAAGAATGACTACGGACTTCCTCATCGTCGGCGGCGGCATCGCCGGCCTGCGCGCGGCGATCTCGCTCGCCGGCGCGGGACGCGTCTGTGTGCTGACGAAGGCCGGCACGGGCGAAAGCAACACCGGCTACGCGCAGGGCGGCATCGCCGCGGCGGTGGGTGAGGATGACAGCGTGGCGCTGCACGCGGCGGATACGATCGCGGCGGGCGATGGCCTGTGCGACGAGCGCGCCGTGTCCGTGCTCGTCGAGGAGGGCCCCCGCTACGTGCGCGAGCTGATGGCCTGGGGCACGCGCTTTGAGTGCGACGCGGCCGGCCGGCTGGTGCTCGGCCGTGAGGCCGCCCACAGCGTGCGGCGCGTCCTGCACGCCGCTGACGCGACGGGCCGCGAAATCGGGCGCGTGCTCTGGGAGCGCGTGCGGGCGCTCCCGTCGGTCGAAATCCTCAGTCACGTCTTTGTCACCGAGCTGCTCGTCGAGGACGGCCGGGCCGCCGGCGTGGCCTACTTCGACCGCGCCGGCGTCCGCGTCGAGATCCGCGCCAGGGCGATTCTGCTGGCGACGGGCGGCGCCGGCCAGGTGTTCCGGGAGACCACGAATCCGGCGGTCGCCACCGGCGACGGCATCTCGCTCGCCTACCAGGCGGGGGCGCGCGTGGCGGACCTCGAGTTCGTGCAGTTTCACCCGACGGCCCTGAATCTGCCCGGCGCGCCCCGGTTTCTGATGTCCGAGGCGCTGCGCGGCGAAGGCGCGCGGCTGGTCAACGCGCGCGGCGACGCCTTCATGACGCGCTATCACGCAGGCGGCGATCTCGCCCCGCGCGACGTCGTGGCGCGCGGCATCGTGCGGGAACAAGAGCAGACGGGCGGCCAGGTGTTTCTGACGCTCGCGCATCTCGACCCCGACCTCATCGCACGCCGGTTCCCCACGATCGCCGCGATGTGCCGGCACCTCGCGCTCGATCTGGCCCGCGACCCGATTCCTGTGGGGCCGGCCGCGCACTACATGATGGGGGGCGTCGACACCGACGAGTGGGGCCGCACCTCGCTCCCCGGGCTGTGTGCGGCCGGCGAGGTCGCGTGCACCGGCGTCCACGGCGCGAACCGCCTCGCGAGCAACTCCCTGCTCGAAGGCCTGGTCTTCGGGGCCAGGGCCGGCGCCGCCATGCAGGAGCCAGCCGCCGCGGCGCAACTCAAGCCTGATCGGAGGAGCTACCAGCCGCCGACCACGAGTCGCCCACCAGCCACCAGCCATCAGCCACTAGCCACCCCGGATGTCCGGGATCTGATGTGGAGAGCCGCGGGCCTCTTCCGCACGCGCGCGGATCTCGAGCGGGCGGTCGCGGCGCTCGACGCGGCCTCGACGCCCCACGATCCAGACGGCTGGAGACGCTTCCACCTGATCGCCGTCGCAAGACTCATCGCGCGCGCGGCCCTCAGGCGCGAGGAAAGCCGCGGCGGACACTTCCGCGCGGATTTCCCCGAGCGCGACGATATACACTGGAAAGTCCATCTGACGGACGAGATCGATCTTCATGGCCAAAAACGATAAGCCCGACGCCTTCGTCACCGAAATCACTCCCCGATCCCAGGACTTCTCGCGCTGGTACCTGGACGTCGTCCGCCGGGCCGAGCTCGCGGACTATACGCCGGTCAAGGGCTGCATGGTCATCCGGCCGTACGGCTACGCGATCTGGGAGCTGCTGCAGCAGGCGCTCGACCGGCGCATTAAGGCCACCGGACACGTCAACGCCTACTTCCCATTGTTCATTCCCGAAAGCCTGCTGACCAAAGAGGCGCAGCACGTCGAGGGATTCGCCCCGCAGGTGGCCTACGTGACCCACGGCGGCGGCGAGCAGCTGGAAGAGCGCCTCATCGTACGGCCGACCTCGGAGGCCATCTTCGGCACGATGTACGCCAAGTGGATTCAGTCGTGGCGCGACCTGCCGGTGTTGATGAATCAGTGGGCCAACGTCGTGCGGTGGGAAAAGGTCACGCGTCCGTTCCTGAGAACCACCGAATTCCTCTGGCAGGAAGGCCATACCGCTCACGAGACGGCAGAGGAGGCGGAAGCCGAGACGCTCAAGATCCTCGAGCTTTACAAGGAGACGGTCGAAACCGAGCTCGCCGTGCCGGTCGTGATGGGCCTCAAGAGCGAAAGCGAGAAGTTTGCCGGCGCCCTGCGGACCTATTCGATCGAGGCCCTGATGGGCGACGGCCGCGCGCTTCAGGCGGGCACGTCGCACAACCTGGGTCAGAACTTCGCCAAGGCCTTCGACATCACCTTCCAGGCGCGCGACAAGTCCGTGCAGCACGTGTGGGGCACATCCTGGGGTGTCACGACGCGGCTGATTGGCGCCCTCATCATGACGCACGGCGACGACAGCGGCCTCGTCTTACCGCCGCGTATCGCGCCGTACCAGGTCGTCATCGTGCCGATCCCGCGGGGCAACTGGCAGGAGACCGTCCTGCCCAAGGCGCGGGAGATCCAGCAGCAGCTCATCGCGGCCGGCGTCCGCGTGATGCTCGACGATCGCGACGCGCACACGCCCGGTTGGAAGTTTTCCGAGTGGGAGCTGCGCGGCGTGCCGCTGCGGCTCGAAATCGGTCCCAAGGACATCGAGAAATCCTCAGTGCTCGTGGCGCGCCGCGACACGCGCGAGAAGGCCCCCGTCCCGATGGAGGGCCTCGCGGTCCGCATCCGCGAGCTGCTGGACGATATTCAGCGGACCCTGTTCGAGCGGGCGCTGAAGTTCCGCGAAGAGCACACCCACCGCGTCGGCGACTACGACGCGTTCAAACAGACGCTCGACGGACGCCCGGGATTCGTCATCGCGCCCTGGTGCGGCTCGGCCGACTGTGAAGCACAAATCAAGAACGACACACAGGCGACGATCCGCAATATGCCACTGAACGCCGAAGCGCCAACCGGACGCTGCGTCCGCTGCGACAGCCCCGCCCAGGCCGAAGCCTGGTTCGCCAAAGCCTACTGACCACCGAAGGCCGTACGCCGCTTTCTCGCGCTGCGCGATCTGTCCATCGCCACGACACCTGTGGCCAACCTGGCGATCGTCCGATAGACCCTTCGTCCCCCCCTTTCGGAAAGTGGAGAGTGGAGAGAAGCGATGAAGGCGGCGCGAAATACACTACTGGCCCTCTGTTTATTGACCATTTTCGCCAATTGGGCGTCCGCGCAGACAACCCAGACCGCGGCCCCGCAGACCTTCAACGAGAGGGTGTTCGCCGTCGTGCCGGTCGGCCGCTTCCCCGCAGATCCGCGAGCCTTTGCGGGCCTCACCCCCCGTGACCAGCATGACGTGCTCGCGTGCCGGGACGTGTTGATGGAACTTCTCAAGAACCTGCAAACAGGCGGCGACGGCTTGCGGTATCTGGCTCGTGATTTCGCGAGTCAATTCAAAACGACGGCCGACGTGCTGGCAAGCCTGGCGGCGCCGGAGACGTCTCTGCTGGCGGCCGGCATTTCGGGCTTCGACTTCGTCGACGATCGTACCGGCATCGAGCTCCGGTTCTTCATGGTGGTCTTTTCGGAGGGCAAGACGGCCGTGTCGGAGGTGGCGGCCGTCCTCAGGAAAACCGGATCTCAGTGGCGAGTCGCCGGATTCGATTAGCTTCCCGCCGCACCACGTCGCTAGACAATCTCGGCAAGGGCCTCCGGCCAGCGTTTCTCAATCTTCTTCATCGTCGCGTGGCGTCGAGTGACGCGGCAGCGCTTCGCGATGGCGCGAAAGCTGCTGGCCAGGTGCTGTTGCCACCAGTCGCGCCGAGTGTGGCCCGCGCGCATCGACCGCGCGTAAGCGGCCGCGAGTCCTTCCAGGCACGACGCGTCGCCAATCGTCGAGAGGGCGGCCAGAAACTCCACCGGAAGCGGCGCCGACGCCGCTTCGATCGACTCACGCAGGTCGTACACGGCGATCCGGCTGCCGCGGCCGGCCAGGGCGACGTGCACCGCGCCGCGGGCCCTGGTCCACTCGGCTCGTCGCGCGCCCTGCTCTGAGGCCTCGCGCTCGCGGATCCGCTCGATGACGCGCAGCAATTGCGCGAGCGGGACCCTCTCGTCCGCCAGCGTTACGGCTCGCCGCAGGTCCGAGGGATCCCCGGGAAGGGTGCTGTCGGCGGCGCGACTCACCTCGGCGGCCGGATCGAATGTCGCGTCGCGCTCAACGGACGCGGCCAGCCCAGCCGCCCGGCGAACGCGGTCGCTGGGGTCGTTCTTGAGCGCCTGGAAGAGCGGGGCGGCCGTCGCGGGCTTCAGGTCGCCGAG
>JBAUGX010000135.1:0-6178 GCA_049679965.1 Vicinamibacterales bacterium
CTCAGAAACCGCGCGAGCCGTGTCGCGAGGCCGACGACGAGCGGCAGCACGCCGGTCGCCGCCGGATCGAGCGTTCCGGTGTGGCCGACGCGCGGCTCGTCGAGCAGCCGGCGGACGCGCGCGACCACATCATGGGAGGTGGGGCCGGCGGGCTTGTCGATGACGAGGAGGCCGTCCATCACGGGAATTGCAGGATGGCAGGATGGCAGGATGGCAGAAAGGATCCTACTTCTTCAGTGCCGACGCCCAGTTGACCACGATCGCAATGGTCGTCGCCGAACCGACGTCTGTGTTGACGAGGAATCGCTGTCCGTCCCGGGAGGCAACGTAGGGATTGAATGAGCCCGCTGGCACGTTGATGGTGAAGAGATCGCGCGTCGCGCCGACCGCTAGTGCTGGCCGGCCCGCCTCGGTGATCTCGAGCGTCTTCAGCATGTTGTCGGGCGCCAGATAGAAGAGTTCCTTGCTGTCAGCCCGCCAGCGGGGAAAGGTGCCGCCGTCGGTGGAGATGCGCATCTTGCCGCCCGCACCAGGAAATGCCGCCACGTACACCTCGTTCCGGCCCGACTCGTCGGAGACGTACACGACGTGGCGCCCATCCGGCGCGAACCCTCCCATGGTCTCGCTGAAGGGAGTGGCCACGAAGGGAAACGGCTTGCGGTCGCCGCCGAGCGGCAGAACCCAGATGTCGTTTGCGACGCCTTGACTGCTGACGCGATAGAGCAGATACCGGCCATCCGGCGACCAGCTCGTCACATCTTTGCTGCGGCCATCAGAAAAGAAGAGGGTGCCTTCGCCTGCGGTATCCGCGTCCTTACGATACAACTCGAAGGCCCCGGTCCGATTCGAATTGAAGACGATCTGCCGGCCGTCGGGCGACCACACGGAGCTACGCTCCTCGGCCGGATCCGAGGTGATGCGCGTGCCCACGCCGCGCGCCGTGTCGAACGACCAGATGTCTCGCGTCCGCCTGAGGGGATCGAGCACGCCAGCCACAAGACGCAAGTTGTCCGCCGTCATGTCCAGATTCGTGTACGTCGCGCGATCGGCCAGCGTGCCAAGCTGCCGCCCGGCCCGGTCGAGCCAGACAAGCGTGTTCGCGCCCGCCGTCTCGCTTTGATAGGCCAGCGCGCGATCGGAGACCGAGAACACAGCCACAACCCCGCCGGCTTGCGTCTGCATCCGGACGCCGTCCACCACCGGAGCCGCCTCATCGACCAGCGCGAGCCGCTGGTCATCGAAGGGCTGCGCCATGAGCGTCGTCCCTTGCCCGAAGAAGACCCGTCCGTTGGCATGGCGGACGATGGGGCTGTTGAGCGGAAGTTCGACCCGTTGGCCCGGCGCGCCGAGCGTGCCGACGAACGTCTTGTACTCGGTCGCCGCCGATATCGTGGCGCTGTAGAGGAAATGCCTGCCGTCCGGCAGAAATGTCGGACGGCTGTGCAACAGCTCTTGAGGTCCGAGGGCGGTCGCCGGCTTCGGCGTCCCGCCCGCGGACGACACCTGCCACAGCGGCGAGGCGAACGTCGCGAACAGGATCGTGCCGTCGGCGCCCCACGTGCCGCTTCGTCCCCCTGGCGGCGTCTCGCAAATCGTGACGGGCGTGCCGCCTGCCACCGGCACCTTCTTCAGCTGGCCGTTGGCAAAGAAGCCGAGCGATGCGGCGTCCGGAGACCAGAACGGAAAGGATGCGCCCTCCGTCCCCGCAACCGGCGTGGCGGCCAGAGCGTCGAAGGCGTGAATCCAGAGCTGTGTGCCGCCCTGCGTGTTCCTTCCGATGAAGGCGAGGCGACGACCGTCGGGTGACATGGCGATCGGGCCATTGATGATCCCGTCTGGAACGTAGACGCGCCATCCCTCGGGCGCGGCCAGAGGAAATCGAAACACGTCCGAGTCTGCGGCGGGTGTCCGGGTCAGCAAGCCGCGCACAAACGCGCCTCCGATCGCGATGGCCGCAACGAGCGCCACAGCACCGATGGCGGCCACGCGAGGCCACGCGCTCTGCTGCACGCCGCCGCCCTCAGCCGAAGTGACGGAGACCGGACCGATCGTCGCCGGCTCGTCGAGCACGAATCGGATGGCCGCGACGTCGCCGACGCGCTTTCTGCGGTCGCGCTCGACACACCGCCGCAGGAGTGTACGGACCGCGGGCGGAGTCCCGGATGGAAGGAGATTCCAATCAGGATCCTTGGTCAGCACGAACGCGATCGTCTCGTTGAGATCCTTGCCGTGGAACAGCCGGCGGCCGGTCAGCATCTCGAAGAGCACGCAGCCGAACGCCCAGATGTCGCTCCGCTTGTCCGCCGTCTGCCCCTTCGCCTGCTCCGGCGACATATAGGCCGCGGTTCCGAGGATCACGCCGACGCCCGTCGTCGCCCCCGACAGCGTCGTCGACAGGTCGGAGTCGTCACTTGACCCGGCGCCGGCACTCGGTTCGGTGAGCTTGGCTAGACCGAAGTCCAGCACCTTCACGGCACCGTCGGGCCGCACCTTGATGTTGGCCGGCTTCAGATCCCGATGCGTGATGCCCTGCTCGTGAGCCGCTTCGAGGGCGCCGGCAATCTGGCCGGCGATCTCCAGGCTCTCGGGGATCGAGAGCGGACCGTCGGCGATGCGGTCGGCGAGCGTCGGCCCTTCGACCAGTTCGAGCACAAGCGCACGCGTGGAGCGAGACTCCTCGAGCCCGTAGATGGCGGCGATGTGCGGGTGATTCAGCGAGGCCAGGATGCGCGCCTCGCGCTCGAAGCGAGCCAGTCGATCCGGATGGCCGGCCAGCCGGTCGGGCAGAACCTTGAGGGCCACATCGCGGCCGAGCCGCGTGTCGCGCGCCCGGTACACCTCGCCCATGCCGCCCATGCCGAGAAGCGACATGACCTCGTAGACGCCGAGCCGGTCGCCGGTCGAGAGCGCCATTACTTCGTCTTCGCGCGCGCAGGAGCGGGCTTCATGGTCATTTCTTCAATCCTGCAATCCTGACATCCTGCAATTCGAGGGCATGCTGGATCCTGGCCACGAACAGTCTCCGCAGGCTCTCGAAGGGGCCGCTCGCCGAGCAGCCGGCCGCGTTCTTGTGGCCTCCGCCGCCAAACTGCTTCGCGATCGCGGCGATGTCCACGTCGCCCTTCGATCGCATGCTCACGCGGTACTCATCGCCCTCGACGTGCTTGAAGAAAACGACGGCCTGGATGTCCTTGACGGTCAGAGGCTCGTTGATGAGGCCCTCGGTGTCGTCGGCGGTGCCACCCGCCTCGCGCAGCATGCCTTCGTCGAGGTACAGGGCGGCGATACGGCCCGTCGGATCGATCTGCAGGCGGCTGAGCACGGCGCCAAAGATCTTGAGTCGGCCCAGACTGTTGCTGTCATAGACGAAGCGCGCCGTCTGGACCGGATCGACGCCTGCGGTGAGCGCCTCGCGGCAGATGTCGAACGTCCGTGGGGAGATGCTCGAGAAGTGGAAGGACCCGGTGTCGGTCAGGATGGCCACGTAGATGTGCGTCGCGACCTCGCGCGTGAGCGGCGCCCCGAGCGCGCGGACCAGGTCGAAGACCATCTCGCCACACGCGGCCGCGGTCCCGTCGAACCAGTTGAGTTGACCGTATTGCGAGTTGCCCGCGTGATGGTCGATGTTGATGACCATCCCGCGATCGAGCCCCTTGACGCCGGTGCGCGCCAGGCTGCTGCACTCCATGATGATCGACACGTCGAATTCGCCGCTGACCTCTGAGGCCACCTCGATGTCCGGCACGCCCGGCAACTGCAAGAACGGCGCGGGGGGAGGGTCGGCGCTCACGACGCGCACGTGTTTGCCGAGCGCCCGGAGCGCGTAGGCTGCCGCCATCTCCGATCCGATCGCATCGCCGTCGGGGCGCGCGTGAGAGGCAATGACGAAGCGGCGACCCGCGCGAATCGCGTCGACAATCTGGTTCAGATCACGATTCATCGGTGTCGGGCGGTTCGCGCCCGTCGATCGGCTCGGGGCGTGGTGAGCCCGTCGAACCATCCGGTGTGGGGTTCTTGGCGCGAGCCTCGTTGAGCAACTGCTCGATGCGGTCCTGACCCGCGATCGACTCGTCGTAGGTGAACCGGAGCTCGGGCACGCGCCGCAGCCGCAGACGAGCGCCGATCTGGCGCCGCAGGAAGGGGGCGGCCCGCTCGAGCGCCCGGAGGCTCGCGCTGCGGGCCTTGTCGTCGCCAAGCGTGGTGAAGAAGATGCGCGCCTGCTGCAGATCGGGGCTGATCTGCACGCGCGTCAGCGTGACGAAGCCGATACCGGGATCGTGCACTTCACGCGCCAGCAAATCGGCGATCTCGGCTCGAATCTGATCCCCGACGCGGCTCGGGCGGGAGCCCTGACTCACGCGATCACAGCGACGCGTTCCATCACGAACACCTCGATGATGTCGCCGACCTTGATGTCGCTGAAGCGCTCGAACGCGATGCCGCACTCGAACCCGGTTTTGACCTCGCTCACATCGTCCTTGAACCGGCGGAGCGATCCGATCTTGCCTTCGTGGACCACCACGTTGTCGCGCAGCAGGCGCGCCTGGGCCTCGCCAGCCCGCGTGATGCGCCCGTCGGTCACCATGCAGCCGGCGATGGTGCCGTACTTCGGAGTCTTGAACGTGTTGCGCACTTCGGCGATGCCGAGCCGCTTCTCCTTGAAGGTGGGCTCGAGCAGGCCCGTCATGGCCTTCTTCATCTCGTCGGTGACGTTGTAGATGACCGAGTGCAGGCGAATCTCGACCTTCTCGCGGTCGGCGATGCCCTCGGCGTTCCGATCGGGCCGGACGTTGAAGCCGATGATGATGGCGTTACTCGCCGACGCCAGCAGCACGTCCGATTCGTTGATCGCGCCGACGCCGGAGTGGATGATGCGGATCTTCACCTTCTCGTCGGTGAGCTTGGCGAGCGTGTCGGCGAGCACCTCGGCCGAACCCTGCACATCAGCCTTGATGATGATCGGCAGTTCCTTGATCCCGCCCTCGGCGATCTGCGCCTGCAGCGACTCGAGCGTCAGGCGGCCGCTCCTGGACCCGAGCGAGCGTGTTTTCGCCTGCTCCTGACGGAAGTTCGCGATCTGCCGGGCCTTGGCCGCGTCCGCGAGAGCCTGGAAGGCGTCGCCCGGCTGCGGGAGGCCGTCCAGCCCGAGCACCTCGACCGGGGTGGAGGGGCCGGCAGACTTGACCGGGCGGCCGCGGTCGTTGATGAGCGCCCGCACGCGTCCGACGATCGGGCCGGCGATGAAGGTGTCGCCCACATGCAGCGTGCCGTCCTGTACGAGAATGGTCGCCACCGGGCCGCGGCCCTTGTCGAGCTTGGCCTCGAGCACGGCGCCCGACGCGTTTCGCATCGGGTTGGCCGTGAGCTCGCCGATATCGCTGACGAGCAGGATCATTTCGAGCAGCAGCTCAATCTTCTCTTTCTTCTTCGCGGACACTTCCACGGTGACCGTCTGGCCGCCCCATTCTTCCGGCATCAGGCCCAGCTCGGTCAGCTCGCGCTTGACGCGCTCGGGGTTCGCGTTCGGCTTGTCGATCTTGTTGATGGCCACGACGATCGGCACGTTGGCCGCCCGCGCGTGATCGATCGCTTCCCTGGTCTGCGGCATGACGCCATCGTCGGCGGCCACGACGAGCACGACGATATCGGTGACCTTGGCGCCGCGGGCGCGCATCAAGGTGAAGGCCTCGTGGCCCGGGGTGTCGAGGAACACGATGTCGCGTCCGTTGATCGTGACGTGGTACGCGCCGATGTGCTGGGTGATGCCGCCCGCCTCGCGCTCGGCGACGCGCGTGGTCCGGATGGCGTCGAGCAGGCTCGTCTTGCCGTGATCGACGTGGCCCATGACGGTGACGACCGGTGCGCGCGTGACGACGTCCTCGGTGCGCGCTTCGTCGGTATCGACCTGCAGCAGCTCCTGCTCGAAGCTGCGCATCTGGACGTCGGCGCCGAACTCGCGCGAGATCATGGTGGCCGTCTCGGTGTCGAGTGTGGAGTTGATCGTCAGCATCAAGCCCTTCATGAGCAGCTTGCCGAGGACGTCCTTCACGCGGATATCGAGCTTGGCCGCGAGATCCTTGACCGTCATGCCTTCGGCGAGCGTGATCGTCCGCGTGACCGCGGGCGGCGGGGGCGCCATCGGCGCGGGCGCCGGCCGGGCGTGCTCGCGTCGCTGACC
>JBAUGX010000136.1:0-16206 GCA_049679965.1 Vicinamibacterales bacterium
CCGGTTGGACGAGCGTCGCGAGCGTCCGGAGCGCGTTCCTGGCCGAGGTCTCCGAGGTCGCCATCCGCTTCTCCATGCGCGTCATCACCGCCTCGTCTGCGTCGGCGATGTGCGGTGCCTGCAGCACCTGGATCTCACGCACCGTCTCGACGGCCGTTGCGACGAGCGCCTCGACGCGCCACCTGTCTTTCGCGGGGTCTGCGGGTGCGACCGCCTTGAGGGCATCACGGAACGTGTCGGCAGCCTCCTGAGCGGGACCGAACGAGAGCCGCTGCGCCTTGAGGTTGGTGTTTTCGACCGCGAGATCGAGGATGCGGCGGTCGAGCTCGCGATACTCGGCGAACCGGATGACGAACTCGTTGAGGAGCCGCGTTTCGTTCGTGTAGCCGAGACCTTGGAGCATCGGCCCCAAGGCATCCGCGTCCTTCTGGGCCGCTGCAGTCTGTTGCTCCGCTTCGCGCGCAAACGCGACAGACGCTTCGTCGGTGTCCGCCATCACGGCCCGGTTGGCGGCGTCAGCGGCCTTGGTGAAGTGTACGAGGAGGTTTGCCGAGAGTCCGCGCGCCTCTGAGAGCTGCTCCAGGAGGGCATTGACGTTGCCGCATCCGGCTCCCGCCGTTGCGAGAACGAGAGCGACAACGCCGATCCGTACCTGCCTGATCACCATGGCAGCAAAATAGCACGGGAACGGTCGCATCGCCATAAAGAGACAGGTGTCATCCGCGCTTCGACGCCACCGCCAGCCGCTGGACGTCAGGCTGGCGTGGCAGGTGTCCGAGAACGATCTGCACGTCGTGGGTCCGGCCGTCGTTGACGAGCGGAATGGCCGCGGCGTCCACAGCCGCGCCGTCCAACGTGGCCGTCACGACACCTTGGCAGCGGCGCATGGGGTTCGACACCGTGATGTCGTAGCGGCTGTCGAGAAACTGCCAGGTCATACGGTACTCGGGCCATGAGGCGGGAATGCACGGATCGATGACGAACGTCTCGCCGCGCCGCCGAAGGCCGAGGATGCTTTCGATGCCGGCGCGATACATCCAGCCGGCCGATCCGGTGTACCAACTCCATCCGCCGCGTCCGGCGTGCGGCGGCCGGGCGTAGACGTCGCCGGCCATCACGTACGGCTCCGTCTTGTAGCGCACCACGTCGGCGGCCGTGCGGCCGTGGTTGACCGGATTCAGCATGTGGAAGAATTCCGCGGCTTCATCACCGCTGCCGAGTCGGGCCAGGGCCATCACGACCCAGACCGCCGCGTGCGTGTACTGGCCGCCGTTCTCCCGGACTCCAGGCGGGTACCCCTTGATGTAGCCCGGGTCCTGGGCCGAACGGTCGAAGGGGGGATCGAGCAGCAGCAGCATCTGCGATCGGCGCGCGACGAGCGACGTGCGAACCGCGTCCATCGCGCGCTCGCCAAAGCGGATCGGGACGGCGCCCGAGAGCACCGCCCACGACTGCGAGATGGAATCGATGCGGCACTCGTCATTCTGCGCGGATCCGAGCGGCGTGCCGTCGTCGTAGTACCCCCGCCTGAACCACTCGCCGTCCCACGAACGTTCAAGATTGGCCGCGAGCCGCCGTGCGTCGTTCATGTACCGGTCCGCCCGCACGGCGTCCTCGCGCGCGCGGCAGAGCGGGACAAAATCGCTGAGGACCGTGTGCAGGAAAAACCCCAGCCATGTGCTTTCGCCTCGCCCGGCCGGTCCGACGCGGTTCATGCCGTCGTTCCAATCGCCGCCGCCGATGAGGGGCAGGCCGTGGGCGCCGACGGTGAGGCTCCTGTCGATCGCGCGGACGCAGTGTTCAAAGAGCGTCCCGTCCTCGGAGGACACGCGAGGCTGGCCGTACGCCTCGTGCGCGTCTGGCGCGAGAGCCGGCGCCTCCAGGAACGGCACGCGCGCGTCGAGCACGCCCACATCCCCGGTCGTCCGGACGTACTCGGCCACCGCAGAGGGCAGCCACAGCAGATCGTCCGAGCACCGCGAACGCAGGCCGCGGCCGCTCGGCTCGTGCCACCAGTGTTGGACGTCGCCTTCGACAAACTGCCGGCCGGCGGCCCGCAGCAGATGCGCCCTGGCGAGGTCCGGCCGCGCCAGCAACAACGCCAGCACGTCCTGTAACTGATCGCGAAACCCGAAGGCGCCGCCCGGCTGGTAGTAGCCCGCCCGCGTCCAGAGACGGCAGCTCACATCCTGATAGACGAGCCACCGATTGATCAACAGGTCAAACGAGTCATCCGGGGTCCGGACCTGGATCGTCTCGAGCATCCTGCTCCAGGACGCCTTCACCTTTTCCAGTGCGGCCTCGGCGTCATCGACCGTCCCGTGACGTGCGATCATCCGCTCGACGTGAACGGCGTCTGCGCCTTGACCCAACAGCAATACAATGCGGCGACGCTCCCCTGGATTCAGGACGACGTGCACATGCAGCGCCGCGCACGGATCCAGCCCGGCACCGAACCTCGGGTCCAGCACCAAATGGCGCAGGGCCGCCGGCCGGGACAGCGACCCGTTGCGTCCGATGAAGGAGAGTCGGTCGCCCGTCGCGGAACGTGGCATCTCGCTGGCATGCGCGAACGCCACGCGCCCCGCGAACTCGTCGCTGTAGGTATTTCGCGCGAGGATGGTCCCGCCCGCCGCGTCGTACGTCGTCGTGACATGCCCAACCTGATTGTCCCGGGGCGGGCCGAGCACCCAATCGTTGTAGGCAAACAGGCTCAGACTCCGTGTGGCCTCGCCGTGGTTTGTCAACGTGAGCAGCGAGAACTTCACGGGATCGTCCACGTCCACGAAGACGGCGAGCTCGTGGTGAATGCCGCGCGTCACCCGCGAGAAATGCGTGACGCCGGCCGAGTGATGCACGACGAATTGCCCGCTCGCGCGGTGGCGCGCCATGGGACCAGGCGTCGGCGACCAGGCATCCCCGGAGTCGTCGTCGCGAATGAACAGGGCTTCGGCCGTCGGATCGACGACCGGATCGTTGGCGAATGATGTCAATCGGTTTTCGCGGCTGTTCTCCGACCAGGTGTGCGCCGAGCCTGAGGCGGTGACCACGGTGCCAAAGCTGGCGTTCGCGATCACGTTGACCCAGGGCAGCGGGGTTTCCTGATCGCCCTCGAGCACGATGGCATAGGCGCGCCCTTCGTCGGCAAACCCACCGAGGCCGTTCATCAAGGTCATCGACGGCGGGCTGATCACGGGGGCGATGAACGCCGGGCCCGTCGCCTCCGACGGGCGAGCGGCCGGAAATGCCGGCGGCCGGCTGGTCTGGACGGGATGTGGTTTGTCGAGCTGCGCGCGGAGGTCGCCTCGATCCCCGCCGAGCACGGCCCGAGCGACGGCTGCGATCAACGTCCGCTCCACCTGGCCGATCAGATCGGCGCGCAGCAGGTACGCCCCGCCGGATCGGTGTTTCCACATGCGCCAGGGCCCGTTGTCCAGCAGGGCCGTGAGTTGTGCGTGGATCTCGTCCAGATAGCTGGACGGATCCTCGTTCAGGATGACGACATCGGCGTTCAGCCCTTTCAGGCGCCAGTACTCCTGCGCCTGAAGCACCTGTCGCACCAGCGCCACATCGTCATCGCCGATCACGCGCATGAGCACGACGGGCAGATCGCCGGAGATCCCGTGCGGCCACAGGCCGGCCTGGCCGAGCGTGTTCGAGGCAATCGTGTCCGGGCCCGCGCGGAGCGCGCCATCGGCGAAGAGCGCTCGCGACGCGAGGCGTTCAAAGAGCAGCGCCTCGTCGTTCGAAATGCCCAGATGGCGCAGACCGCTTTGTGCGTGGGTGAAGGCGAGCGCGAACGTGCGTGAAACCGCGCTCGGGTCGCGGTACTTCTGGGCGAGTGCCTCGGCCGTCTGGCGATCCGAGGCGATGCCGGTGGCGAACGAGAGGCGGACCGATGCCCCTGGGACCAGCCGGATCCGCTGACGGAGGCTGAAGATGGGGTCGAGCACGATGCCCGTCGTGCCCGACAGCGCGCGCCCGTCGAGCGCGGCCGGACTGTCGGTGTCCCGGCCCCGACCGAGGAATCGTGCGCGATCGGTCTCCCATTCAACGGGCCCTTGCGGCCGGCCTTCGAGGCTCAGGACGTGCACCGCCCACACGGCCGGCTCCCGCGGATCCCGGGCGCGTCGATGGCAGACGAGCGCCGCACTATTGGCCAGGTATTCCGTTTCGAGAAACAGTTTGCCAAAGGCCGGATGCGCGAGATCGTCGGCCGGCGGAGCCAGGACGATCTCTGCGTAACTGGTGACATCGATTTCGCGGACCCGCGTGCTCTGGTTGACCACCGTGACCCGCCGGACTTCGACATCGTCTTCAGTGGACACGGCGATGTCGAGCCGCGTGGAGATCTCGTCGTCGTGGCGGCGGAACGTTGCCCGGTCCGCGCGGAACTCGACCACGTAGTCGTCGGGCTCGGCTGCCGTTGGCTGGAACGTGGCCGACCAGAGAGAGCCGCTCCGCACATCGCGCAAATAGACAAACTGGCTGCCCGGATCGCGCGTCGGGTCGTGTCGCGACTTCGTCACCGCCAGACCACGGCAGAAGCTGGTGCCCCCGCCGGCGTTGGTCACGACGGTCACGTAATTGCCATTCGACAGAAACTGCGCATGCGGGGAAACCGTGTGGGGCGACCGATACTGCCGCATGGTGATGGCAGGGGGCGAGGCGACGACACGCATTTCATCCAGAGGCCGTGGTTGAATCGTCGGCGTGTGACGCGGTACGCGCTCTTGCAGCAGCAGCTCGGTGGCCTGCACCCGAAGGTCGGCGTGAAAGCGCTTCACCATCGGATCGTCGAGCAGCGCGTTGGCAAGCGCGACCAGGGTCATGCCTGCGTGGTGGGCCAAGTAGGTGCGGACGACAGTGCCGAGGGCGGGCTCGCCCTCCGCAACCGGCGGCGCGTCGTGATGGTCGGCCTCGCGAGGGGTGTAATCGATGGCGTCGAAGAATCCGTAGTCGCCCTCGAGGCCCACAGCGGCCAGCCGTCGCAGGTTGGCCGTGCTCTGCCTGGGGTCGATCGTCGCGGCGAGCGCGGTGGCGTAGGGCGCCACCACCAACTCGTCGCCCAGGCCTCGCGTCAGACCGAGCCCTGGAACACCGAACGCCTTGTACTGAAACGTGTCGTGGCGGTCGACGATGTTGTAGGCGGATTCCGAGATGCCCCAAGGGACGCCGCGAGAGGTGGCGTACTCCACCTGGCGGCTGACGACGATTCGGCACGAGGCATCGAGCAACGTGTCCGGATAGCTTCGCATGACGAGCAGCGGCATCAGATACTCGAACATCGTGCCGCTCCACGACAGCAGGACGGGCGCCCCTCGCACGCCGGTGACGGATCGTCCCAGATGGAACCAGTGGGATTCAGAGACGTCGCCCTTGGCGATCGCCAGAAAGCTGGCCAGTCGCGATTCGGACGCCAGCAGGTCGTAGTACGACGGATCGGCGCGGCCCGGCCCCTCGGCATTTGCGAGACGATAGCCGATGGTGAACAACTGCCGTTGCGGGTCGTAGAGGAATCTGAAGTTCATGCCGTCGAACAAGGCGATCGCGCGAGCGGCCAGATCATCCAAATGCAGCCGCTGCAAGGCCACCGACAGCGTCAAGAGCGCGCCGGCGAGATTGCCGCTGTCGACCGTGGAGACATAGGCTGGCGGAAGCGGCGCCAGCGTGCGCGTGTCGTACCAGTTCATCAAGTGACCCTCGAAGCGTTCCAGGCTTTCGACGGTCGTGAGCGTGGCGTTCGTCCGGTCAGCCAGCTCGTCCGTGCTGATGAAACCAAAGTCGTGAGCCGCGAGCGTCGCCAGGAGCGACATTCCGATGTTGGTGGGCGACGTGCGGTGCGCGACCGTCAGTGCCGGGACGAGCTGGACGTTGTCGGGCGGGAGCGCGTGGTCGTCCGGTCCGACAAAGGTCTCGAAGTACCGCCATGTCTTCCGCGCCACCGACTGGAGAAACTCGCGGTCTGCCGTGCCGAGCACCGCACGACGGGTCGGCACCGGGCGGCTGAGCGCGTACGCGATGAGCGGTGCCGTCGCCCACAGCGCGAGCAGCGGCACGGCCGCGGGCAGGGCGGCCGAATGGACCAGGATGACAAGCCCCAGGCCGCCAGCCGCGACGAGCGGGCTCGCCATCATCTCCGTCACGAACACGATCAGGCGCGGCGGCCCGCCCCGATCGCTGCTGGCCGCGGCCGTCTCCCACTCGAGTAGTCGATGCTTCGTGATCCCGAGGCGCACGAGGGTCACGGTGATGGCGTGCAGCATGTCATGGGCCTGATTCGCGAGGAACGCCAGCTGCAACGAGGCGCGCGCCACGTCCGTCTTGAGATCGTCGATCGTCCCTCGCACGAACGCGGGTCGTGATTCCAGTCGTGCCGGCCCCCTGAGCAGTTGCAGCAGGCGCAGACACAGCGGCAACGCGGCTGGGGCAAGAGCGATCGCCGTCCATGCGGCGGGAGCGCCTGGCAGAACGGTCCAGCCAAGGAAGAGCAACGCCACCGTCGCCGGCGCCATCAGGCTTCGCCGCAGATTGTCGAGGATCTTCCAGCGCGACACGAGCGGCAGGCGATTGCGCTGCAGACCCGTACGTGACCGGACGAAAGGAAAGAGCCACCACAGGATCTGCCAGTCACCGCGTACCCACCGGTGCTGGCGTCTCGCGTGCGCGAGGACACTCGACGGATAGTCGTCGACGACCTCGATGTCGGTCACGAGCGCCGTGCGCGCATAGAGCCCCTCGAAGAGATCGTGCGACAGCAGGGCGTTCTCCGGCACGCGCCCTTCGAGCGACGCGACGAACGCATCGACGTCATACAGGCCCTTGCCGGTAAAAATGCCTTCGTCGAAGAGATCCTGGTAGACGTCCGAGACGGCGGTGGTGTACGGGTCGACGCCCGTATGGCCCGCGTACGTCCGGGCGAAGAGCGATCCGGCCGCGCTGGCCATGGTGACGCTGACGCGAGGCTGCAGGATGCCGTAGCCTGAGGTGACGCGGCCCAGGCGCGGGTCGAAGCGGGGGAGGTTCAAGGGATGCGCGATGATGCCGACGAGCGCTTTCGCCGCGTCGCGGGGCAGGCGCGTGTCCGTATCGAGCGTGATGCAATAGCGGATCGAGGGGAGGACGCCCAATTCGCCGACTTGCACGCTGAAGCTTGTGTCGGACGCGCCCCTCAGCAGCCGATTGAACTCCTCGATCTTGCCACGTTTGCGTTCCCACCCCATCCACGTGTGTTCCCGCGCATTCCAGCGCCGCGCGCGATGAAACAGAAAAAAGCGGTCCGCGTGTTCGGGGCCGAACCGGCGGTTGAGATCGTCGATCCCGGCGCGGGCGGCGGCAAGAATCGGCGGATCGTCGGCGAGCTCGCACGAGTCGGCGTCGGTGAAATCGCTGAGGATCGCGAAATGGATGCGTGGATCGAGGTTTCCGAGCGCGAGCACCTCGACGTGCTCCAGCAGCCCGGGCACCGAGGCGGTGCTTGTCAGCAGCGTTGGCACGACGACCATCGTGCGGGCGTCATCCGGCACATGATCGGAGAAGTCGAGGCGCGGCAGGCGCCGAGGAGGAATCGCCCATGCGACGACCCGTTGGGCGAGCGCGATGGCGATGTCCGCCGCAGGGATGAGCAGGAGCAGCATCAGGGCCGTGATGCCACGTCCGGAGGCGCCCCCGTGCCGGGCGTACGCCGCCCCTCCCGCGAGCAGCGCGGCCGACATGACCGTGATGGGTCCCAGGTAGAGGAGCGTCGCATGGGCAAACACCCAGCGCGTGGCCCGACTCCTGAGGCGCGGTCGATACGCCACGTCGACCTCGAGACCGCGACGCCCCTCGCCGATGAGGTGATAGCCGACGTGGGCGGCCCGATCGTCCCTCGACCCTGCTCGGGACGACCCTGAGCTCGTCGAAGGGTCGGCGGGTGATCCGCGGCCAGCCACCTGGCGAGCGCTCTCGATTGCCCTCAGGGCGACTCTGACCTGGGCGTCGCCGCTCGGCGCCGCAAGTTCTTCAACCGCCTGGCGCTGGCGATCCCGGCTCAGGAAGTCCATCCGTGCGTAGGCACCGGCGGGATCGCGCTGGAGGACGTGCTCGACCAGACTCACCGACTCGACATACTGGCGCCAGTCGATCGCGGAGCACAGACGCAGGCTGGTAATGGCGTTGGCCATCGACACCTGGTCGGCCGCCTGCCGCTGGTGCTCGTCGCGAATGGCGGCTTCCGCCGTCGTCGCCTGCGCCGCGAAGTGGCTTTCGATCGCCGTGCGGATCGACGACAGCCGAAGGCCATACTCGCGGACCCGATGCAGGAGTTGGACCACGAACGCGATGCCGACCCCTGACGGCAGGGCCCGCACGTGCGGATCGGCGTCTCCCGCCCCGCCTTCGATCCGTGACACGTAGGCGTCGGCGGCCAGGCGCGCGCGGCGCGACTCGAGCGTCTCGGCGGCCAGCCGCCTGAGGTTTTCGATGAGGGCCATCTTCAGCATGCTGGGCCACGCCCAGAGCTCGCCGATCGTCAACGGGGCGACCCGCTGATAACTGTTGACGAACACCGCGAGCTGCTGACGGTCGATCCGGCTGTCGCTGTGACGCAGCAGCTCGACGGCCATCGCGTAGATCCGCGTGTGGCTGGCTTGCTCCCGCGAGGCGAGTGTGGGCAGTTGGCGGTAGTAGGTGGCGGGCAGATGCTGGTGGATGTCTCGAATCTCAGACGTCACCAGGTGGAAGTTGTCGAGGAGCCATTCCGCCGCGGCGGTGACAAACCGTCCGGTCCGAACGTCGTCGGCCAGGGTTCGGTACGCGTCGCGCAGCACGCGGGTGTTGTCATCGAACCGGGGAAAGATGTTACGGGCGCGCCGCCGCGGGCTCGGATCGATGGTGAAGCTCGCTGCGAGGGCCAGCGCACGCTCTTCCAGGCGCTCGATGCTGAGCAGCTCGTCGCGAAACGGCTTCTCCGGCAACGGCGCTTTGGTGTGCCAGAGCTGCCGAAAGAATCCGGTCACCGGATCAAGCAGGGATCGGCGATCGAGGTGGTCTGCGACAGGCGCCCTCCACGTAAGTGCTTTGGTGAGGGCTGATGGCTGGGTGGGCCGCAGGGCTCAGGAAAGCGGGATCACTAGTATACCGCGCAGCACGTGCTGCTTGCGGCCGATCGTATATAGTGGATCCTGCTCTCCGGAACTGAGCCAGCCAGCGTCTCACGCGTCTCACTTCTCACAGGCGTCGAATCTCCACGACCAGGAAGGGCATGGACATGAGTACGAGTGTAGCGGTCGCAGAATGGATCAAGCGGCTTGCCGACGATGAGCGGAAGCGGGACGCGGCGCGTCTCAGAGAGAACGAGATGTTCGCGCGCAAGGCAGACCTCGTGCGTCTCAACGGCCGCCGACTCACCGACGAGCTCCGCGCGACGGTGACGCGCGACGTCGACGCGTTCCGCGACGAGTTTGCAGGAGACAGCACGCGCGAGATTGTCGTGGAAGCGACCGCACTCCACGGCGGCTTCGTGGTGCGAAAGCCGGCACCCTCGGCCGTATCCCTCACGGTCACGCCGGATCTGGAAGCGGCCACTCTGGTCTGTCACTACCGCTTCACGCAGACCAACGGCCTTCCGCCGCGTGAGGATCGCATCGACGTGATGTTCGTCAGCGACGGGGGTGAGACCATGCAGATGAGGCATCTGGGGACCGGACAGGTGTTCGCCACCGTCGATGCGCTTTCTGAATTCCTGCTCGTGCCGGTGCTGACGGGTCGTCCACGGTGATCGACACCCTGCTCAATTGGCTGAAGCGGCGCGGACCAGCGCCGTCCCTTCAGCGCGAGGTGGAGGCGGAACGGCCCAGGCCGTCAGGACGCGCCATGTCGGGCAAATATCGGCTGCTCTACAAGTACCTGGAGGAACGATACGCGAACACGGTGGTCTTGACGTTCGCGGAAATCGAAGACCTGCTCGGGTTCACGCTTCCGGACCAGGCGCGTCTCAACAAAGAATGGTGGACGAACCGGGAAGCCGCCGTTGCGGAAGCGAGCTACTCGGATTCCTGGAGGCTGGCCAGCCGGACGGCCACGCCGAATCTGCTGGCCCAGACGGTCGCCTTTGAACGCGCGTCCTAGCTGACGCGCATCCGGACAACACCATCGCAGCCGCCGCGACGAGACCTCGTTTCACGCGGGAAACCGGATGCCCGTTTCCAATATATAGTGGGGCAGCGCCAAGACGGCAGGATGAGCAGTCCATCGAAGAAACGCACGCCACAGGATATCGCGGCCGCTGTTTACGCACGACGCAAGGCGCTGGCCGACCTGATGCATTCGCGGGCCCTCGGCGCGGGCGACATCGCTGACGCGGTCCGGCAGATCAGCGAGACGGCGGCGCACAGCCTCGAGGTCGAGCGCGCCAGCGTGTGGCGCCTGATCGACAACGGGTCCGCCATCGAGTGCATGGACCTGTACGAGCGATCGCCAGCGCGCCACACTGCCGGCGGGCTCGTCCGCGCCGCCGATGCCCCGCGCTACTTCGAGGCCCTGCAGCAGGAGCGCGCCATCACGGCGCACGATGCCCGCACCGATCCGAGAACCAGCGAGTTTCGGTCGGGCCATCTGGAGCCGCACCGCATCACCGCCATGCTCGCCGCGCCCGTGTTCGTGCGCGGCCGGATGGCCGGCGTCGTGTGCCACGAGCACACCGGCTCGGCGCGCACGTGGGACTTCGCCGAGGAGCTGCTGGCGGGGACGTTCGCCGATTTCGTGGCGCTGGTGATCGAAACCGCCGACTGGCAGCGGGCCGACGAAGCCCTCCGCGTCGAACGCGATGCGCTCGAGACGAAGGTCGACGAGCGCACCGCCGAGCTGCGCGAAAGCGAATCGAGCCTGCGCGCGTTGCTCGACGCCTCTCCCATCTCGATGGCCCTGACCCGCCGGAGCGACGACACCGTGGTGTTTGCCAACCGCCGGGCGGCGGCGATGTTCGATGTGCCGGTCGATCGCATCGTCGGACAGCATGCCGCCGACTTCTGGGTGTCGCCGGCGGAGCGGGAACGGGTACGCGGCGAGCTCGACCAAAAAGGCCGGTTCGACGATCAGGAGGTCGAGCTGCGTTCGCAGGGCGGCCGAGGTTTCTGGTGCCGCCTTTCGGCCCAGCGGCTGCGGTACGGCGGCGAAGAGACGGTGCTCAGCGCGCTGGTCGACATCACCGATCAGAAGCTGTCGACCGAACGGCTGCGCGAGCTCGCGACGCGCGACGACCTCACCGGCGTCTACAATCGTCGATATCTGGAAGAGCTGACGCGCATCGAGCTCGAGCGGGCGCAGCGCTATACGCGGCCGTTGACGCTCGCGATGCTGGATGCCGATCACTTCAAGGACGTCAACGACACGCACGGACATCAGGTCGGCGACGCGGTGTTGCGGGCCGTGTCGGAGCGCTGCCAGAAAACACTCCGAAACAGTGACGTCCTGGGCCGCTATGGCGGCGAGGAATTCGTCCTCGTCTTCCCTGAGACGGCCATGCGGGAGGCGCAGATCGTCGCGGAACGTGTCCGCGCGGCCGTGGCGGGATCGCCGGTCGTGATCGGAGACCGGGCCCTCGACGTCACCGTGTCGATCGGCTTGGCGTCGTTGAGCAGCGGAGAGGACGTGGGCGGCCTGATCTCGCGCGCGGATTCCGCGCTCTATGCCGCCAAACAGGGCGGGCGCAACCGCGTGCTCGCCGCGCAAGTGAACTGAAGATCTGAGCGTCATCCTTGGTGTTCCGGAGGGAGCCATGAGAAGAACGATCGTGCTTGGCGTGCTGCTGGCCGTTGGTGCGCTGTCGCTGAAACTGACGGCTGTTCAACAGCCGCCAGCCGGGCGCGGCGGCCAGCCGGCGCCGATGGTGGTCGAGGCCGACAAGCTGAAGGACAACCTGTACGTGCTCAAAGGCGGCGGCGGGAACACAGCCGCCTTCATCACGGCCACCGGCGTCGTCCTGGTCGACACGAAGCTGCCCGGATGGGGCCAGCCGCTGCTCGAAAAGGTCAAGACGCTGACCAGCAAGCCCGTGACGACGATCATCAACACGCATACGCACTTCGATCACGTGAGCGGCAACGTGGAATTCCCGGCCACGGTCGAAGTCATTGTGCACGAGAACACCAAGACGTACATGGATCAGGCCAACCCGGTGTACGGTCTGCAGACCGGGCCGCAGGCGAACATCTTCAAGGAGAACGGCGGGAAGGGCATGCCGCGGCGAATGTTCAAGAGCACGATGACGCTCGGCCGTGGCGCCGATCGGATTGACTTGTACTACTTCGGCCGCGCCCACACGGGCGGCGACGCCTACGTGGTCTTCCCGGCGCTCCGCGTCATGCACGTCGGCGACACCTTCCCCAACCGGGACCTGCCGATCATGGACAAGAACAACGGCGGCACTGGCGTCGCCTACGCCGCAACGCTGTCCAGGGCCGCGGCAGTGGCCAATATCGACACGATCATCAATGGCCACATGCCAGCCACGACCACGCCGGCCGATCTGCGGCTGTATGCGGAGTTTGTTGGCGACTTCGTCAGGGTGGTCCAGGACGTGAAGAGACTGGGCGGGACCGTGGATGACGTGGTCAAGGGCTGGAAGACGCCAGCCAAGTACGCCGGGTACAACATGCCGCAAGAGGCCCGCGTGCGCGCGGACGCTCAGGTGGTCTGGGACGAGACCAAGTAAGCGCGAGCGGTCGGTATACTGAAGCGGCATGGAGACGCCGGCCGTCACGCGCGTCGCGGCGTTTCTGGACCGCGTCGCCGAACTCAACCGTCAATACCGCGCCGGCCAGCTGCGTGCGTACGTGCCCGACGCGCTCGCGGACAGCCGGCACTCGCTCGAGCGACTCGTCGAGGAGCATTTGCCGGCCAGCCGGGCCGCCCTCGAGGCCGCCTCCCGCAGTCTTTTCTTCTCCCTGCCGGTCGCCTTCGATCCTTCCGAGTCGATTGGACCATACCTCGCGGTCCTCGACCGCGATCCTGCCGGCAAGCCCTATCGCTTCCTGGACATGGGCGCCCAGATTGCCACACAGGCCTTCGGCGAGAACGATCCCGATATCGTCCGGGCCATCGTCGAGTGGCTGCCGAGCGTCGTCTCGCGCTATGCGCACTCGGAGTACCAGACCGTGCTCTCGCTCCGCTTCAAGGCGGAGCTGAACCGCATTGCGCCCCTCGGGATGCCGCGGCACTTCGTCGTCAATACCGGGGCCGAAGCGGTGGAGAACGCGATCAAGTCCGCCCTGCTCAATCGCGTCATGACCTCGGAGGACGGCGACGGCGGCTTCATCGTGTCCTTCGAGGGCGCCTTTCACGGGCGCACGCTGGGCAGCCTCGCGGTGACCCATCGCAAGAAGGCACGGCTGGGCTTTCCGACATTCGACTGGCCGCACATCCAGTTTCCCGTCGAAGAGATCCGATCCCCCAAGGAGACGGCGCGCCGTGAGGAGCGCAGCCTGAAGCAGCTGTGGGATCTGCTGGTGTCGGGCCGGTTGCCGCGCGCCGACAAGAGCAAGGACACCTTCCGTCGCGAAATGGACGCGGTCGACGAGTTCCTTGCGCAACCGGCTGATGCGGACGCCGTGAGGGCCTTCGTCGCGGCCCAACGATCCGGTCTCAGCCCCGACGTCCTCCGGCGGTCGCGGCGTGTCGCCGCCGTGCTTGTCGAGCCGATTCAGGGCGAGGGCGGCCTGCGGATCGCGAGCGCGCGCTTCATGCGCCGGCTGCGGCTGCTGACGCGCATCTACGACGTGCCGCTCGTTTTCGACGAAGTGCAGACCGGGTGGGGGATGACCGGCCGGCTCTGGGCGCATGAGCTGTTCGATCTGCCGTGCCCGCCCGACCTCGTCACGTGGGCCAAGAAGGCGCAAAACGGCGTCCTCTTCGTGAGCGAGGAGCTGGCCACGTTCTTCCAGGAGGAGAAGAAGTTCAACACCACCTGGGAGGGCGACTCGGTCGGCATGATCCGGCTGCTCGCGATGATGGACAAGCTCGACCTCGAGCAGGTCGGCCGCACGGGTGAGCTGGTGAGGAATGGCCTCGAGGCGCTGGCTAAGGAGTACGGCGAGATCCTGAAGAACGTCCGCGGCCCTGGAGTGATGATCGGATTCGACGTCCTGCGCGCCGATTTGCGAGACGCCCTGCTCGACCGGGCGTTTCGGCGAGGCCTGGTGCTTCTGCCGGCCGGCGAGCGCAGCCTTCGGTTCTATCCCCGCTACGACACCGAGCCGGCGGCGATCGAGGATGCCCTGTCGATCCTGCGCCTGTCGATTGAAGATCTCGTGGGCGGCCGCGTGGCTCCGGAAATGTCGCCGGTCCTCAAGACACGCGTGGGCAGCCTGGCGATCCCGCTCGATACGGTCGAGACGATCGATCTGACGCCAGACAATTTCGACACCTACAAGGCTCAGGTTCTCGCTGTGGAGCAGGAGCGGTACGGGACGCCGCCGGACACCCTCGAGGCTCCCCAGGAAGGCCGCCGGCTGTTGCTGCAGTTTCCGATCGAGGCGCTCGAAGCGACCATGGCGACCCCGCGCGCCATCGGCATCGCCCTGCGCGACCGGGTATCGGGACGCCTGGTGGGCTACGCGCTCGGCAGTGCGCTCGAGAACCACGACGAGGAGGGTGTCTCGTCCGACCCGCACCTGGGCGAGAACAACACCTTCTACCTGCAGGCGATGGCCACGCTGCCGGCCGTGCAGAACCACGTCGAGATCCAGAACGCTCTGCTGGAGTCGATTCGAGAACGGGCGATCGCGGCCGGCTTTGCGTTCCTGTCCACGCTGATCGAAGACCGGCTGCGGATCACCGGTCCCGAATGGTGTCAGAACGCCACCGTGCTCGGACGGATCGACAACTACCTGCGAAGCGGCACCGACTTCGCGTACCTTCAGGCGGCATTGCTGCCCGTCCTCGAGCCGCCGGCGACGCCGGAGATCGGCGGCTAGCCATGTCCGTGCAGATAGGCGACGCGCTCCTCGAGCGGTTGTTCCGCCTGGCTCGGGCCGAGCGGTGGGGCCTGCCGCCGAGCGCCTGGGCCGAGTCGCTCGCGGTCAGTGCCGGACGCGCGCTCGAGGGGAAAACGCCAAGCGCGCGCGAGCTCGAGCGGTATCTCGAAGGACTCCACCTCGAAGATCTCGCCATCGCCTGCGCCTGCGCGGCCGGCCTGGAGTCGGCTTGGGAACATTTCGTGCGCGAGCTCCGGCCGGTCCTGTACCGCGCGGCCGATCTGATCGATCCGTCGGGAGGGGCCCGTGAACTCGCCGATTCGCTGTACGCGGATCTCTACGGCATACAGGCCCGGAGCGAGACCCGAAAGTCGCTGTTTCGGTATTTCCACGGACGGAGCAGTCTTGCCACCTGGCTGCGCTCCGTGCTGGCGCAGCGGCACGTCGACCGATTGCGAGAGCGGCGTCGCCTCGAGCCATTGCCCGAGGAAGACTCGTCGGCGGCTCTTGCCTCAGCGCCCGAGGCGCTCCACCCGGATCGGCCCCGCTACGTCGCGCGCATGAGGCAGGCGCTCGGGCGCGCGATGTCCGGGCTCTCCGCGCGAGACCGGCTGCGCCTCGGCTGCTACTATGCCCAGGAGCTGACGCTGGCCCAGATCGGCCGGCTGCTGAAGGAGCACGAAGCGACCGTCTCTCGTCATCTGGCGCGCACGCGACGGGCCATTCGTGAGGACATTGCGCGTCAGCTTCGGGCCGACGCGAAGATGAGCGAGGCCGAGATGGCCATGTGCTTCGAGTGCGTGATGGAGGATTCCGGGTCGATCGATCTCGGCCAGATGCTCGAAGTGGGGGGCGAAGGCAAGGAATCCGCGTCTGGCCGTTCTAGTGAATTGAAGAAGAGAAGGACGCCGTGAGCACCAGAGACGATCGGGATCAGTCAGTCGACGACCTGCTGCGGCAGTCGCTGCAGGCAGGCGCGAGCTCGGCGGCGCCCGGCTCCGCCTGCCTCGATGCCGAGACGCTGGGGGCGTGGGCGGAGGGAGGCCTCGGAGAGCGTGGTATCGCGATGGCGGAGGCCCATCTCTCGGAATGTGCACGGTGTCAGCGAATCGTGGCGGTTCTGGCGAAATTGCCAGCTGCCGCTCCCCAATTGCATCGGTCGTGGTGGTGGCAGTGGGGAGTGGATCTTCGCTGGTTCGTCCCGCTGGCCGCAGGCGCGACGGCCGTCGCGCTCTGGGTGGCTGTCCCAGGT
>JBAUGX010000137.1:0-4194 GCA_049679965.1 Vicinamibacterales bacterium
GTCTCTGCTGTCGTGGCGTCCGGCTTCAGCCGGACGGCATCGCGGCGAAAGAACAACTCAGGGGACGCCGAGCAGATCGCGTGGTCTTCCAGCCGAATAAACGCGTTGTATCGCCCGGCCTGCGCGGCGACGAGATCTGCGAACAGACTGCGTGGATCGCCGCTGAACGCGGCCTGCAGCCTGAACGTGTAGTTCAACTGATAGGTATTGCCGTCGGCGATGTGCCGGCGAATCTGTTGAAACGCGCGCGCGAAAGACTCGCGATCGACCGACGGTACGAGCGGCCCCAGATCGTAGGCATCCCGCCGCCCGGGCCGGCCCACTTCTCGAGCGCCCGCCGGGTCGAACAAGGCGAACCAGACGAGCGGCAGATCGTGCGCGGCCTGGTCGGGCGGATGAACGTCGAGCGCAAACGCGGCGCCCGCCTCGTAGCGCCAGAAGCCGATGGCGTAGCAGCCGCGGGACATCGCGTCCATCTCGGCCTGACGAATCGCGTCGGAGACCTGGTCCGGCCGCCAGGCTTCGATGACGCGAACCGGATCGGAGAACGCCAGCCATCGCGAGCCGTCCTCGACGTGCACCAGCGCTTCGACGGGAGCCACGACATGAATCTTAGCGGCACTCGATTGACTCCGCATGTTACATTCGTCGCCACCGCCATGGACACACACGCCTTGCTCGTCACCGCTGCGGACCGTCCGGGCCTGCTCTTCGGGATCACGAAGGTGCTGACCGATCAGCACGCAAATATCAATTATGTCGACATCATTCCGCCCAAGGACGGCATTGCGGAGATCTACGTCGAGCTCGAGCTTGACGGATCGATCGATCCGGTCATCACCGGCGTGCGCCAGGTGGCGAGTGTCACGGAGGTCGAAGCGATCCCGTCGTTCTCGAGAATCTACGGCAAGCGGATCATCGTCGTCGGCGGCGGCGCGCAGGTCGGGATGGTGGCGATGGGCGCCATCGCGGAGGCCGACCGGCACAACATCCGGGGCGAGCGCATCTCGGTGGACACCATCCCGCTCGTCGGCGAGCAGGCGCTGGCCGCCGCCGTCCGCGCGGTCGTGCGACTGCCACGGGTGCGGGTGCTCGTGCTTGCCGGCGCGCTGATGGGCGGCGAGATCACCAAGGCGGTGGAAGAGGTGCGCCGCAAGGGGCTGCCGGTGATTTCGCTGAACATGGCCGGCAGCGTTCCCGACGCCGCGGATCTCGTGGTGTCCGATCCGATTCAAGCCGGCGTGATGGCGGTGATGGCCATCGCCGACACCGCCCAGTTCGACCTCGCGCGACAGATCAAGCACCGCTACTAGACGCGAGGGCTGATGGCCGTAGAGAAAGTACAATGGCGGCCATGTCAGCAATCAAAACGGACGACCGCGGCATCCTGGTCGTGTGCGCGGCGTGTGGTCAGAAGAACCGGCTGGCATTCGACCATCTCGACGCCGTTCAGAAGTGCGGCACGTGCAAGCAGTTGCTGCCGGCGCTCGCGGCCCCAATGGACATCGACAGCTCGGCGGATTTCGATCGGCTCGTCGCGCACGCATCGCTGCCGGTCGTCGTGGATTTCTGGGCGCCGTGGTGCGGACCCTGCCGGATGGTGGCGCCCGAGCTCGTCAAGGTGGCGGCGCGTCAGGCGGGACGGCTGATCGTCGTGAAGGTCAACACCGACGCGCTGCCCGAACTTGGCAGCCGCTTCGCCGTCCGCTCGATTCCCACGATGTCGGTGTTTGCCGAAGGCAAGGAAGTGTCAAGGACCGCTGGCGCGCGCCCGGCCGCCGACATCGAAGCCTTCGTCGCCCAGGCGTGTCCTGGTTGATCTTCACGCCGCCTGCACGGGCGCGCGGACGTGCACGTTGAGATTGAGCGCGCCGCCAAACCGTTGGACGAACGCGCGCAAGGTCACGCCAGTCACCGCGCGGCAGAGATCGTGGTCCCACGCCAGCTGGTAACGGACGCGGCACGGCAGATGGCGTCAGACGAGCCTGGGGAGCGTCTCGCCGATTGAGCCTCCCAGCACGGCGTCGGCCAGGTCGTCAAACGGCGTCGGCTCGGCGTTGAGGATCACCACCCGCGCGCCGGCATGCTTGGCCCCCGGCACCGCGCCCGCGATCGGATAGACCTGCAGGCTCGATCCGACCGCCAACAGCAGATCGGCCTCTGTTGCGGCGCGCATCGCGCGGTCGATCACGGCGGGTATCAAGGCCTGGCCAAACGAGATCGTGTCGCTCTTCAGGATCCCGCCGCAGGTGAGGCACGGCGGATCGGCCTCGCCGGCGAGCACGCGTGCGAGCGTCTCCTGCATCGGCCCGCGCCACCTGCACTGCAGACAGATCGCGTGGTGCACGGTACCGTGCACCTCAATGACAAGATCCGGGGAATTGCCGGCTTTCTGATGAAGGCCGTCGATGTTCTGCGTGACGAGCGCGTGCAGCTTCCCGCGCCGCTCCAGTTCCACGATGGCCCGGTGCCCCGTGTTCGGCTCGGCCTTCAGTGCCGCCATCTCGAGGCGCTTCCGCCACGCCTTCTTCCGAATCTCTCCGTCGGCCACGTAATAGTGGATGTTCGAGAGTTTCTCCGCATCGGGATCCTTGGTCCACACGCCCTGCGGCCCCCGGTAGTCGGCGATTCCCGATTCAGTTGAAATTCCCGCGCCGGTGAGCACGACGATGCGCTTGGCGGCGTTCAGCCAGTCGCGGACGGATTGGATGCTGTCGGAGGCCAACATGATTACTGGGCGTGGGGCCGCACCCCCGCGCCCCGCGGCGACTTCGCTGTCGATCGGCCTCGAGCGTAGACTCTCGGCCTCGCGTGAGGAGTGCAGGAGACTGGAGATTATATCAAGCGTTCGAGCGCTAGGCGCGGGGACGAGGGCTCTTGTCGCAGGAGGAGGCGATGCGTTGAAGCGAACGCACCTGGATCACGCGGTCGACCAGCATGCCCGTCATGCTGACGCGCCGACCGACATGATCGTCCAGCTTCAGCTTGTTCGAGGCATCGATGACCTCGACCGGCGCCGGTCCCTTCTTCAGAAAGACGGTCTTCCACCTGCGCGCTTGCGGCGCGTCCGGACCGGCGGTGTCCTTCAGCTGAAACGTCTCGTCCTCGCGCTCGAGGCATCCGGTGAGGGTGACGATCGGCGCCTTCTGCTCGGTGGCTTTCGGGGCCACGGCTGCCGAGGGGGTGTTTGCCGGCGTCGTCTTGGGTGTTTTCGGTGGCCGCGGCGCCTCGCTGGCGGCCGATTGCGCCGAGACCGTCGTACGGGCCGGCGGCGAAGGCTCGCGGTGCGTCACCAGCATCGACGCGCCGGCGGCGCCAATCGCCAACAGACACACTGTTCCAGCGCCCACAAAACGTTTCCTCGAGCTGGTCAACGGCTTCGGAATTGAAGGCATCGTTTCCTCCTGGTACGATTCGCCCGACACTGAGTCTGAAGAGCAAGTGCGGTGCCCCAGCTGGACGCCCCCGAGAGATGGCCCTAACCACCTGCAAACGCTGTGGCTTGGAGTCTCCCGCCAGCGCCTGAATGGCACTGTGTCAAAGAGGAAACACCGAATTCTGTGATCGCCGGGAAGAAAGTAGGCGGACTGCTACTTCGCGAGGGTCTCGTCGGCGTCCTTTTCACTTTTCAGTTTTAACGTTTGAGTTCTCTGATTCCTCCCACGCGTATCCCGGTTCGGTCGTCAGCCGCGAATCTTCCACCGGAATGCCGACGGTGAAGTGATAGAGACTCTGATACCCGTGACCGCTCAGGCCGAGGACCTCGTGCACTCGATCGTCGTAGAAACACCCGATGCCTGTCGCGCGGGCGCCGGCCGCTTCGGCTTCAAGATAGAGCACCTGGCCGACCACGCCCGATTCCCAGAACAAGTGCCGGTAGAAGGACGGTCCATATTCCTCGAGACTGGCGTCGAACTCCGCGATCATGCCGAGGCCGAAGAAGCCGTCAGACACGATCTCCTGATCGCAGCTCAGGCGCTGGGCCATCCGCCGGCAGTCTCCGCGCGCAAGACAGAAGAGCGGCAGCCGATCATCGGCCGGCTCCCACAGAAACTCCCGACCGAAAGCCGCCTTGAGCCGGTCAACGGCCGCGGCTGACCGGACGAGCGCATAGAGGCCGGGGGCAACACCGTCGACACGGTGAACGAACAGCGCCAGGTGAATGCGTGGTGTCCACCACAGGGCGTCCCATGG
>JBAUGX010000138.1:0-1866 GCA_049679965.1 Vicinamibacterales bacterium
GAAGTCCGGCTAAAGCCGGACGCCACGTACCCAGGCGTACGTGGGGTCCGCCTTCAGGCGGACCGGGACGCCGTCTTTTCGATGCGCGTCCATTCGGCGTCCGTGACCGGCATGACCGAGAGCCGCGAGATCCGCACGAGCGGGAAAGTCTTGAACGCTGTGTCGGCCTTGATCTCGGCGAGCGTCACCGGCCGCGCGAGCTTCTTGACGGGCGCGATCTCGACGACCGACTGCTTGCCGCTCGTGTCGTTGGGATCCAGATAGGCGTCGCCGAGCGCCTTCGCGATGCCGACGACCGCCTTCTCGTCTCCCGTGTGGTAATAGAAGATCCGGTCGCCCTTCTTCACCGATCGGAGATGTTTCTGCGCGAGAGGATTCTTCACGCCGCTCCAGACGGTCTGGCGATCCTGGACGAACGCGTCGAAGCCGTAGTGGGTCGGCTCTTCCTTGAACAACCAATTCGCCATGACCGAATTGTAACGACCCTACGAGACTTGATCAGGGCGAATACTGGAGCAATATTTCAATTGCTTCTAATCAGGTTTGGCCGTTAAATACTTCCTCCCCCCCGGCAGCTCTCCCGCGATCAGGCCGACGACAGTACCCCCAGCGGAGGTGTTACGTCATGAAGGCTCGAAAAGTGGCGGCGATGTGTGTGTGCGTGGTTGGGACGCTGTTCCTCGGCGTCTTGACGCTGACGGCCCAGCGCGGAAGCGGACCCACCGAGGCGCCCGCGGCGTTCGACAACCTGACCAACGGCTTCGTCACGCAGGCGGAATTCGACGACGGGTTGGACGCGTTCGCGGATGTGGAAACGATTGAAGACGGCCTGGGTCCGGTGTTCAACGCCCAGGGGTGCGCCCAGTGCCACCAGAACCCCATCGTGGGCGGTGGCAGTCAGGTGAGCGAGCTGCGTGCCGGCCACCTCAACCGGGCGGGTGAGTTCGTGGACGCGCCCGGCGGATCGCTCATCAACGATCGCGCCATCGATGCGCGGATCCAGGAGCGCGTGTCGGACGCAGAGCGGGTCCGGACGTTCAGGATGTCGCTCAGCATCCTGGGCCTCGGCTTCGTGGAGGCGATCGATTCGAGCACGCTCGTCGCCATCGCCAGGAATCAGGCGGACCAGACGCGGGGACGCATCGCCGGCGAGGTGATTCGCGTGCCGGTCGCCGAAGCGCCGGGCGCCATGCGGGTCGGCCGCTTCGGCTGGAAGAATCAGAATGCCAGCCTGCTGTCGTTCGCCGGTGATGCGTATGTGAACGAGATGGGGATCACGAACCGGCTGTTCATGGTCGAGAACACGTCGCTCGGCCGGTCGGTCGCGGCCTTCGACGGCGTGCCGGATCCTGACGATGTCGACAACGACGTCGACGCGTTTGCGGCGTTCATGCGAGCGACGAAGGCGCCTCCGCGCGACGCGGCGCTCTCGGCCAGATCCGACGCGCTCGCCGGCTCGGTGCTCTTCAACCAGGTGGGCTGCAACGTCTGCCACGTCCGGTCGATCACGACGGCTCCGGTGGGGACGGTCATCAACGGGGGCGATCTGACCATTCCCGCGGCGCTCGGCAACAAGGTCGTCCATCCATTTGGGGACTTCCTGCTCCACGACGTCGGGACCGGGGACGGCATCGTCCAGAACGGCGGTCAGGGGACGGCCAACAAGCTCCGGACGGCGCCGCTCTGGGGTGTGCGCACCAAATCGCGCCTGATGCACGACGGGCTGTCGGTGACATTCACCGACGCCATCCTGCGGCACGGCGGGGAGGCGGCCGCGACGAGCCAGGCGTTCCGGTCGTTGCCGGCGGTCCAGCGCAACCAACTCGTCCGGTTCCTGGAGTCGTTGTAGGGCGAGCGAGCATCACG
>JBAUGX010000139.1:0-2360 GCA_049679965.1 Vicinamibacterales bacterium
AACTTCAACTCGCCTCGGCCTGGCGGGCGCCGTCGACTTCAGTCTAGGTGGCGCAGTTGAAGTGAGCCTCGATCGCCTTGAGGATGCGGAGCGCGAAGGCCTCGAACCGTGTCACGCCGCCCTGCTCAAGATTGTCGATTTTCTCAGCGACCGCGGTGCAGAGATTGCTCACCTGATCTGTTGTGAGTCCGGCGGCGTGTACCCTCGTGGTTGCGAAGGGGAGCCCGACGGCAAGAAGGCTGGAGACAGCCACGGCTGCTACGAAACGTCGTCCTTTGTTCATTGGAACCTCCTCTCAATGGTTCGGCAGCAGCTTATGGCGCCTGGCGGACGCCGTCTGTGACTGGACTCACATTGGGAGCGCGTAGGTTCTTTCGCCAGCCGAACTGCTATTTCAACTCCACGGCCACGATGTGCGACTTGCCGCGCGTGAGGATCTCGGTGTGGGCGCGAGCCCGCGGATTGAAGCGGATTTCGCCCGCGAAGTGCTCGTTGACCACGGAGTCGCCGGCAGGCGTGGTTGACGTGACGGCGCCGTCTTCCGTGTAAATCGTCACGACGTCACGGCTGTGAAAATGCGCTGGGGTGGGCTTCCCCGCCGTAAACGTGTAGTCCCATACGGTAATCCGGTTGTTCTCGAGTACCTTGGTCGACCCGGGCCGCGGGAACGCCTCGGGCAATCCGGTCGTGTTCGGCAGGGCAGGAACGGCGCGATCGTGAAGCTCGATCATGACGACCCGTATCGGCCGATCGACGGCTTCGAGGCTGCTCGCGCTGCCTTTCGGGTTGAAGACCGCTTCGTAGGCTTTCCTGGTGACCCGCCGCGAGGTGCCGTCTGCCTGGCTGACCTTGAGTGTTCCGCCTTGAAGGAAGACCGTCACGGAATCCTCTGCGTGCGTTTCCATCGGACCGGGTGTGCCGGGGGCGAGCGTTACGTCGCGGACCGCGACGCGCTCGTTGCTGACGACGGGCCTCCCGCCTGGCTGCGGCTGGGCCTGGGGGACAACCGCAAAAGCGACCAGAGCGGCAATCAGGAGTGAGTGGCGCATGGCGCCGATTATAGGCCTGAATTCTCACGCCGGCGTGACATCGGTGAGCGCAAGATCGCCGCCGACAAACAGCAGCGAATCGTTCGTCGCCACGGCCGCGGCATAGGCCAGGCAGTCGCCGAAGTTGAGCGACGCTTTGTGGCGCCCTCGGCCGAAACGGAGAAACGCCGACGCCGCCGCGTGCCATTCGCGCTCGCCGAACGGGACGACCGTAACACCCAGTTCGTGGACGAGCGCCTCCACGTCACCCACCTCCGGCTTCCGTCGGCGGCCGGCGAGAACCATACTCGCCTCAACCAGCGTGGGCGCGGCGACACGCACGCTGTCTGCGAGGAGGATGCGGTCGACCAGGTCGAGATATCCGGGTTCGGCAAAGAGAATTGCGATGAGCGCCGACGAGTCGAGCGTCATACGCCGGCCGGCCCGTAGCCGAGGATGTCGTCTTCCTCCTCGCGTGTCAGCCGGCGGCCCCGCTCGCCTTTCGGCAGCGTCGCCCAGACGCTCTTCTCGAGGAATCGCAGGACGCGGGCCCGGCGCTGGTCCGCCGACGCCCCCTTGAGGCGGCGCCGCCGCTCCTCGAGCGCGCGGCGGATCGCTTCGGTCTTCGACTCGCCCGTCAACTTCGCGACTTCGGCCGCAAGGCGTTCCACGGCCGCGTTCTTCAGATTCAGCGCCATGACTACACCATGGTATACCAGAACAGGTGTAAAGGTGTAAATCAGGAATCAGATGAGATTACTGGCCCCGGCCAGTGCGGATCTCTCGCACCATCGCCCGATAGTCTTCGTCCATCGTGAGCGTATTCAGGTTGAGCCACGCCGTCACCCGGCGCGCCAGCCGCCGCTCGGCTGAGTCCTCGGATTTGCCGGCCGCCGCCACGAGCTCCTGCCATTTCCGGAGCAGAACGCCCATCGCCTCATTTCGCTGGCGGGGGAAGTCGAGGCGGCCTTCGGCCGCATGAACCTCGGCCACGATTGCGCCTTCCCGATCGTCCTCGTCTCGGTCGCGCGTGAGCGCGTCGCGCACGCCCGGCTCGCGCCCGAGCACCGCCGCCCGCTTCGCCAGTGCCGAGACATCCCGCAGCCCCGCAAAATCGGCGACGAGATTCTGCAGCGCAACGTACTGGTCTCGGGCCGAGTCCCCGTTTCCAACCGCACGGCCCCCCTTGTCCACTCCAGCCGCCGCGAGACGCTTCGCGAAGATCGCATCGATCTCCTGTTCGTCACGAGGCTTGAGCCGACTCTTCATCGCCTGAAGATCCATCCACTCCACCCCGTCGAGAACCACTGCCGCCGGCGGCCACGCGTGGCC
>JBAUGX010000140.1:0-4636 GCA_049679965.1 Vicinamibacterales bacterium
CGTCCGGCTTCAGCCGGACGAAGCGAGGACACATGGCGCTTGAACGAGACGACCGGATCGATCGCGAACGCATGAAGGCCGTCGATTTGGCCGTCGGCCAGATCGAAAAACAGTTCGGCAAGGGCTCGATCATGCGGCTGGGCCAGAAAGGCCCGATCCAGCCGATCGACGCGATTCCGACCGGCGCGATTAGCATCGACTACGCGCTTGGCGTCGGTGGCGTCCCGCGCGGCCGGGTGGTCGAAATCTTTGGTCCGGAGTCTTCAGGCAAGACCACGCTCGCCCTCCAGGTGATCGCCGAGGCCCAGAAGCTCGGCGGCATGGCCGCCTTCATCGATGCGGAGCACGCGCTCGATGCGGCCTATGCCCAGAAGCTTGGCGTCGACCTCGACAACCTCCTGCTCTCTCAACCCGACAACGGTGAGCAGGCGCTCGAGATTGTCGAAGTCCTCATTCGATCGGGCGGTGTAGATGTCGTCGTCGTCGACTCGGTCGCGGCGCTCGTGCCCAAAGCCGAGATCGAAGGCGAGATGGGCGACGCGCAGATGGGCTTGCAGGCGCGACTGATGTCGCAGGCGTTGCGGAAGCTCACGGGTGTCGTATCGAAGTCGAAGACGTGCCTCATCTTCATCAACCAGCTCCGCGAGAAGATCGGCGTGATGTTCGGCAATCCCGAGACGACGACCGGCGGCCGCGCGCTCAAGTTCTACGCCTCGGTGCGCATCGACATCCGTCGGATCGCCAGCATCAAAGATGGCGACATGGTTATCGGCGGGCGCACGCGCGTGAAGATCGTCAAGAACAAGGTGGCGCCGCCGTTCCGCGAGGCCGAGTTCGATGTGATGTACGGCGAGGGCATCTCTCGCACCGGCGACCTGCTCGATCTGGCCGTCGAGAAGCGAATCGTCGAGAAGAGCGGCGCCTGGTTTGCGTTTGGCGGCGAGCGCGTTGGTCAGGGTCGCGAGAACGCGAAGCAGTTCCTCAAGGAGCACCCCGAGGTCTTCCAGGCCATCGAGGAGCGCGTCCGCCGCGAACTCGGTATGGCTCGCGAGGCCGAACCCGCCGTCGTGTAGTCTTCGACGCTTACGTGTCGCAGTGCCGTCCGGGTTAGACTCGCGCCAGTGCCTGTCGCCCGGTCGGCTTCGCCACGACCCTCCCTCAAGCCTCCGCTCAAATGGGCGGGTGGTAAGCGATGGCAGGTGCCGTATCTCCGGCCGCTCTGGCAGCCGCATGCACATCGGCGGCTCGTCGAGCCGTTTTGCGGCGGTCTCGCCGTCGCGCTCGGACTGCTCCCCACTCGGGCGCTGCTCAACGACGCCAATCCTCATCTGATCAATTTCTACCGGTGGCTGCAGAAGGGACTTCGCATCGACGTTCCGATGGAGAACAATGTCGATCTGTTCTACCGGCATCGAGAGCGGTTCAACGCCCTGGTGGCGAGTGACAAGGCGGGCAGTCGCGAGGCGGCCGAGCTCTTCTACTACCTGAATCGGACGGGCTTCAACGGCTTGTGCCGGTTCAATCGACAAGGTGAGTTCAACGTTCCCTTCGGCCGTTACGCGCGTATTGTCTACGCCCGCGATTTTTCCGCGTACCGGGAAGTCCTCGCCGGCTGGACCTTCACCAGCGCCGAGCTCGAGGCCGTACCCTTGGAGGGCGACGATTTCGTGTACGCAGATCCACCGTACGACGTGCAGTTCACGCAATACGCGAAAGGCGGATTCTCCTGGGAGGACCAGGAGCGGACGGCTGAATGGCTGGCGAAGCACGACGGACCCGTGGTGCTCGTGAATCAGGCCACCCGTCGCGTCGAAAGGCTGTACCGGCGGTTAGGCTACCACGTGCAGTTTCTGACTGCGCCCCGCCGGATCAGTTGTACCGGCGATCGAACGCCCGCGCGCGAGATCATGGGCACGAGGAATCTGTGACACAGCCCATGTTATGATTTCGGGTCGCGCGTGGCGAGGTAGCTCAGTTGGTAGAGCATACGACTGAAAATCGTAGTGTCGACAGTTCGATTCTGTCCCTCGCCACCATCTAACCCGCCACGATCTCGATTTTCGCGCGGCCTTAGCCACCCATTCTGATCCGATCCTCTAGCGCCGGGCAGCTCCACGTCCCGCTGTGCCGCCGCGGCCGCCGCCTCCCCCGCCCCACGTCCAACCGTCAGAGGGTCGCACGATCCTCTTCAAATGAATCCGGCGCTCCTCCGCCTTTCGCCCCGGACTACCGGTGATGACGACGATGTCGCCGGGCTTGAGCGTGTCTTCGGTCATCCCCCCCTGCTTCAACCGCGCCGCGTTGGCCCACTCGGCGCTGTACTTCCGCATCTCGCCATCCTCGTCCTTGGCCATGACGTGAACCCATGCATGGGGGTTTCTGAGCTCGAACTGCACGAGCTCACCTTCAATCGAGACGGTCTGGTCCTCGAAGTACACGGCGGCAAAAGAATGGTGAGCGTAGACAGGAACGCCGGCAAAGACGGCCCCGACGAGCAGAACAAGCAACATGCGTTTCACTGTTGATCCTCCTGATGAGGCATTTAGACCGGATTCTAATGCAGAATGCTACATCGTGGACTCGCTCCGTCTTGATATCTGGCTGGATGTCACATGTCTGTTCAAGACGCGCTCGGAGGCGCAGAAGGCCTGCCGCGGCGGAAAGGTCGACGTCAATCGGCAGCCGGCCAAGCCGAACCGGCTTCTGCGTGTCGGCGATCACGTCGAGCTCAGCCGTCCGTTCGGCCGCAAGCAGCGGCTGGTCGTCAGGGGGCTGGCCGAGCAGCACGTGCTGAAAGCCGAGGCCAGACAGCTCTATGAAGATCTGACCCCGCCGCCCACACCCGAAGAAATCGTGGCCCGGCGCCTCGAGCGCCAGTACCGGGCGGCCGTCACACCACCCCATGCCCCCGACAAGCGGCAGCGCCGTGCGCTGCGCCGCCTGAAAGGGCGAGAGGATTAGGACGGCTTCTCGTCCCCGTTCTCCTCGACGAGGAGTCGGGCGGCAGCGTCCTCATCTGCGGTTCGATTGGCGTGAGGGTGCCGGCGCTCGTGCCGCATCGCGTACACAAACGAGCCGGCGAAAATCACGACGATGAGCCCGAGCGACAGCCATTTGGGAATCTCCCACGCAATGTAGTGCTCGGTATGGAGGAACTCGACCAGGAGCTTGACGCCGACCCACCCGATGATGACAAACGCACCGTCCACAAGCGGCGGGTAGCGCTCGACAAGCGCCAGCAGCTGTCCGATCACCAGCCGCATCATGATGATGCCGAGGATGCCGCCCGAGAGCACGACCCATGTCTTGGGCGACATGGCGACGGCCACGAGAATCGAGTCGATCGCAAAGACGATGTCGGTGAGCTCGACCTTGACGACCGTTGCCCAGAAGGCGGTCATGCCGAGCATCGGCTGGGCCTTGGGCGGCGTCCGGCGTGCCTCGCCCCCCGCGTGGCCTGCGAAGTGTTCGTAGGCCAGGTACAGCAGGTAGCCTGCGCCGGCGATCTTCACCCACGCCACGCTGATGAGGTAGACGGCCAGCAGCGTCGCGATGGCCCGGAACACGAACGCGCCGATGATGCCGTAGCGCAGCGCCTTCTGCTGCTGGCTCTTGGGCAGGCCGAGCACGAGCACGGCGAGCACCATTGCGTTGTCGACGCTCAGCAGTCCCTCGAGGGCGACGAGGAGCGCGACGGTAAGCAGATCGGAGAGTTCCACGACGGTCCTCAGGATACCGCACTAGCGGGGATCGCATGGTTGACACGAGTCGTATCAATGCCTATACTCGGAGCGTTGCAAGGTTACGGCGGACCCGCCGCGGTCCGCCCTGTGTTCGGCAGACCGATGGCGATCGATCAAGATCTCTTTCTCATCAGCATGGCGGCCCGGATGCTGCGGATGCACCCGCAGACGCTCAGAAAGTACGAGCGCCTGGGCCTGGTGCAGCCGACGCGGACGATTGGCAGCATGCGCGTGTACTCGCGCGACGAGCTCGATCGTATCAGGCTCATCAAGCGCCTCGTCGACGATGGGGGAATCAATCTGGCGGGCGTGCAGCGGCTGCTGTCGATTGCCGAAGTGGTGCAGCGTATCCGCCCGCTGACGCGCGACGACACGCTGTCGGCCCGCGACGCACGCCGGCGTCTGGCGCAGGAGCTCGAGCATCTCAGTCGAATGCTCGGGTTTGAGTAGATGGACTTCAAGGATTATTACGGGACGCTCGGCGTGGCCAAGACGGCCACCGACAAAGAGATCAAGCAGGCGTTCCGGAAGCTGGCCCGCAAGCATCACCCGGACGTCAATCCGGGCGACAAGTCTGCCGAGACCAGATTCAAGGAGATCAACGAGGCGAACGAGGTCCTGGGCGATCCCGCCAAGCGGAAGAAATACGACGAGCTTGGCGCCAACTGGCGCATGTACGAACAGGCCGGCGCGCCGGGCGGTCCGGGCGCCGGGCCGCAGGGTGGCGGATGGGATGTCCACTTCGGTGGCGGACCGGGTGCCGGGCCCGGCGGCTTCCGGACGATGAGCGAAGAAGAGATGCGGGGGATGTTTGGTGATGCCGACCCCTTCTCTGACTTCTTCCACGCGTTCTTCGGCGGCTCGCCGGGCCCGATGAGTGAACACACCGGGCG
>JBAUGX010000141.1:0-10915 GCA_049679965.1 Vicinamibacterales bacterium
GGTCCGGCTGAAGCCGGACCCCACGAGTGACATTGAGCAGACCCGACGCTACTGTGGGCGTTTCAGCAAGAGTAGCGCGCCGCCGTCCGCGCTTGGCAGTTGGCCCGTGGCTTCCCACCCCTGGAGACCGAGCGGCTCGAGCATCGCCGAGGGGTCCTGGCCGAACGCGACCCTGAGCGTCTGGTATTCCCAAGCCTGACGGACGGTGCGCGTCGGCAGCACAATCGATCCGCCGATCGTGACAGGCGGCGCCCCCGCGATTTGGACCCGGAGGGGCGCGCGCAGCGAATCGTTCTCGATGCTCACCGGGACTGCCTGGTCGCTGCCGCGGTTTTCGATGAACATGCGCGACTGGGTCAGCTGTCCCGGGCGGTCCTGTCCAGGAGCCGCCAGCATGGCGGTACCCGCCATCAACACGGCACACCCAGCCAACAAATACGCGATGGTCGTTCGCATGATCTTGATCCTCCTCATAGGAAGAGGATACGTGCGAACGGGACCGGTGCGGCAACGAATGATGCCGCAGTGGTCGTGCCGCAGGGCAGCGGCCGTTGGAGCTCGCCGTGCGTCGTTGTGTCCGGAAGTCGGGCCGGAGCGATTCACCGCGTTGACTGCGGACCACGCGATCCGTGCCGACCGAATGAGCTATATCGGTGCATGCGCACCGTGGATGTCGTTCGAATCAGCTGGTAGTCAACGCGGGATCGACAGGGCATGAGCGCAGGTCCGACTTCCCGGTGAGCGACACGGCCGCAGCCGGCCGGCACGACCCGAGCGCGGCCGAGTTCCAGGATCAGTGCTGAAAGGGACCGTGCGGCCCGTCGCGAAAGATGCCTGGGCCCAGAATAACCAGCGCGAGAACGAAGACGATGACCAGTTCTGGTAGGGGGATGAATGGCATCACGGTTCTTCCGCGTAGCGCTGGTGCAGCTTGACCGGCGCCGTCGTGCGGCGGACCCGCAGGTTGATCATCTCGACGAAGATCGAGAACCCCATCGCGAAGTAGATGTAGCCCTTCGGGATGTGCATGCCGAGCCCGTCGCCGATGAGCGAGAGTCCGATGAGCAGCAGAAACGAGAGCGCGAGCACCTTGATCGTCGGATGCCGTTCCACGAAATGGCTGATCGGCTCGGCCGAGACCATCATCACGCCGACCGCCAGCATCACGGCGACGATCATGATGGCGACATCAGACGCCATGCCCACCGCGGTGATGACCGAATCGAGCGAGAAGACGATGTCGAGCAGCATGATCTGGCCGATGATCGCGCCAAACGTCGGGGCGGCGCGCACCACTTCGTGTTCCGTCTCGCCTTCGAGCTTGTCGTGAATCTCGGTCGTCGCCTTGCCGATGAGAAACAGGCCGCCGGTCATCAGGATCAGATCCCGCCCCGAGATCGCCTGCCCGAGGACGGTGAAGAGCGGCGCCGTCAGGCGAATGATCCAGACGATGGAGAGGAGCAGGAGGATGCGCATGCCCATCGCGGCCAGCAGGCCCACGCGGCGCGCCCTCGACTGGACGGCCGCCGGCAGCTTGCCAGACAGGATCGAGATGAAGATGACGTTGTCCACGCCCAGGACGATCTCGAGGAACGTGAGCGTGACGAGCGCCAGGAGTCCTTCGGAAGTGAGAAACGCGTCCATCGCCTAGGAGATCATCACCTTTCGCGGAAACTGCGAGTTGTCTTCGAGGAACGTCTTCTTGCTGTCGAGCTCCTCGGTGGTGGGCTGCACCTTCCCGTTGACGTCGGTCACGCGTGAGACCAGCGTGTGCTCGCCGGGCATGGCGCCGCTCCATGTGTAGGTGAAGATCTTCCAGGAGTACTTGGCAATCGTCGCCGGATCCAGCGTGGCCGGCTGCCACGGACCATCGTCCACGCGAACGTCGACCGATCGAAGCGGCGTCCCGTCGTTGAGCACGACGCCGAGCACCTTGTGCCGGTTCGCGTCGCGGCTGACGCGCGCGATGAACGACTTGATCTGCATGCGAGTGATCGCGGACTCCACCCATTTCGTCTCGCCGTCGATCGTTTCGCCCTTGAGCGTGCGGTACCAGCGGGCCTGGAACTTCCCGAGATACTGTTCTTCCTGCGCGTGGATCTCCGAGAGCCATTTCACGTTGGCCACGCCGTACCAGCCTGGAACGATCAAGCGGAGCGGGGCGCCCTGATGCTTGGTGAGCGGTTCGCCGTTCAGCGCATAGGCGAGGAAGGGCTCCGGCGCGAGCGCCAGGTCGCGCGGCAGGCTCCGGCCGAACTGCTGCTCGACCGCGAACTTCTGCGCACGGAACTCGACTTCCTCCATGCCGCGGTCGGCGCCAAAGAACACGAATTCGCGCGCCTGAGCTTTGATGCGCGCCCGGTCGAGCACCGCGCGCAGCGGCACGCCCGTAAAGCGTCCGTTGCTCGAGAGTCCTTGCAGAGGCCGCCGGTTGCCCGAGCACTCGAATCCGGCAATCAGCTCGGCGCCACCCATCCCGCGAAGGTCGGCGAGCGAGAGCGACGTCGGCCGATCTACCAACCCCGAGACTTTCAAGCGAAAGGCCACCGGATCGACGTCGGGATGGCCGTAGTGCTGCGTCGTGAAGAACTGATCTTTCGGCGTGAACGGCCCGTCGATCGTCCGGATGTCGAGCACCCGTCTGTCGGGCGTCGGCGTCAGGTTGATCGTGGCGGGGAGGTCCGTGAATGGCACGAGGGTTTCACTCTGAGCAAGGGCAGGAATCGCCCATTCCGGCAGACCCAGTGCGGCGAGCCCGGCCATGGCGAGGCTTCCCCTGAGAACGTCTCTTCGATCCATGGCGTATTATGCTTCTGTTTCGGTGCTCACCCTGATATTCGCGTTCTTGCTGATGCTGGCGGCTGCCGGCGCGCAGGCGCCCGTCCAGCCACCCCCCGACGCCAGAGCGACGAGCCCGACGCTCGAAGACGTCCCGTATCCGCATCCGGTGTCGTTCCTGCCGCTCACCGTAGCCGGACGCGACGTCCGCATGGCGTATATGGACGTTCGGCCCGCGGGGCCGGCCAACGGGCGGACCGTCGTGCTGCTGCACGGCCTGAACTTCTACGGCGAATACTGGGCCGCTACGATCGACGCGCTCCGAAACGCGGGCTTCCGTGTCGTTGTTCCCGATCAGGTGGGGTTCGGCCGATCCTCGAAGGTCGTCATGCCGTACACCTTCTCAGGCATGGCGCTCAACACGCGCAGGCTGCTCAACGCCCTCGGTATAGAGCGGGCGGCCATCGTCGGACACTCTATGGGTGGAATGTTGGCCGCGAGATTTGCGCTGCTCTATCCCGACGTGACCGAGCGGCTGGTGCTCTACAACCAGATCGGCCTGACCGACGCGCGGCTGGCTCGGCCGCCGACGCCGACAGACGAGGTGTATCAGCAGGTGCTGCGGCTGGACTACGCGGCGATCTACCAGTCGATCGCGCGCTATTTTCCCAACGGCGTGACGCCCGTGGCGCAGAAGTACATCACGCGGCAGTACGGATGGACGCTGAGCGGCAACTGGCCGGAGGCCGCGATGGTTCGCGCGCTGGCGCAGCAGATGGTCTACGAGGATCCCGTCGTGTACGACTGGCCGCGCATCAGGGCGCGAACGCTCGAAATCGGCGGCGAGAAGGATGGCGCGACGCCGAATTTCCCGGCGCTGGCGAAACAGGCCTGCGACACGATCCCCAGCTGCCAGCTCGTGCTCTTTCCGAACGTCGGCCACGTCCCGCACCTCGAGGTGCGGGACGTGTTTCACCGGGAACTGCTGAAGTTCCTTCTCTCTTAGCAGGCCGTCTTCAGGCTTCGAGCGCCAGGCGTGCGGCTAAGGCAGCGAGGACGTAGCACGCGCAGCCGACGAGCATCGCCGCCTGAAATCCCAGGACCATCGCGACGAACACGGTCGTCACCGATCCAATCACGGACATGACGCCGTTCAGGCCCCAGTAGAACGGGGGAGCGGGCAGCGGGCCTCGGCCTGTCTGCCCGAGGCCGCGAGGGAACGGGACGCCCATCGCGAGCCCGAGCGGCGCGACGAGCGCGACGGCAATCGCGACGCGGGCCGCGAGCGAGAAGGGGAGCAGCGCCGGCACGAGCAGCGGCAGGGCAGCCGCTTCGGCAGCGCCGAGCACCGCGACCACGACGCAGGCCGTGCGTGCCGAAACGCGCCGGCTGAGCGCACTCCCGATGCCGCCCGCCGCCAGTAGCGTGAAGAGCAGTACCGACAGCGTGAAGATCGGATGGCCGAGCAGCAGCGTCAGCTGCTGGAGCAGCGCGAGCTCCACCGCGATAAACCCGAATCCCAGACAGGCGAAATAGACGATCGACGCCGCATACGGCCGAACCGGCTCGTCCCGTGGTTTTCCGAATGCGGCAAAGAGCAGCAGGAGACCCAGGCTCGGCGCCAGCAACCCCACGATCAGTCCGTTGGCGAGATTCGGCGGCATGCCCCACGGACGCCACACGGCGAAGTAGAACGGACTGTTGTCGAACACGGCTCCGACGCGCGTGGGCGACTGGTCCGCCCAATCAGCCAGCGTCATCCGTCCGGTCAGCAGGACGTCGTACGGCGAAGGAGGGGGCTGGCCGGGGACGATCATCGGCGTCGCCACCGTCCAGCGATCCGTAATCTCGGCGGTCTCGGTGGCCGTGAACGGCCGCTTGCGCAGCATGAACAGCATCTGCGACGGATCGGCAGTGCTGCCCCGCTTCTCCATCAGCACCACGACGCGCTTGGCGGCCTCGTCGGCGCCGAGCATCGCCACCGAGTTCGAGATGAGCCGGGGGATGTCCGAGGTCCAGCGCAGAATCGCCACCAGCCCATCGTCGGTGAGATGGTCGTAGTACGCGCGGAGACCTTCAACCGTATACAGGTAGTTCTCCGAGAGCGAGAGCCCGCCCGAAGCCACCGAGGCCCACGAGTCGACAAAGCCGAGGAAGATGACGTCGAACTTCCGATTCGCCCGGCTGATGAAGTGGCGTCCTTCGCTCTGGATCACTTCCACGTCCGGCCGATCGTAGAGACTGCCCGCAGCGGCGCCGTAGTGGCGGACGAACTGGATCATCAGCGGATTGAGCTCGACGGCGGTCACCTTTCGGCTGCCGGATGCGAGCGCCGCCAGCACGTCGGCGCCGCCCCCTGGGCCAATCACCAACGTCTCTGCCCGGGGCGTGAATCGGAACGGCAGCGCGCGGTACGAATTGCCGATCGCGGCGGCGCTCTCGATCCGGCCGTCCCAGGGCAGAATGCTCGTCCACGCGTCCGAGTCGATGTAGAGCCGCGCCAGATACGGCGGCGGTAGCCCTTCGACGGCGTCGATGCGCGAATACGCGTTCCAGCCGGTCTGGGTGACGCGCGAGCCGGGGCTCTCGTCCATCTGCCGGCGCATGGCCTTGATGGTGCTCGGCACGACGCGAAAGAGGCCCGTGCCGGCATTGGAGACCGCCGCGGCGGCCATGAGCACCGCGCCGATGCCCGCCACCACGCGCAGCCTCCGAGACAGGCAGAACGCGGCGCCCATCGCCGCGATCGCCGCCGCGAGCACCGACGCCTCGCCGCCGAGCGTCTGCAGCAGCAGCGTGACGAGGACGGCTCCGAGCGAGGCTCCGATGAGATCGGCGAAGTAGAGCGACCCGGCGATGGAACGGTGCAGATCGAAAATCGTGGAGAGTGCCATGCCGGCCAGGAAAAACGGCACCAATGGCGCCACGAAGTACAGCGGCAGCAGCTCCATCCGAAACGGAAACTGGACGAGCACCCAGAGACAGGCCGGAATGGCCACCGCGTAGAGCAGCGTGAACAGCGCCGCTCGCTCGAGCGTCTGGGGCCATCGGCCCTTGAGCAGGTGGACGGCGAGGCCGCCGAGCCCCCATCCGAGCAGCGCGATCGAAATCGCGATGAACGAGAAGTGGTACCAGATGGTCGCCGAGTAGATGCGCGTGAGACAGATCTCGAAAACGAGACCAGACAGGGTGATGAGAAAGACGGCCGCCGAGATCACTGCGCCGCGATGCTATAGAGATAGCGGTAGCCGCGCAAGAACATCTCGTTGTCCACGAGCGCCGGCGAGGCGTCGAATCCGTCGTTGAGCGTATTGGTCGCCAGCACCTGGTACGTGGGACCGTGACGGAGGACGAGCGTCGTGCCGTCCCGCCCGGTGATGTACACGCGGCCGGCCGCGCCGACCGGCGACGAGAAGACCTCAGGGACGCCGTCGAGCCGCTGCGTCTGGTAGTGCGGCGTGCCCGTCTTCGGATCGAACGCAGACAACACGCCCGTGTTCGTCTTCAGAAAATACAGCACGTTGTCGTAGAGGAGCGGTGACGGCACGTACGGCGTGTCGCGCACGAGGCTCCAGGCGACGGCGTTCGATCCGTCGATGTTGCCCTTCGCCTCCGACAGGCGGACCGCCCTGAGGTCGTTCCCCTGGAATCCGCTCATCAGGATGGCGATGCCGTCGTGGTAGACGGGCGAGGGAATCGGGTTCATGGTCAACCCGTCGCTCTCCCAGACGACGCTGCCGTTCTCGAGGTCGTAGCTGCGGATCCGGTTCATGCCGGGGATGATGGCCTGCGCGCGTCCGTTGACGTCGACGATGAGCGGCGTGGCCCACGTGTCGATCTCCTGGCGCGGTACGCGCCACAGCTCCCGCCCCGTCCGCTTGTCAAGCGCCGTGACAAACGACGGCCCGGTGATGTGGTCCCACACCACGACGAGCGTGTTGCGATAGAGCGCGGGGGTGGAGCCCTCGCCGAACTGATTCCTCATGCCCTTGTCGCCGAGGTCGGCCTGCCAGACGAGCGTGCCGTTCATGTCGTATGCGTACAGTCCGCGCGACTCGAAGTACGCGAACACGTGCTCGCCGTCGGTGACGGCCGAGCTCGACGCCCACGTGCTGTTCTCGGGGTGACCCGGTTCGTGCGGCTCTTCCTCGCGGGCGACGCGCTCCCACACCGTGCGACCGGTCTGACGATCGATGGCCATGACGAGAAACCGGTGCGTGCCGCGCGGCCGGAGCCCGCCTCGAGGCGCATGCAGATCGGCGCCGACGACCATCGGGACCGCGGTCAGGAGGTACACCCGATCGCCCCAGACGACCGGCGAGGAGGATCCGCGGCCGGGAATCTCCACCTTCCACCGGACGTTCTTCGTCTCGCTCCACTCAGTCGGCGGATTGGCCGATCTCGACACGCCGGTGTTGAACGGCCCGCGCCACTGCGACCAGAACCGATCGGCGGTCGATGCCTGAGATGGTTGGGCCCCCTGGGCCAACAGCACAGAGCCGAGGAATGCGAAACCAGCGAAAGCCGTCAGTGCCGTCGTCGCAATCTTCATTCGGTTCATGTGTCACCTGTCGTACTCGGACGCTACGCACTCAGGTCCGGCTGAAGGCGGACCGTTCTTGCTGGCCAATAAGTATAACGTTCGATCGTGCGCGTCATTCTTTTGTCACGTTCTCGACAGCTCTCGGGTGCCCGTAGCGCAGATAGATTGCCGGCAGCAGGAACAGGTTCAGCACGGTGGACGTGAACAGTCCGCCGAGAATGACCACGGCCATCGGGTGTTCGACCTCCTGGCCGGATTGGCTGCCGCCGACGACGATGGGCACGAGCGCCAGGCCGGTGGCGAGCGCCGTCATCAGAATCGGCGCGAGCCGCTCCTCGGCGCCGCGCAGCACCAGCCCGGGTCCAAAGGGGACCTGTTCGACCTCCTGCAGATGCCGGTAGTGGCTGACGAGCATGATGCCGTTGCGGGCGGCGATGCCGAGCACGGTCACGAAGCCCACGAGCGATCCGAGCGAGAGGATCCCGCCAGAGAGGAAGGCCGCCCCGACGCCGCCGATGAGCGCGAAGGGCAGTGTGAGCGCCACGAGCGCCACGATGCGCACCGATCCGAAGTCGATGTGCAGCACGAGCAGAATACCGAGCAGCGACAGGGCCCCGAGCGCCAGCAGCCGGTTCTGCGAGGCGGCGCGTTCGGCATACTCGCCGAGCACCTCGGCGTGATAGCCCTCGCGGAACGGCACCTTGGCAATGGCGGCCTGGATATCGCGCGCGACGGCGCCCAGATCGCGCCCGCGGACGTTGGACGTCACGTCGATGCGGCGCGAGCCACCCTCACGCGTGATCTCGTTGGGCGTCGGCGCCAACTGGACGTCGGCCACCGCCTCGAGCGGCACGTAGCCGCCGCCCGGCGTGTCGATCGGCAGCCGCTTGATGGCGAATAGATCGCCGCGTATCGAGGGGAGGCTCCACACCACGACGTCGAAGACCTTCTGCTCGTCGTAGATCTCGCCGACCTTGCGGCCTTGCAGCAGCGTGGCCAGCGATTCGCGCACGCGGGCCGGTGTCACGCCGGCCATCTGCGCCGCTTCCGGACGCATCCGGACCTCTACCTGCGGCACGAGCGTCATCTGCTGGATCGCGAGGTCCGCAATGCCGTCGATGCCAGCGAGCGCGCGTCCGACTTCGCCCGCCTTCGCGCCCAGTTCGTCGAGGTCGGGGCCAAAGGTGCGCACGACGATCGTGGCGCTGGCGCCCGTGAGGACTTCCTTGATGCGCTCGCGCAGGTACGTGAGGAGATCGCGTGTCAGGCCCGGGTAGCCGTCCACGGTCGCCTGGATGCGCGCCACCGTCGCCTCGTAGTCCACCGACCGATCCAGGCTGATCCAGAGCTCGGTGAAGTTGGCGCCCACCACCTCGTCGGCCACCTCGGCGCGGCCGATGTGCGAGCCGAAGTTGCGCACGCCGGGAATCGCGCGAAGCTCCTGGCTGGCTCTGACGGTAATCCGGCGCATGGCGTCGAGCGACGTTCCGGGCTTTTCCACCCAGTGCATCAGGAAGTCGTATTCCTGGAAGTGCGGCAGGAATTCTTCGCCAAGCAGGGGGAAGGCCGCCGCGGTCACCGCCAGCGCAACGGCAATCGTCCCCATCGCGCTGCGTGGCGCATGCATCAGCGGCGGCAGGACGCGCCGGTAGCCCGACTTGAGCCATGTGACGAACGGCGCTTCACGCGCCCGGGTGGCCTGGGGCAGGAGCATGAGCGAGAGCGCCGGCGTCACGATCAGGGCCACGAGCAGCGACGCGACGATCGCCAGCACGTAGGCGAGCGCCAGTGGCCTGAAGAACGACCCCGCGAGCCCTTCGAGCAGAAACACCGGAATGAAGACGAGGACGACGATCAGGCTGCCGTAGACGACCGCGCTCCGGACCTCGAGCGACGCGTCGAGCACGACCGCGAACGCGGATCGCGGATGCCCCTCCGCCGCGTTGATCCGCAGGCGCCTGACAATGTTCTCGACGTCGATGATCGCGTCGTCTACCACCTCGCCGAGCGCGATGATGAGCCCCGCGATGACCATCGTGTCGAGCGTGCCGCCGCGCCAGCGGAGCACGAGCGCCGCCGTGACGAGCGACAGCGGGATGGCGATGATGCTGATGAGCGCGGTGCGCCAGTCGTACAGAAAGAACGCGAGGACCACGATGACCAGCAAGCAGCCGATGAGGAGCGCCCGGTTGAGGTTCTCGAGCGCCATCTCGATGAAGGTGGCCGGCCGGAAGATGGTGGAGTCGAGGGTCATGCCTGGCAGGCCGGGCTTGATCGCCTCGAGCGCCGCCTCGACGTCCCGCGTCACCTGCAGCGTGTTGCCATCCGGGTGCTTCTCGACAATCAGCAGCAGCCCTGGACCGTCGTTGATCACCGCGTCGCCGATGGGCGGCGGAAAGCCTTCGACCACCTCCGCGAGATCGCCGATGCGAAGCGCGTTGGCAGACGAAGCGGCCTGAGGCCGGCCAATCACGACCTGCCGCAAGTCCTCAACCGACGACACCGCGGCCGTGTGCGTGACGGCCAGGCGCTGCTGCGGCGTTTCCAGATACCCGCCGGGGGACACGGCGGTGCCTTCGCGCGCGGCCGCCACGACGTCGGCGAGCGTCACGTTGTGCCCGCGCAAGCGGTCGGGGTCGACGAGCACTTGCAGCTGGCGATCGCGCTGGCCCCACATCGCCACGTTGGCGACGCCCGGGATCGACATCAGGCGCGGGCGAATGGTCCACTTGGCGAGCGTCGTCATCTCGACCTGCGACAGATGGTCCGAGGTGACGCCAATCTTCATCACCCGGCTGAGCGACGACAGCGGCGAAAGGATCACGGGCGGCCTGGCCGCGGTGGGCAGCGTCGAGGCGACGCGCGTGAGCCGTTCCTGCACGAGCTGGCGCGCGGCCATCAGATCGGTGCCGCCTTCGAAAATCATGACCACCGATGAGAGGCCGAGCACCGATTTCGACCGCAGCGTCTTGAGCCGCACGACCCCGTTGACCGCGTTTTCAAGCGGCACCGTGACGAGACTTTCGACTTCGCTCGTGGACAGACCTGGCGCCTCGGTCTGGATTTCAACGAGCGGCGGCGCGAATTCCGGGAAGACGTCGAGCGGCGTGTTTCTGGCGGCGCGCGTGCCGGCCACCATGAGCACGACCGCCAGCACCGCCACGGCCACGCGCAGGCGGAGCGCCGAGTCGACGATCCAGCGCATCATTACTTGCCGGCTCCGAACTTGCCGGCTCCGAATTCGACGCCGAACAGCTCGGCCGCGCCGTCGGTGACGACGCGGGCGCCGGCCGGTGGGCCTTGCGACAGGATGGCCAGTGGGCCGCTGATGTCCGACACGGCGACCCGCCGCCGCACGTAGACGCCCGGTTCGCGAACCACGTAGACCCAGGTGCCGCCGTACGCGTCGTGCAGCAGCGCCGCCTTGGGCACGACGAGGCTTGCCGCCGTGTTCCGGCGGGTCAGGCGCACGCCCACGCGCTCGCCGGGCCGGAAGCGCCGATCAGGATTGGCGAGCGAGAAGTACAGATCGACGCCGGCCGTCGTCGCGTTGGCCGAGGGCGGCGCGGCGACCGGCGCCGCACGCACCCCTTC
>JBAUGX010000142.1:0-4238 GCA_049679965.1 Vicinamibacterales bacterium
GCTGGGGGCTGGGGGCTGGGGGCTAGGCAGAGAGGCAGCACAAAGATCTAGCCCCGAGCCCCTAGCCTCTAGCCCCGACACCTCAGACATACTTCAACACCACGTAGTAGACGGGCGCGGCGAAGAGCAGCGCGTCAATCCGATCGAGGATGCCGCCGTGGCCGGGAATGAGCGTCGAGCTGTCCTTGACGCCCGCCGCCCGCTTGAGCGAGCTTTCGAAGAGGTCGCCGGCGATCCCGAGGGCGACGATGGCCACGCCGAGCAGCGCGCGCAGCGGCGCGTCCACGCGCGGCAGCCACCACGCGCCGGCAATCGTGAGGGTCAGCGTGCCGAACACGAATCCGCCAATCGCGCCTTCGATGGTCTTCTTTGGGCTGATGGCCGGCGACAGCGGCCGCCGCCCGAACAGCCGCCCGGTGTAGTACTGCGCCGTATCGCTCACCATCACGGTCAGCATCAGGAGGAACAGCGCCGCCGGACCGTCGATCGTTCGCACGGCCACGAGCGCCCCGAGAGGCACGCCGATGTAGAAGGGCGGCACGAGCGCCGCACCCAGATCGGCCAGCGACGCGCGATCAACGCCCCTCGCCAGCACGATCCCGGCGAGCGCGATGAAGCCGCTCACGGCCACGGCCTCGAAGGCCCCGCTCCCGCTCGCGACGGCGATCGCGACAGCCAGCGCCAATACCCCGGAGACGATCGGGCCGTGCAGTCCCAGGGCGTTCGAGAGCGCCGCGTATTCGCGGACCGCCAGCGCCAGGACCACCGCCACGACGGCGGCCAGCACGACCGGCGGCGCGAGCCACACGACGGCCACGACGAGAGCCGCCAGGACGGCGCCGCTCAGCACGCGAATCATCGGGTCACTTGGCGCCAAGCGCGACAGGGGTCGGCTGCTTGATGCCGCCGTAACGTCGATCGCGCTTCTGGTAGGCGACGACGGCTTCGAGCAGGTGGCGGCAACGGAAGTCGGGCCAGAGCGTGTCGGTGACCCAGATCTCCGCGTACGCGATCTGCCACAGCAGGAAGTTGCTCAGGCGCATCTCGCCGCTCGTGCGGATGAGCAGATCCGGATCGGGCTGACCGGCGGTGTAAAGAAAGTCGCTGAAGTGTTGCTCGTCGAGGTTCTCGGGGCTGATGCCCGCGGCCATCGCGCGCCGGGCCGCGTCGACGATTTCCGCCCGGCCGCTGTAGTTGAGCGCGATGTTGAAGAGCATCCCGGTATTTCCCGCCGTTCGGTCGATCCCGGCCTGGAGCTCCTGCTGGACATCCGGCGGCAGTTCTTCGGCGCGGCCGATGACACGGAAACGGATATCGTTCTTGAGCAGCGTGCCGAGCTCGAGCCGCAGGTACCGCTTGAGCAGCGTCATGAGCGTATTGACTTCCGTGCGCGGACGCTTCCAGTTTTCGACCGAGAAGGCGTAGAGCGTCAGCACCTCGATGCCCAGACGCGCCGAGGTCTCCACGACGTCACGCACCGAATCGATGCCCGCCCGATGGCCTTCGACGCGCGGCAGGTGCCGCTGGGCCGCCCACCGCCCGTTGCCGTCCATGATGATGGCCACGTGCGCGGGCAGTTGATCGAAGTTGACTTGACGGGCCAGCGTTTCGTCGGGAGATCCTGGCGGAATCCAGGCCAGGAGCTGCTCAAGAGACATGCAGGATCCTTGGAGGCAAGCCTGAATTCTACCCTAGTGTGCAGGGCCTGAATAAGGTTGGTTTACTCGTAGTCCACGCGCACGAGAAACAATCCTTCAGGCGGCGCCGTGGGCCCGGCCCGCGCGCGATCACGACCGCCCAGCACGTCACCCATCCACGCCGGCGGCTGTCGTCCTCGGCCGATCTCGACCAGCGTGCCGACGATCGCGCGGACCATGTAGCGGAGAAATCCGTCGCCGGTCGTCTCGTAGACGACCAGGCGATCCCGACGATCGACCCGCGAGGCGGTCATCGTGCGCTCGGTGGTTCGCGTCGTGCCGCCGGCGGCCCGGAACGCGGCGAAATCGTGGTGGCCCTCGAGGAGCCGCGCCGCGCCATCCATCCCCGCCACGTCGAGCGCGCCCTCGACATGCCAGACGTACCGGCGCTCGAAGGGGCTGAGGACATCGGCATTCCAGATGCGGTAGCGGTAGGTTTTCGCGCGGGCGTTAAAACGCGCGTGAAACTGCGGCGGCACTTCCGCCGCCGACAGCACGCGGATATCGGCGGGCAGCCGGGCGTTGAGCGCGCGCGTGACCGCCGCGCCGGTGATGGCTCGATCGAGGGAACAGCCGGCGACCTGTCCGAGGGCGTGCACGCCGGCATCGGTCCGGCCCGCGCCCGTGACGACGACCTTCCGGCCGTCCAGATCGCTCAGCGCGTCTTCGAGCAGACCTTGAATCGACGTGCCGTTGGCCTGCCGTTGCCAGCCGACGAAGTCGGTGCCGTCATAGGCGAGCGTGATCTTGAAGGTGGGCAGGCAGGGCCCTCACGCGACCACTGGCCGTGAGCCGGGCTTGACGACCGGCAGGCCCTGCGCGCACAACGGACATTGATCCGGCTCGTAGGTCGGAAGGGCCATCTCGAGCAGGGCCACGAACGGCACGTCGAAGCGCGCCGCGCCGGCACTGCGATCGACGATCGAGGCGACGCCCACCACCTGCCCCCCGGCCTCGCCCACCACCCGCATCGTCTCGCGCGTGGAGCCGCCCGTCGTCAGCACGTCTTCGACCACGAGCACGCGATCGGTCTCCGCGAGCGTGAAGCCCCGCCTGAGCAACAGCGCGCCGTCCAGCCGCTCAACGAAGATCGCACGCACGCCGAGCGCGCGGCCGACTTCATGGCCGATGACCACGCCGCCGAGCGCCGGCGAAAGGACGACGGTCGGCCGTCGATCACGCGCGCGGTCGGCGATCGCGCGGCCGAGCGCCTCGGCGTGTTCGGGGTGCTGCAGCACGAGCGCGCACTGCAGATAGCCGGGACTGTGCAGCCCTGAGGAAAGCCGAAAGTGCCCGTCGTGCAGTGCGCCGGAGCGGTGGAACAGATCGAGCAGCTCGTCACGCGTCATCGGTTCGGTTCGCGTAGTATACCCGGGTGCCGAAGCTGTCGGTCACAATCATCACAAAAAACGAAGCGGCGATGGTCGGCGAGGCGCTGCGATCGGTCGCGTGGGCCGACGAGATCATCGTCGTCGATTCGGAGAGCTCCGATGAGACCGCGGCCATCGCGCGCGCATACACGTCGCGGGTCGTCGTGCGCGCGTGGCCGGGATATGTCGCGCAGAAGAACCATGCGGCTTCTCTCGCGACCCACGATTGGATTCTCTCGCTCGACGCGGACGAGCGGGTCACGCCCGAGCTGGCCGATGAAATACGGGGCCTGATGCAGGCCGGGCCGGGCCACGCGGGATATCGAATCCCCCGCGTGACGTGGCACCTCGGCCGGTGGATTCGTACGACGGACTGGTATCCCGACTATCAGCTGCGCCTCTACGATCGGCGCACGGCCGAGTGGAGTGGCCGCTACGTGCATGAGTCCGTGACGACCCGAGGCAGCCTCGGGCGCCTGCGGAGCGAGCTGCACCACTATGCCTATCGCGACATCGCGGATCACCTCGAGACCATCGATCGCTACACGACGTATGCCTCGCGCCAGATGTTCGAGAGCGGTCGCCGTGCCGGCGTGCTGCACCTGGCCGGCCATCCGCCGCTGGCGTTTCTGCGGAACTACATGCTGCGCGGTGGCATCCGCGACGGCGCCGTCGGGTTCATCATCTCGGTGCTCAACAGCTACTACGTGTTTCTCAAGTTCGCCAAACTCTTGGAACTTCAACGCACGAACCACGATGGCACGAAGAACACGAAGAGGCCTTTATGATCCTTCGTGACCTTCGTGTCTTCGTGGTTTGCAGCTGCCGCTAATGTTTTCCCTGCACATCGACACCGCCCGGACCTGGCGCGGGGGCCAGAACCAGGTGCTGCTCACGGTCAACGGCCTGCGGGCGCTCGGCCAGCGGGCGGCGCTCGTCGCGCACCCCGACGGCGAGCTGCGGCGTCGCGCGGCCGAGGGACTCGAGCTGATTCCGCTCGCGCCGCGAACCGAGATGGACCTGTCGGCGGCCTGGCGCCTCTCCCGCGTCCTGCGGCAGCTTGGCCCCGACGTCATCCACGCGCACGACGCGCATGGCGTCGCCATGGCGGCGCTGGCACTGTCGCTTGGCGGGGCATCGTCTTACAAGAGCGGGGGTGGCGGGGCACGCG
>JBAUGX010000143.1:0-14465 GCA_049679965.1 Vicinamibacterales bacterium
ATTCTGACGTTCGCGGGGGCCGCCGCGGCGGCGCCTTGGCCCCCTTTTTGGACTAAGGGGCCGCCCGCCTCGTTATTGCGGAGTCTGTCCGACTTTTTATAGATTGCACGAGCCGCCCCGGCCTATTCGTTAACAGCATCGATCGTCGAAGGGAGAACAGCAGTGGGTTCAACAGCGACAGTGAAAGCCATTCAAGCGATTCGAGACTATTCGGTCGCCGCCGGGAAAGAGGCAGCCGAGGCCTCGCCGGGGGGATTCGGCAGTCTCGTGTTCAACGAGGGGGTCCAGGAGAAACGGTTGCCCAAGCCGGTGTACCAGGCCCTGCAGCGCACGATCACGCACGGCGCCTCGCTCGACGCCTCCGTGGCCGACGCGGTGGCGGCCGCCGTCAAGGACTGGGCGGTCGAGCACGGCGCGACGCACTACACGCACTGGTTTCAGCCGCTCACGGGCATCACGGCGGAGAAGCACGACTCGTTTCTCAACCCCGACGGCAAGGGCAAGGCGGTCGCCGAGTTTTCGGGCAAGGAGCTCGTCAGAGGCGAGCCCGATGCGTCGAGCTTTCCGTCCGGCGGCATGCGGTCCACGTTTGAGGCGCGCGGCTACACGGCGTGGGATCCGACCAGCCCGCCCTGGCTGCTGAAAAGCGGCGGTGCGACGACCCTGGTCATTCCGACGGCCTTCGTCAGCTGGACGGGTGAAGCGCTCGACAAGAAGACGCCGCTGCTCCGATCGATGGAGGCCTTGTCGAAACAGGCCGTTCGCGTGCTCAAGCTGTTCGGATCTCCTGCCCATCGTGTGGTGACGACGTGCGGGCCGGAGCAGGAGTACTTCCTGATCGACCAGTACTTCTACCTGTCGCGGCCCGACCTGGTCAATGCGGGCCGGACGCTGCTCGGCGCCAAGCCGCCCAAGGGGCAGGAGCTGGAGGATCAGTACTTCGGCGCCATCCCGGCGCGCGTCATGGCGTTCATGAACGATTCGGAAAACGAGCTCTACAAGGTCGGCGTGCCCGTCAAGACACGGCACAACGAAGTGGCGCCGAGCCAGTACGAGATCGCGCCGGTCTTCGAGAACGCGAACGTCGCCACCGATCACCAGATGATGGTCATGGAGACGCTGCGAAGGATCGCGCCGAAGTACGGGCTGGCGTGCCTGCTGCACGAAAAGCCGTTCGCCGGCGTCAACGGATCGGGCAAGCACCTCAACTGGTCGATGAGCGACGACCAGGGCCATAACCTGCTCAGCCCGGGCGCGAACCCGCACGACAACGCGCAGTTCCTCGTGTTCTGCTCGGCCGTCATTCGCGCCGTCAACAGGTGGCAGGGGCTGCTCAGGGCCTCGATCGCCAGCGCGGGCAACGACCACCGGCTCGGCGCCAACGAAGCGCCGCCGGCGATCATCTCGATCTTCCTGGGCGACATGCTGACCGACATCTTCGATCAGATTGAGAAGGGCGGCGCCACGTCGACCAAGCACGGTGGCGAGCTCGACACCGGCGTGATCGTGCTGCCCAAGCTGCCGCGCGACCCCGGGGATCGGAACCGCACGAGTCCGTTCGCGTTCACGGGCAACAAGTTCGAGTTCCGTGCGGTGTCGTCCAACCAGAGCATCGCCTATCCGAACATTGCCCTGAACATCGCGGTGACCGAGTCGCTCGACTACATGGCGACGGAGCTCGAGAAGGCGACCAAAGGCGGCAAGACCATCGAACGGGCGGCGGCCGAGCTGCTGCCGAAGGTCATCAAGGAGAACAAGCGGATCATCTTCAACGGGAACAACTACTCCAAAGAGTGGGAGAAGGAAGCCGTCAAGCGGGGGCTCCTCAATCAGAAGAACACCGTGGATGCGCTGCCGAATCTCGTGAAGAAGGACGTCGTGGACCTCTTCGAGAAGTACAAAGTGCTCAACGGACGCGAGCTGCACGCGCGCTTTGAAATCATGGTCGAGACGTACAACAAGACCGTGAATGTCGAAGGCCAGCTGATGGTCCTCATGGCGAACCGGTACATCTTTCCGGCCGCGATCGAGTATCAGAAACTGCTTGGCCAGAGCGTCGCGGCGGTCAAGTCCGCGGGGGGCAAGTCGGTTGAGGGCAAGAAGGCGCTCGATCAAGCGACGAAGCTGACCGACGAGCTCAAGCGCCGCACCGACAAGCTGCAGAAGGCGCTCGCCCACGAGGGCGGCGACGCCATCGGCCACGCCAAGCATTTCCGCGACGCGGTGATTCCCGCGATGAACGCGGTCCGCGAGACGAGCGACGAGCTCGAGGGCGTCATGCCGCAGGAGCTGTGGCCGCTGGCGACCTATCGCGAGATGCTCTTCCTCAAGTAATGTGTCGGCTTACGGCTCAAGGCTCAGGGCTCATGGAAAATGAGCCATGAGCCTTGAGCCAGCTTTCGAGCAGTGGATGGCCGCGCTCGAAGAACGGCATCTCGCCGACCTCACCTTCAAGCAGGTGAGCGGGGCGCTGCGCGCGCTGTCCTCGGCCTACGTCGAGCGGCGCGGGCGGCTGGCCGAGGGCGCCGCGCTCGAGGGCGCCGGCAAGCGGGCGGCATTCGCCCTCTTCTACGGCCCGCTCCACTACCTGCTCGTTCGCTCCATCGTGCGATCGCTGCCGCAAGCCGCGGCCGACACCACACCGACGCTTCTCGATCTCGGATGCGGAACCGGCGCGTCCGGCGCCGCATGGGCCGTCGCACGTCGAACGGCGCCGCGGGTCATCGGCATTGATCGGCATCAGTGGGCGGTAGCCGAGGCCGCGCTGACGTATCGTCACTTCGGCCTGACGGCCCGTACGCGACAAGACGACATTGCGGGTGCCGCATGGCCGACGGGCCCCATCTCGATGCTGGCCGCCTTCACCTTGAACGAGCTGTCCGAGGTGGCGCGGGAGGCGGTCTTGACGCGAGCCGTCGAACGCGTCAGGCAAGCCCGGGCCGCGAAGAGCGGGGAGCGTCTGTGCGTGCTCGTTGTCGAGCCGCTCGCCGGCTTCGTGGCCCCGTGGTGGGGCCGATGGCGCGCGGTCATCGAGGCGGCCGGTGGCCGCGCGGACGAGTGGCGCGTGCGCGTGGAGCTGCCGGCGATTGTGGCGAAGCTCGATCGCGCCTCGGGCCTCAACCATCGGGAATTGACCGGGCGGTCGCTGTGGTTGTCGTAAGATCGTCGCTATGACCCACGTGCTGCTTGCGCTCGCCGTCCTGACGCTGCGCGTCGACTACTACCACACCGGCAACGCCACCGAAGAGCGGTTCAGTGTCGACCGCGTGGTCGTCGAGCCCCTGCCCTGGCCGGGCAATCCCGCCAAGCCCGTCGATGACACCAACCTCGGCAAGTACCGATTCACCGTCGTCGATCAGGCGAGCGGCCGAACGCTGTTTTCGCGCGGCTTTGCGTCGATCTATGGCGAGTGGGAGACGACGGCCGAAGCGAAGGCGATGAACCGGACGTTCTCCGAATCGCTGCGCTTCCCCTCGCCGGACAAACCCGTGCGCATCAGCCTCGAAAAGCGCGACGCGCGAAACCAGTTTCAGGACGTCTGGACGTTCACGGTCGATCCTGCCGACAAGTTCGTCGCGAGCGGCACGGCGGCGCCCGATGTCGGCCCGCTCATCAAGCTGCACGAAGCGGGCGACCCGGCCGACAAGCTGGATCTGCTAATCCTCGGCGACGGCTATACGGCGAGGGAGCGCGGCAAGTTCGAACGCGACGCCAAGCGGTTGGTCGCGGCGCTCTTTGCGACCTCGCCGTTCAAAGAGCGGCAGGCGGATATCAACGTCTGGGGTCTCAGTCCGCGCGCGGCGCAGTCGGGCGTCACGAGGCCCTCCCAGCGCATCTACAGACGCTCGCCGCTCGGGACGAGTTACGACGCTTTCGACTCGGAGCGCTATGTCCTGACGTTCGAGAACAAGGCGTTTCGCGACATCGCCAGCAACGCGCCGTACGACGTCGTCGAAATTCTCGTGAACAGCGCGACGTATGGAGGCGGCGGGATCTTCGGCCTGTACAGCACGGTCGCGGCCGACAGCGCGTTTGCCGCGTACGTCTTCGTGCACGAGTTCGGCCACCATCTCGCCGGGCTGGCCGACGAGTACTACACGTCGGCCGTCGCGTACCTGCCGGCCGTCGATCGCATCGAGCCGTGGGAGCCCAACGTGACGGCGCTACTCGATCCGGCGTTGCTCAAATGGAGGGATCTCGTTGGGGCGGGGACGCCGGTGCCGACGCCGTGGCCGAAAAACGAATTCGAGGAATACAGCAAGAGCATTCAGGAGAAGCGCCGCGCGGTGCGTGCCGCCGACCGCGCCGAGGCCGAGATCAACGCCCTGTTTCGCGAGGAGCAGGAACGGGAGACGGCCCTCCTGTCGAGCGGGGCCTGGGCCGGTAGGGTCGGGGTGTTCGAAGGCGCCAACTACGAGGCACGGGGCTACTATCGGTCGCAGCAGGACTGCGTCATGTTCACACGCGACAATGTGGGCTTTTGCGCGGTCTGCCGGCGCGCGATCCAGGTGGCGCTCGACCTCGCCAGCCGGAAGTAGCTCTCGCTTGACGCGCCGTGCGAGGTTGGTCAGACTAACTGCCCGCAACCAAAGTCTCGAACTGGAAGGCTCATCATGAAGGACGATTTCGACGACGGACTGGGGATGCCCGACGAGGAGCTGGCGGGCGACGCCACGATGTCTGATCTGGGGGAAGCGGGGGCCGGCGACCTGGACGACGATTTTCTCGGCGACTTGGGTGAGCCGGCGGGGCGGCCTTCGGGCGGCGCGCGGGCGGGAAAATCGGCCGGGGTGTCTCGGGCGGCGAGGGTCGCCAGCAAGCCCAAGCCCGCGCCGAAGAAGCGCGCGAAGAAGAAGAGCGCCAGGAAAGTCGTGAAGAAAGCCGCCAAGAAGAAGAGCGGTCGCAAGGCCAAGGCCGCGCGCAGAGGATCGCCGGGCAAGAAGAAGCGCGCCCGCAGCGGCAAGAAGAAGTAGGTCACGACCAACGACCGACGACCAGGAGAGGTGAGGTGGCCGAGTGGCTGAAGGCGGCGGTTTGCTAAACCGTTGTACGGGCTTAAACCTGTACCCAGGGTTCGAATCCCTGCCTCACCGCCAGCGTGGCGTCCTGGGCCGCGCCGCGGCCTTGACCGCGGTTGTGGCGGCTTTTCTATCGCTCGTCCTTGCGCCGCACGGTCGCGACCTCCACGCGCAAGGCATCACCGCCGTCTCGCAGTTTGCGTGGTTCGACCGGACGGGCAAACGCCTCGGGACGTTTGGCGAGCTGGCCGACTACCTCGGCATGGAGTTGTCGCACGACGGCAAACGACTGGCGGTTCCCGTCCTCGACCCGGCGCTCGGCACTCACGACATCTGGGTGTTCGACGTGGCCACCGGCCGTCGCACCAAGCTCACCTCCGATCCAGGAGACGAAAACTTCCTCATCTGGTCGCCCGACGATCGCCGCGTCGTGTTCAACTCGACGCGCAACAGAGGCGGAAGAAGCCTCGATCTGTTTGAGACGACTTCGAGTGGCGGCGGTACCGAAGAAGTGCTGCTCGCCGACAACGTGGCCAAGTGGCCTGTGAGTTGGTCGCCCGACGGTCGAAACATCCTCTACGTCACGAGTCCAGGCACTGGGAACACCCCGAACAACGACATCTGGGTGCTGCCGCTGTTCGGCGATCGCAAGCCGTATCCGCTGCTGGCCACGCCCGCCACGGAGAACTGGCCTGCCTTCTCGCCGGACGGCAAGTGGATCGCGTACAGCATGGTCGACGAAGCGGGCAGGCAAGAGCTGTACGTCATGCAATTTCCGCCGACGGGCCTCAAGTGGCAAATCTCGAGCGGCGGAGGATTCCAGGCGCGGTGGCGTCGCGACGGCAAAGAGATCCTTTATCTCACGCCCGACAGCAAGCTGGTGGCGGCGGCGGTCAGTGGGTCCGGCTCCACATTCGAGGTCAGCGCCCGCCAGGTGCTGTTCGAAACGCGGTTCGCGTACGCGCAGTACCACGCATACGACCTCGCGGCCGACGGGCAGCGCATTCTCGTCAACACGGCCGTCCTGATGCCGAGTGGCCGGCCAGCCACCAGTGCGCGACTCCTGACGGACCGGCCGTTTCAGCTGACCAGTCTGATCCCGCGCTCGAACTAAGCGACCGGTCATCCTCGCGAAAGTTTTGCGCTTCGGTCACGTGTGCCGAGGTGCCTTCGGGCTATCATCACCTGGCTTCCGCCAGCTTTCGCCGAGACGATGTCTCAATCCCCACCGATTCGGCCCCGTCATCCAATCCGGGTCGTCCTGTCGTCGACGGCGCTCCTGCCATTCATGTCGGTACGGAAGGCCGCCGCCCTTGCGATCGCGCAGCTTGGCGTCGCCGCATTCTTCGTGTCCGGCGTCACCGGCTCGGCGCTTGGCGGGGCGGCCGGCTGGTTCGTGCTCGCGGCGACGGCGCTCGCGGCACTGGTCCGCGCCATCGACATCGAAAGCTGGGCGCTCTTGATTCCGGGCGGGTTCATCGGCCGCGTCAGACAGGCCTTCGGGTCCCGCGCCACGCCTCTGGCTGTGGCGTCCACGCTGCTCGAGCGCGTGCTCCTGGGCGCTCTTGCCGGCGTGGTGGTCGGACACAACACCGCGGGCGTGGCGCTGACCGTGATCAGCGGATTGCGCCTCACGGGGTACGTCACACCGGAGGACCTGGCGATGCTGCTCGCGGCGGCCGTGATCGGGCTGCTGTGGATCCGCGCGCGCATCGGCCGCGGCCTCGGACGTCAGGCCATGGCGCGAGGCGTGTGGACCGGCATCGCGATCCTCGCGCTCGCCATGATATGGGGCGTGGCGACGCTTGCGATTGGCGCCGCCGCGCCCTTCACGACGCTCGGGTCGCCGCCGCCGTCCGTGACGATGACGGCTGGTCGGTGGGCGATGCGGTGCTCGCGTGGGTGCTCGGTGTCGCCCTGACGCTGCCCATGGTGGGTGGCGGCGAGGCGCTGGCGCGCGCTGCCCACGAGTTCGAGCCGCCCCGCGTCGATGCGCTGCGGCGAACGAGCCTGCTGACCGTCCTCTTTGGACTGGTTGTCACGACGCTCGGGACCTTTCTGGTTCTGTTGCTCGTGCCGGCCGCCGAACAGCCTCTCTGGATCAATGCGCCACTCGCCGGACTCGCGCAGCACCTGGCCGGGCCGGTGTGGGCAAGAGAATTGGCGGCCCTGCTGGTGGCGAGCAGCGCGTTGCTCGTACTGGTGCCCGCGACCCACACCGCGTTTACCGACGCCGAGCAGACGCTGCACCGGTCGTCGACCGACGGCACGCTGCCGGGCGGATTCGCGAGGTTGCATCAGCACTTCGGGACTCCGGTGCGTGCGATCGACGTCACCGCGGCCGCGATGATCGTGGCCTTGCTGGCGAGCGGGGGACGCGTGGCATGGCTGGCCCGCGCGTATGGGACGAGCATCGCGGTCATGCTTCTGCTGACCGTGGCCGCGCTCGTTCGACTTCGGCCGACTCGGGGCAGCACGCTGCCATTCAAGGCGCCCGGAGACCTCAGGCTCGGAGGCCGCGTGCTGCCCTTGGGCCTTCTGGCGCCAGGCCTGATTGTTGGCGGAAGCGCGTTGGCCATGATGACGAGTGGGGACGCCGCGTCGATCACTACCGCGGCCTTCCTCGGCGCCCTGGCGCTGTGGTTCACGCTCGTCGGCCGCCGCGTCGGGTTTGAGACCCTCGCGGACGAGCGCGATGCATTCGACCTGGAGCCCTTGCTCGACCAGATCGAGGCCCGCCCCGGCAACGTGCTGGTGCCGGTCCGCAATCCGCATGCGCTGGCCCACGTCGTGGCGGCGCTTCAGACATCAGGCGATCGAGACATCGTGGTGATGACCGTTCGCTTGCTGGACATCGACGGCAGTGAGGCGGGCACGAGCCAGGGCACGCCGACGCCGTACGAACGCCGGCTACTGTCCGACGTCGTGGCCCTCGCCGAGCGGTACAGCCGTCCGGTGCGGCTGCTGATCGTGCCTGCCCACAACGTCTTCGACGCCATCGTGACCACGATTCTTCGCCTGCATTCCTCCGACGTGTACGTGGGCGAATCCTCGACGCTGTCAGCCGCCGATCAAACTCGCCTGTTGGGGGAAGCCTGGGAGCAGGCCGACAAACCCGAGCCTCTCGACGTGCGACTGGTGATTTACCATCGCAGCGGACGCGCCGACACCTATCATCTCGGCGCCCATCCGCCGTCCTTCACGCCAGCCGATCTCGATCTCATTCATCGCGTCTGGCTCGACGCCGTCAAGGCGGTCGGGCCGCACGTGCATCATCACGACGTCGTCAGAGCCGCGCTTACGCAAATGGAACAACAACTCACCGGCCCCCAACGGGACGAGGCGCTCGCGGCGATCCGCGAGCTGGCCCGGCCTGCCGAAGAACTCGCGGCCGTGCTTCGCACGCACGACTACGCGCGATTGCGCGACATGATGCGCAATCGCGAGGCGGGCGATGTGGCGACGCTCTTGACGGCGCTCAGCCTCGAGGATCAGGTCGTCGTCTTTCGTGTGCTGCCGAGGAAGGATGCCGCGGGCGTTTTCGAGTATCTGTCGCAAGAGCAGCAGGAGACGCTGCTCAAGGCCATGGCGCAGGAGGACGTAGCCGCGCTGCTCAACGACATGGCGCCCGACGACCGGACGCTGTTCCTCGAGGAACTGCCGGCCGAGGCCACCCGGCAGCTGCTGACCCTGCTCACGCCGGCGGAGCGATCCGTCGCGGTGACACTGCTCGGATACCCGGAAAAGTCGGTCGGCCGGTTGATGACGCCCGACTACGTGGCGGCCCGCGAGACGTGGACGGTTCGCGAGGTGCTGGACTACGTCCGTGCGCACGGCCAGGACAGCGAGACCCTCAACGACATCTATGTCGTCGATGAGCATGGGCTGTTGATTGACGATATCCGCATTCGGGAATTCTTGCTCGCCCCATTGGACAGTCGCGTGGCGGATCTCATGGACCGGCGGTTTGTGGCGTTGAAAGCCACCGACGATCAGAAAGCCGCCGTGGCCGTGTTCCGGCAGTACGATCGGACGGCGCTGCCCGTGACCGACACGACCGGCATGCTGATCGGCATTGTCACGATCGACGACATGCTGGACGTGGCGGAGGCGACGGCGACCGAGGACATCCAGCGCATCGGCGGATCGGAGGCCCTGGACGAGCCCTACATCAGTATTGCGTTCGGCCGGATGATTCAGAAGCGCGCGGGGTGGCTGACGGCGCTGTTCATCGGCGAGATGTTGACCGCCACGGCGATGAAGGCGTTCGAAATGGAAATCCAGAAGGCCGTCGTCCTGGCGCTCTTCGTCCCCCTCATCATTTCGAGCGGTGGCAACTCCGGCTCTCAAGCCTCGACGCTCGTGATCCGCGCGTTGGCACTTGGAGAAGTCGGCATCCGCGACTGGTGGCGCGTGATGCGCCGGGAGATGTTCGCCGGCCTGGCGCTCGGCGCGATTCTTGGAGCCATCGGCTTCCTGCGCATCACGCTCTGGTCGGCGTTTTCGGCGAGCACCTACGGCGAGCACTGGTTCCTGGTCGCGGTGACTGTGTCTGTCTCCCTCGTCGGCGTCGTGCTGTGGGGAACGCTGAGCGGATCGCTGCTGCCATTTCTGCTGAAGCGACTCGGATTCGACCCAGCCGCCTCATCGGCGCCGTTTGTCGCCACGCTGGTCGACGTCACCGGCCTGGTGATCTACCGTTCGGTCGCTCTCGTCGTGCTTCGGGGAACGCTGCTGTAGGTCCATAGCCGAGTTAGTCTACAGGTGTGATAGACTAACGCCCGTGCTTTCGAGAAAGTCCAAATACGGCTTGAAGGCACTCCTCGTGCTGGCGCAGGAAGCGGGTCGCGGGCCGGTGCTGATTTCGGAACTATCGGAACGCGAGGCGATCCCGAAGAAGTTCTTGGAAGCCATCCTCCTCGAGCTGAAGCGCCACGGGGTGGTGCAGAGCAAGAAGGGGAAGGGCGGCGGGTACTTCCTGCGGCGCAAGCCGTCCGAGATCACCTTCGGCCAGGTGATTCGCGTGCTCGAAGGGCCGTTGGCCCTGGTGCCGTGCGTGAGCCAGATGGCGTATATGAAATGTGCCGAGTGTGTGGAAGAAGGCACCTGCGGCGTCCGGCTCGCGATGAAGGAAGTGCGCGATGCGACCGCCGACATTCTCGACAACACGACGCTCGCGGACATCAACAAACGGGTTGCGCGTAAGCGGCGGCCTTGAGCCTTTAACCTTGAGCCTTTTCATTCTTCTTGCCTCCTCCCGGGCATGTCGATGCATGTGTCGCATGCCGGCCACGCCCGGGCGAGACAGAGACGGCCGTTAGTTAGTCCCTCCTGCTTCTCCTTCCGGGCCAGCCGGCGAAACAGATTCCCGGCACCCATAACTCGAGAAGGAGACCTTCATCATGTCGTTTCGATTCGTGGCGGTGTTGACCGCCTTTGTGTGGACGTTCCTGACCTCGCCTCTGTTTGCGCAGGCGCCGCCTGCGCCCGCCCCTCTGCCAGCGGCCGGCTGGGCCGACGGCGGGTTCTTTCTGCAAGCCCCCAACGGCGACTTCCGGCTCGCGCTCGGGATGGTCGCCCAGACCGATGGCCGGTTCGCGCTCGACACGCCAAAGCCGATCACCAACACCTTCACGATTCGCAAGGTCCGTCCGACGTTCACCGGCCTGGTCGCGAAATATTTCGACTTCAAGGTGATGCCCGATTTTGGCAACGGCACGGCCGTCGTGCAGGACGCGTACGTGGACGTCCGCTTCTCGCCGGCTTTCCGCGTCCGCACTGGCAAGGACAAGACGCCGATCGGGTACGAAATCCTGATCGGTGACGCCAGTCTGCTGTTCCCGGAGCGCGCGCTCGCTTCGAGCCTCGTGCCCAATCGCGACATCGGTATTCAGGCGCAGGGCGACCTCGCGGGCGGCAGGTTCTCCTATTCCGCTGGGGTGTTCAACGGTATTCCCGATGGCAGCAGCACAACGACCGAGGTGGACACGAACAACGCGAAGGATCTGGCCGGCCGCATTGTCGTGCAGCCGTTTCGGACGAGGACGCCGGACGGAGCGCTGAACGGCCTCGGATTTCAGATCGGCGCGTCGCACGGCCAGCAGGCCGGCGCACTGCCGTCGTTCCGGACCTCGGTCGGCCAGACCTACTACTCCTACGCGGCCGGCGCAGCGGCAAGCGGCGATCGGACCCGGCTCACGCCGACGGTCTTTTATTACTACAAGTCCATCGGCGTCTTCGCCGAGTACTTCCGATCGGCGCAACCGATCACGTTGGCCGCCGTGCAGACCGACGTCGTCAATCAGGCGTGGGAGATCAGCGGTTCGTTCCTGCTGACCGGCGAAGCCGCGTCGGCCGGCACGACGAGGCCGCGCAATGTGTTCGATCCGCCGACCGGGAAGTGGGGAGCGCTGCAGGTGGTGGCTCGCTACACCGAGCTGGCCGTGGATCGGGCGGCGTTCACGGCGGGCCTGGCGGGCGCCGGCGCCAGCCGCGTCGCGGAGTCGTTCACGGCCGGCCTCAACTGGTACCCGGCCGCCTACATCAAGTACTACGCCACGTTCGAGCGGACCGCGTTCAGTGGAACGCGCGCCACCGAGAACGTGATTCTGTTCCGTACGCAACTGGCATTTTGACGGTTATGTGGGGCGGACCTTATGAGGTCCGCCAACCGCTGCCTGGCCTCATAAGGCCTGGCCTACATGTGGAGGTTGATCATGATGACATTCAAGAAGATCGCTCTCGTAGCCGCCCTCTTGGCGACCGTTTCGACGTCGATGCTCGCCCAGACCGCGCTGCTCAACGTGTCCTACGATCCGACCCGCGAGCTCTATCAGCAGTTCAACGCCGCCTTCATCAAGTACTGGAAGGCGAAGACCGGTCAGGACGTGGCCGTCAGGCAATCGCACGGCGGTTCGGGCGCGCAGGCGCGCTCGGTGATCGACGGGCTCGACGCCGACGTCGTGACGCTAGCACTGGCGTACGACATCGACGCTATCGCCGCCACCGGCCTCATCAAGCCCGACTGGCAGAAACGCCTGGGGCAGAACAGCGCGCCCTATACGTCCACGATTGTGTTCCTCGTGCGGAAGGGCAATCCGAAGGGCATCAAGGACTGGAACGATCTCGCCAAGCCCGGCGTTGGCGTTATCACGCCGAATCCGAAGACCTCGGGCGGCGCACGCTGGAATTATCTGGCCGCCTGGGAGTACGCCAAGCGGCAGCCAGGGGGCAACGATACGAAGGCGAAGGATTTCGTGACGACGCTGTTCAAGAATGTGCCGGTGCTCGACTCAGGCGCGCGCGGATCGACGACGACCTTTGTCGAGCGCGGGATTGGCGACGTGCTGCTCGCCTGGGAAAACGAAGCGTATCTGGCGCTCGCTGAATCGAAGGACAAGGTCGACATCGTCGTTCCCTCGATCAGCATCCTGGCCGAGCCGCCGGTCGCTGTCGTCGACAAAGTCGTGGACCGGAAGAAGACCAGAACCCTGGCCGAGGCATACCTGCAGTATCTCTATTCGCCCGAGGGACAGGAGATCGCGGCGAAGAACCACTACCGGCCTCGCGACGCGCAGGTCGCGGCGAAGTACGCGGGCAGCTTCGCGAAAGTCACGCTCTTCACCATCGACCAGGCGTTTGGCGGGTGGCAGGCGGCGCAGAAGGCGCACTTCGCCGACGGCGGCACGTTCGATCAGATCTATAAACCGTCGCGTTAGGAGACACACCGCTTAATGGCTCGTGCCGTTCGACGCAAAGTGCTACCGGGGTTCCGGGCGACGCTGGGGTTCACGATCTTCTATCTGATCCTCATCGTCCTCGGGCCCCTGCTCACGATTCCGTATCGTGCCGCCTCGTCAGGCTGGGGACGCTTCTGGGAGACGATCACCGATCCCAGAGTCGTGGCGTCGTATCAGCTGACGCTTGGCGCGGCGTTTGCGGCCGCGTGTGTGAACGCTGTCTTCGGATTTCTCGTGGCGTGGGTGTTCGTGCGCTACGACTTTCCTGGCCGCCGGATCGTTGACGCGTTCATCGATCTGCCGTTCGCACTGCCGACAGCGGTCGCCGGCATCACGCTGACGGCGCTCTACGCGCCGAACGGATGGATCGGCCGCCCGCTGGCGGAGCGCGGCATCAAGGTCGCCTTCACTCCGCTCGGCGTGACCGTCGCCCTCATCTTCATCGGACTGCCTTTCGTCGTGCGCACGCTGCAGCCGGTCATCGAGTCTCTGGACGTGGAGGTCGAGGAAGCCGCCACGAGCCTCGGGGCCGGCCGCGTCCAGGTGCTGTCGCGTGTGATCCTGCCGTATCTCTATCCGGCCTGGCTGACGGGTTTCGCCTTGGCGTTTGCACGCGCTATCGGCGAGTACGGCTCGGTCGTGTTCATCGCCGGAAACATCCCGATGGTCACGGAAATCACGCCGCTCCTCATCGTCACCAAGCTGCAGCAGTACGACTACGCAGGCGCGACGGCCGTGGCGTTCGTGCTGATGTCGATCTCCTTCGTGCTGCTGCTGGCCATCAACGCGCTTCAGGGCTGGAGCGTCAGGCGTGTGGCGGACTGAGCCTCCACCATGACCGACTCGCACCGCCGTCCGCCGATTAGCCGCAGCACGCGCCGGGAGCTGACCGAGCCGGCCCTCGTCCGCTGGGCGCTCACGGCCATCGTCCTGGCGTTTCTGGCGCTCTTTCTTCTGGCGCCGCTCGCCACCGTCTTCTCGGCGGCTTTTTCGAAGGGCGTGGCCGCCTATCTGAACGCGATCAAGGAGCCCGACGCGATGTCGGCGTTGTGGCTGACGCTGCTGACGGCGGCGATTGCCGTGCCCTGCAATCTGGTCTTCGGCGTCTGTGCCGCGTGGGCGATTGCGAAGTTCGATTTTCCAGGCAGGAGCCTCTTGACGACGCTGATCGATCTGCCGTTTGCCATCTCGCCGGTGATCTCGGGGATGGTATTCATCCTGGTCTTCGGGAGAAGCGGCGTGTTCGGTTCGTGGTTCATCGATCACAACATCAGGGTCGTATTTGCCGTGCCAGGGATTGTGCTCGCGACGATCTTCGTGTCGTTCCCCTTCGTGGCGAGGGAAATCATTCCGGTGATGGAGGCTCTCGGATCCGAGGAAGAAGAGGCGGCAACGGTGCTTGGCGCCAGCGGGCTTCAGACCTTCTTCCGGGTCACGCTGCCCAATATCAAGTGGGGGTTGCTCTACGGCGTGATCCTGTGTAACGCGCGAGTGATGGGCGAGTTCGGCGCCGTGTCGGTCGTTTCGGGCCACATCCGCGGCCTGACCAACACGCTCCCGCTGCAGGTCGAGATTCTCTACAACGAATACAACTTTCAGGCCGCGTTCGCCGTCGCGTCACTACTGGCGCTTCTGGCGCTCGTGACGCTGGCGCTCAAGACCGTGTCGGAGAGTCGTTTGCGTGGCGACTGAGGGCGCAGGCGTGGCG
>JBAUGX010000144.1:0-10468 GCA_049679965.1 Vicinamibacterales bacterium
GGATGGGCCCCGGTGATCCAGGCTGCCGCGGCGGGCCGTTCGGCCCCGGCCGCGGCCCCGACGGGATGGCGGCCATGATGGAGGCGGCAGGGGCCGCGTGCAGAGACAAAGCGGCGTCGGCTTCATGCACGATCAACGGGGTGGCCGGCCAGTGCAACGCCATGTTCGGCGGCCCGCTGATGTGCCTGCCGGAGGCGATGGCCAACATGGCGCGGGGCGGCGCCCCGAGCCTGACGTCGCGCGATCCGATGTACGTCCCGGTCACCCTCACCCACGAGGGCCGCACGTGGACCCGCGTCGGGATGCGCTACAAGGGCAACTCTTCCCTGGCGTCCGCCAGCGCCAGCGGCAACGGCAAGGTGCCGTTTCGCCTCGACTTCGACCAGTACGAGAACGAGTTCCCGGAGATTAGAGATCAGCGTTTCTATGGATTTCAGAAGCTGACCTTCTCGTCCAACTTCAGCGACGACTCGCAGCTGCGCGAAGTGCTCGCGAGCGAGATTCTGCGCGACCGTGGCGTGCGAGCCGCTCGTGCCGCTTTCTACCGCGTGTATGTCGACGTCGGCGCCGGCCCGGAGTACTGGGGCCTGTACACGATGATCGAAGACCCCGCCGATGGCGCGATGCTCGACGCGCAGCTTCGTGGGCGCGCCGCCAATCTCTACAAACCTGATGGGCCGGGCGCGAACTGGTCCACGTTCGACAAAGCGGGCTTCGAGAAGAAGACCAACAAGCAGCAGGCCGACTACAGCGACGTCACCGCGGCGATTACTGCGCTGCACGCGCCCCGCGACAATCCGCGCGCCTGGCGGGCAGCGCTCGAGGCCCGACTCGACGTCGATCTGTTCCTGCGCTGGCTGGCGGTCAACACCGTCATGGAAAACTGGGATTCGTACGGGGTGATGGCGCACAACTATTACCTCTACGGGGACCCGGCAAAGGGCGGCCGGCTCCAGTGGATCCCGTGGGACCACAACATGGCCTTTGGCGTCGGACCCGGCATGCCCGGAGGGGGCGGACCCGGACGCGGGGGCTTCGGCCCAGGCGGCCCGCCGCCCTTGCCGCCTGGAGCGGCTGGCGCCCCGGCCGGCATGCGGATGCCGTTCGGCACGGGGCCCGCGGGCACCGATATCCTGGCCCAGCAGGTTGGCGACACGTGGCCGCTCATCCAACGGCTGATGGCCGACGAAGTGTACGCCGCACGGTATCGTGCGCTGTTGGTCCAGGCGATGGACGGACTGTTCGCGCCGCGCGCGATCGAGAGGCGGGCGCGCGCGCTGCACGCGCTCATTTCATCGTCGGTCGTCGGTCCGCGCGGCGAGCGACCGACACACACGACCATCTCGTCGGCGGAGGCCTTCGAGCGCTCGCTCGACGGCCCGGACGGTCTGCTTCAGCGCATTGCGCGCCGCCAGGCCGCGGTCCGTGCGGCGCTCCGCGGGGCCGGCCGGCAGTGACGTCTGGCCTCGCCCTTGTGTCACGAGAGATGCCGAGTGGGCTCGAGGCCCTCCGCGAGGCGTCGGCGGAGCTGCTCAACGCGCGTCTGCTCCAGCAGCGCATCGACAGGAAATACTTGCTGCCGAAACGGCTGTTGGAGCCGCTTCTTGCCCGCCTGGGCGCCGACTATCAGGTGGTCAAGTCGGCCGGGCACCCGGCCGCGACGTACGACACCCTGTACTTCGATACCCAGGACCGGCAGATGTACGAAGCCCACCGGCGGGGGCGAGGGCGCCGCTACAAAGTGCGCGTCCGCCATCACCTCGACCGGCAGCTGAGCTTCCTGGAGATCAAGCGCAAGGACTCCGAGATCCGTACGACCAAGACGCGTCTGGCGCGCCCCTTCGGCGACTCACGGCTGGACGAGGAGTCCTGCGCGTTCATCGAGCGGCACAGCCCGTTTCGTGCGGCGCTCCTCATCCCGCGGCTCTCGGTGGCGTTTCACCGCATCACGGTCGTAGGGACCAGCGTCAACGAACGCATCACGCTCGACTGGGATATCGAGCTGCGGGACGATCGTCGCCGCGAACTGTTCCCGCGCGTCGTGGTCGCCGAAGTCAAGCAGGCGCGCCATTCGACCGGCACGCCTGCCGTGGCCGCTCTGCGGGCCCTGCACGTCCATGAAGGGTCGGTCAGCAAGTACTGCCTCGCGACGGTCATCCTGGCCGACGTGCGGAGCAATATCTTCAAGCCCGCCCTCCGGGCCGTGGAGCACCTGTCAGCATGAGCGCATTCCTTGGCATGAACCTTCTTCCTGGACCAGACGATCTTGCCAGCCTGATCGTTCGTATCGTCCTCGACCTGCTCTTCACGACCATCGTCGTTCGCGTCGTGTACTTCAAGCTGTATCAGCACGGCGATTACATCTTCACGTACTACCTCTTGAACCTCGTGACGTTCTCCTTCGCGTTCCTGCTGAGCAACGTCCCCGTGAACCTCGGCTTTGGCTTGGGGTTGTTTGGGATCTTCGGCATCCTCAGGTATCGAACCGAGGCGATTGAGGTGCGCAACCTGACGTATCTGTTTGTGGTGATCGGGCTCGCGATACTGAACGCGCTCGAGAACGAGCAAATCAGTCTCGCGGAGCTGCTGATCGTCAACAGCCTCATCGCCGGGGCGGTCTGCGTGCTCGAGGCCGCGCCATTCTCTCGACGCGAGTCGTCCCATCGCGTCCTGTACGACCGCCTCGATCTGTTGGGGCCGGCGACCGCCGCCCAAGTCCTCGAGGATCTGCGGGGTCGAACACGGCTCCCGATCACGCGGTTCGAGATCGGCGACGTGGACCTCATGAGAGATACGGCGGAGATCGCGGTGTTCTATCCGGCGACCGGGCGCCGATCGTCGCTCAAACCGAAGGATGTTGCATGAAGAGAACCGCCGCTGCCCTCGCGACGCTGCTCGCCGCGCTCCAGATGGTGGGTGGCGCCCAGTTTGCCGGCGCGCCGCCTCCCGGAGCCGAGCGCAAGGTTGTCGCGCAGTTCGACAAGAACGGCGACTCGCGTCTGGACGGCGCCGAACGCCAGGCGGCGCGTGCGTGGCTGGCCACGCAGCCTGCCGGTGGCTTCCCGGGCGGAGGGCGAGGATTCGGCGGCGGCGCTGCTGCCCCGCCGGCGCCGGGTAGGAGGCTTGGCCCGGCTGGTGTGCGCGCCTATCCCGGTGTCCCGTTGTACGACGGCGGCACGCTCCGGACCATCTTCTTGACGTTCGACGCGCCCGACTGGGAGCAGGAGCTGGCCGCGTTCAACAATACCGATGTCGAAGTGCCGGCCACGGTGGTCGTGGACGGCCAGACGTACAAGGACGTCGGCGTCCATTTCCGTGGGATGTCGTCGTTCTTCATGGTCCCGGAAGGCCGCAAGCGATCGCTCAACCTGTCGTTCGACTTCGTGAACGCCCAGCAGGCGCTCGGCGGCTACAGGACGCTCAATCTCCTCAACGCCAACGGCGACCCCACATTCCTGCGCGGGGTCTTGTACACCGAGATTTCTTCGCGCTACATCCCCACGCCGAAAATGAACTACATGCGGGTGGTCATCAACGGCGAGAGCTGGGGCATTTATCCGAACGCGCAACAGTTCAACAAGGAGTTCGCGCGCGATTTCTTCAACACGACGAACGGGGCGCGGTGGAAGGTGCCGGGCAGCCCCTTCGCCAGCGCCGGGCTGAATTACCTGGGGGAGAACGTCGAGGACTACAAACGCCTCTACGAGATCACGTCCCAGGACGAGCCGAAGGCATGGGCCGATCTCATCAAGCTGACCAAGGTCCTCACCCAGACGCCCGCAAACGCGCTCGAGGCCGCCCTGGCGCCTATCCTGGACGTGGACGGCGCGCTCAAGTTTCTGGCGCTCGATGTCGTGCTCGGCAACAGTGACGGCTATTGGGCGCGTGCGAGCGACTACAGCATCTACCAGGATCTCAAAGGCATCTTCCACATCGTGCCGCATGACGTGAACGAGGGGCTCGGCCCGCAGGAAGGGCCTCCGCGCGGCGGTGGTCCTGGCGGCCCTGGCGGCCCTGGCCGCGCTGGCCCGCCCCCAGGATTTGCGCCGCCGCCCGGAGCGGGTGCGCCAGGCGGCCGCGGCTTTCCGGGCGGAGGATTCCCTGAGGCTGGACCGGATCTCGACCCGCTCGTGGGCCTCACCGACGCGAACAAGCCGCTCCGCTCGAAACTGCTGGCGGTACCGGCGCTGCGAGCCAAGTACCTCGGCTACGTTCGCGACATCGCCGAGCGCTGGCTTGATTGGAGGACGCTCGGTCCCATCGCGCAGAAATATCACGACCTGATTGCCGCTGACGTCAGGACGGACACACGGAAGATCTACAGCTCGGCAGAGTTCGACGCCGGGCTCAACGGCTCGCTGAAGGAGTTCGTGGACGCGCGCAGGGCGTTTCTGCTGAGGACCGTGCGGCCGCAGTAAGGCCGGGTCCTTCTGGACCCGCCCTACTCACCGTTTGACGTCCGGGTGATTCAGCAAGTACGCCCGGCGTTGCTCGAAGAAGTTCTTCAGGCTCCGATTGGGCAGCGCCCCCGCGACGGGGCCACCGCCAGGGTCGCCATTGTCCATCAGGATAGAGTTCAGGAACCCGTTGGTCGAGTACAGCTTGTGCGTGTCGGCCCTGACATCGTCCGCGATGAGCGCGTGAGCCCGCTCGGCGATCGGGCCAATCCTGCCCCAGTCCATCCACACCTCGGCCACATCTCTGAGATAGCCGAGATACCGCGCGCGCAACGCAGGTACGGCTACCAGGCGGTTGAGCAGCACCTTGGCCGGATCCTCGGTTCCCGTGAAGGGATCGAGCGCCACGCCGAGGGCCGGTCCAACAGACGGCAGCGGAGGTCCGCTGCGGGGCGATGATTCCGGCTCACGCAGTGTTTCGTTGGCGTCGTGCGAGACGATGTGGAAGCGGCCGCCCGGATCCTGGTACAGGTTGTAGTCGCTCATGCGAAGCCAGTAGCCATCGCTGTTCATGAGCGCCTTCTCCACCGCGAGCCACTTCAGCGTGGCGTCGATGTCGAGAATGGGCGCGACGGCCTGTTCCAGTTGGTCGAGAGGCGTTTGTGTGAGGACACGGCACAGATTGATGAGGTCGGTCCACGACTTCGCCGTGTCTCTGGTCCGGATCTGATAGATCGCCTTGTAGGGGGCCGGATCGTCTCCGAGGTAGTTGAACCCGCCTCGTGCGTTTGGTCCACCCCGCACCGTCCATCGCGCGCCGCCTCGACTCCCGAACCACTCCTGCGTCATGTCGGTGTTGAACTGCTGCGAGTTCACGTAGATGCCCCAGCTCTCGCCGTTGATGACGAGCCTCATGTAGTTGACCTCCGGCGCGGGGATGTACTGGCGGGCGATGTGCTGATACAGCATCGTGCGCAAGAACGACGGGTCGGCGTGGGCGTTGAGGAGATTCAGCGTGCGGTATCCGCCGAGCCGCTGGTCGTTGTCCACGAAGTCCATCGCGAGGTTGAGCGAATGCTTGTAACCGAGCGGGACGCCGCCGAACGACGAAGCGCCGCGGAAGTGGATGCCCACATTCGGGTACCGCTTCCCGTCCACCGTCAGCGTGGCCGGCACATCGACGTCGGTGTTGTTGAAGGCCGCGAGCTCGCGCTCCCAGTCGGCGCCCTCGAGCTCGAGGAAGATCGTCCTGAGCGTCAGCGGGTCGTACAGCGGCTCGGTCGTATACACCTTGATGGCGGAAGGAGCGAGTCGCGGTCCGGCCGGCGGCGGCGGGACTCCCCGCGCTGCGGCGTTGATCCCACCTCGATTGAGCGTGGCCAGAAACTCCCGGGCGGCTTGTCGCTCGGCGACGTCCAGGCGTCCGTTATTGTCCCGGTCGTATCTGTCGACGAGCTGGAGCGTCCCACCCACGACGGCCGGTGCCGGCGCGGCGGGCGCGGCCGCAGGCACCGTTGGCGCCTGGGCAGGTTGCTGGGCGAGCGCCGAGGAGACCGCGCCTACAGCTGAGAACACGGCGATCGGAGCGAGCAGCGTCGGTATCAGTCTCATGAGCCCTCCACTCAGCCCCGAGCCTACACTGAACGGCCAGCTCCTGCTGCGATTTCGGCGCGGCACCATTCGAGCGTGCGCCGCAAGCCCTCCTCCAGCCCTACTATCGGCGAGTAACCGAGCAGGCTTTTCGCTCTCGAGATGTCGGCCTGCGAGTCGTGCACATCACCAGCCCGCGGCTCGGCGTAGACCGGCTGGAGGCTGGTTCCCGTGATCGCGTTCATCACGCGCAGCAGCTCGTTGAGCGAGATGCGCCCGCCGACCGCCACATTAATCACTTCCCCGCTCGCCTTCGGCGCCTCACAGGCCCGCAGGACGCCATCCACGACGTTGGCCACGTAGGTGAAGTCGCGCGTCTGTCCACCGTCGCCATGGACGGTGGGCCGCCGCCCCTCCAGGAGCGCCGTCGAGAAGAGCGAGATGACCCCGGAGTACGGCGATCCGGGATCCTGCCTCGGTCCGAACACGTTGAAGTAGCGAATGGTCACGGTCTCGAACCCATAGAGGCGCGTGAAGAGCTGGCAGTACTGCTCCCCCACGAGTTTCTGCAGCGCATAGGGCGACAGCGGATTGGTCGGCATGTCCTCGCGCTTGGGCAGCGTGGGCGTGTCGCCGTATGCGGACGAAGAGCCGGCGTACACCAGCCGTTTGACGCCGGCATCGCGCGCCGCGACCAGGACGTTGAGCGATGCCGTGACGTTGGCCGTATTCGACGTGACGGGATCCTTGACCGATCGCGGCACCGACGGGATCGCCGCCTGGTGCAGCACGTACGTGATCCCGTCGACTGCCCGCTCCGCGACGCGGGGCTCGGCGAGGTCGCCCTCGATGAACTCGACGCCCGGAAGGTGCCCGAGATTGCGCCGCTTGCCCGTGATGAGGCTGTCGACGACGCGGACGCGCTGGCCGCGCCGTACCAACTCCTCCGCCAGGTGGGATCCGATGAAGCCGGCACCGCCGGTGACGAGATAAAAAGCCATTCAAAAAATCGCAGCGGGCCGTAAGCCGAATTCTGTCCGCCTTCGCGAGCCCTTACGGGCTCGCTTCGGCGTGACGACCATTCCTCTGGCCCCGTCATTACTGGCGGGATCAAGCGACCGACCCGGAGGCTCAACGGACGGGCCATCCGCTCCCTGCCACGGCGCGTTGCCGCGCCGAGCCAGGGGCGCCTCCCTATTTGGTCTTGCTCCGTGCGGGGTTTTGCCTGCCACCGACCTTACGGCCGGCGCGGTGCGCTCTTACCGCACCTTTTCACCCTTACTCGCCTTCGCCCTTACGGGCTACGGCGGAGCGGTATATTTTCTGTGCCACTGTCCTTCAGGTTGCCCTGACCGGGGATTACCCGGCGCACTGCCCTGCGGAGTTCGGACTTTCCTCTCAGCCTCCGCGCTTGCGCGCTTCGGCGAAGCGGCCGTCTGTCCCGCTGCGAAGCGTCGATTGTACTACCCATCAGTCTCCTGCGAGATCTGATATTGCTCGAGCTTCTTGTAGAGATTGCTGCGCGGCGTGTCGATGACTTCGGCCGTGCGCGAGATGTTCCAGCCGTTCTCGCGCAGCTTGCCCACGAGATACGCGCGCTCGGCGTTGTCCTTGAACGCGCGCAGCGTTCCCGCCTTCCCTGCATCGCCGTCTGCAGCGCCCGCCGGGCCGCGGGCGGTCGCCGCAGGCGACCGCACGCTCTCTGGCAAATCCGAGAGCTCGATGGTATCGCCGGCCGTCATGATGATCAGACGTTCGACGGTGTTGCTCAGCTCGCGCACGTTGCCCTTCCACCGATACCGCTGCAAGGCGTCGAGGGCGGCGGGCGCGATGCGCTTGGGCCGCACCTTGTTCTCGCGGCTGTAGAGCTCCATGTAGTGCCGGACCAGCAGCGGAACATCCTGGGTGCGCTCGCGCAGCGGCGGCACGGACACGGGAATGACGGCGAGGCGGAAGTACAAGTCCTCGCGGAACCGGCTTTTGTCGATCTCCTCTTCCAGATTCTTGTTGGTCGCCGCGATCACCCGCACGTCCACCTTGATCGTGCGAGCGGATCCGAGGCGCTCGACCTCGCCCTCCTGCAGCACTCGCAACACTTTGGCCTGGGTCTTGGCGCTCATGTCCCCGACCTCGTCGAGGAAGATCGTGCCGCGGTCGGCCTGCTCGAACTTGCCAATCTGCTTCTCGGTGGCGCCGGTGAAGGATCCCTTCTCGTGGCCGAACAGCTCGCTCTCGATAAGCTCCTCGGGGATCGCCGCGCAGTTGACCTGCACGAACCGCTCGCGGCTTCTGAGGCTGTTGCGGTGGATGGTCCGCGCGACGAGCTCCTTGCCCACGCCGCTTTCCCCGGTGATGAGTACCGTCGCGTTGGTGGGCGCCGCCCGGCCGATGGCGGCCATCACGCCCTTCAAGGACCCGCTCTCGCCAATCATCTGATGGCGGACTTCGACCACCTTGCGAAGCGTGCGATTCTCGTCGCGCAGCTGACGCTGGTCGAGGGCGTTCCGGAGGCTGACCAGGACCCGCTCGCTGGCGAACGGCTTCTCGATGAAGTCGAATGCGCCTTTCTTGGTGGCTTCGACCGCCGTGCTGATGCTGCCGTGGCCAGAAATCACGATGATGGGCAGCGACTCGCTCATCGATCGCAGCCGCTCGAGCACCTCGATCCCGTCCATGCCCGGCATCTTCACGTCGAGCAGCACAAGATCCGGCGTCTCGCGCTCGGCGAGCGTCAGGCCCTCCTGCCCTGTGGCGGCGCCGAAAAACTCGTAGCCCTCGTATTCGAGCGTCATCTTCAACGAGTCTCTGATGGCGGCCTCATCGTCGATCACGAGGACCCGGGACTTAGGCATCGTGTGTGATTATAAGGGCCAGAAATGCAGCCTCGTCGAGCGTTTCGACGCCGAGCTGCCGCGCCTTGTCGAGCTTGGTCCCGGCCTCTGCGCCGGCCACGACATAGCTCGTCTTCTTGCTGACCGACCCGGAGACGCGCGCGCCAAGGCGCTCGAGCCTTTCGGTGGCCTCCTCTCTCGTCATCGCCGACAACGTCCCCGTCAGCACGAAGGTCTTGCCCGCGAGGGGCCCGGGCTGGTCGGCGGGCTGTGGCAGGCTCGTGGCCATGTTGACGCCCGCCTGCTCGAGGCGCTCGATCAGCCGCTGATTCCTGGGCTCGTCGGCGAACATGCGCACCGACTGGGCGACCACAGGGCCGACCTCGCGTACCGATTCCAGGGCCTCCACCGGTGCCTTGAGCACGCCGCTCATCGTCCGAAAATGGCGGGCGAGCGTCGCCGCCGCCTTCTCGCCGACGTGGCGAATGCCAAGCGCGTAGATGAGGCGGGACAGATCGTTCGCCTTGCTGCGCTCGATCTGCGCGACAAGCTTGCTGGCCGACTTCTCGCCCATACGATCGAGGCCAGCGAGTGTGTCCTGGTCCACACGATAGAGATCCGCGAAATCCCCGACGAGCGCCTTCTCCACGAGCTGATCGACGAGCGATTCACCGAGGCCCTCGATGTTCATGGCCGTTCGGCCCGCAAAGTGCTGCAGGCCCCGCCGCAGCTTCGCCGGGCACGACTCGTTGACGCACCGCCAGACCACCTCGTCTTCCTCGCGCGTCAGCGTCGACCCGCACGCCTTGCAGGTCTTCGGCATCGTCCAGGGCTTCGAATCGGCGGGTCGCAGGCTCGGCACGGGCGCGACAATCTTCGGAATCACGTCGCCGCCCTTTTCGACGATGACCGTGTCGCCTTCGCGGAGATCCTTGCGAGCGATATCCTCGGCGTTGTGCAGCGTGGCCATCGAGATCGTCGAACCGGCCAGCCATACCGGCTCGAGGACGGCGTACGGCGTGTTCGCGCCGGTGCGGCCGACGTTGACGTCGATGGCGACGAGCTTGGTGTGCGCCTGTTCGGGCGGAAACTTGAACGCCGTGGCCCAGCGGGGGAACTTGGCGGTCGCGCCGAGCCGTTCCCTGAGCGCAAGATCGTCGACCTTGATCACGACGCCGTCGGTGCCAAACTCGAGCGTCCGTCGCCTGTCGGCCCAGTTCCGGCAGAACGCGATGAGCTCGTCGATGCCGTTCAACCGTTGCCAATGCGGCTCGACGGGCAGGCCCCAGGACTGCATGGCCGCGAGCGCGTCGCCGTGCGTCTGGGGGATCGCGCCCACCCCTTCCTGGACAAGCTGGTACACGAACGCGGACAGCTCGCGGCTGGCGACGAGCGCGGGATCGAGGTTGCGCATTGTGCCTGCCGCCGCGTTACGCGGGTTGGCGAAGAGCGGTTCGCCGGCCTCCTCTCGCTCGCGGTTCATCCGGGCAAACGAGGCGCGCGACAGGTACACCTCCCCGCGCACTTCGACGCGGCCCGGCGGTCCGCCGCGGAAAGCCAGCGGGATGGCTCGGATGGTGCGGACGTTGGCGGTCACCTCTTCGCCGCGCACCCCGTCGCCGCGGGTCGCGCCGCGCACCAGGTGCCCGG
>JBAUGX010000145.1:0-13847 GCA_049679965.1 Vicinamibacterales bacterium
CTCAAGCATCTGGTCAGTTAGATCATGCACACCACAACGGCAGACGACGTTCAGGCACGCGAGGCGCGACACATCCTGCAGACCTACCGGCGATCGCCGGTCACGTTCGTGCGGGGCCAAGGCGTGCGCCTGTGGGACGCCGAGGGGCGCGAGTATCTCGATCTGCTCTCTGGGATCGGCGTGGCCTCGCTCGGCCACGCGCATCCGGGGCTGGCGCGCGCGATCGCGGATCAGGCCCAGACACTCATCCACACGTCCAACTTGTTCTTCCACCCGCTGCAGGGTCAGGCGGCCGAACGCCTCGCGAAGCTGTCTGGGCTGCCGCGGGCGTTTTTCTGCAACAGCGGCACCGAAGCGGTCGAGGCCTGCCTCAAGTTCGCGCGACGCTACTGGTACACGCGGGGCGAGCCCCGGGCCGGCATCGTGGCGCTCGACGGATCGTTCCACGGGCGGACGTGCGGCGCCCTGTCGGTGACCTCCGACGAGCACTACCGCGCCCCGTTCGCGCCGCTGCTCCCCGGCGTCACGTTCGTGCCGGCCAACGATCCGCAGGCGCTGGCCGCGGCCGTCACCACGTCGACGGCCGCGATCATCGCCGAGCCGATCCAGGGCGAAGGCGGCGTCAGGCTGCTCACGCCAGCCTTTGGTGCCGCGATCATGGACGCGTCGGCCCGGACCGGGGCCCTGGTGATTGCCGACGAAGTGCAGAGCGGCCTTGGCCGCACGGGACGCCCGTTCTATTTCACCGAGATCGGCCTGGCCCCTCACCTCGTCTCGATTGGCAAGGCGCTCGGCAGTGGCGTGCCCGTCGGCGCGGCCCTCGTCAGCCAGCAGGTCGCGGACACGATTTCGTTTGGCGATCACGGAAGCACGTACGGCGGTAACCTGCTCGCGTGCCGCGCGGCGCTGTGCTTCCTCGACGAGCTGGTGGGCGGCGGTCTCATCGCACACGTCGGACAAGTGGGCCGCCACATGGAGCAGCGGCTCAGATCGATGGCCGCCAAACACGCCATCATCAGGGAAGTCCGTGGTGCGGGCTTGATTTGGGGCCTCCAACTCACGCGTGACGCGACGCCGGTCGTACCGGCCGCACTCGCGCGAGGTGTCATCGTCAACCGAACCTCGGAGACGGTTGTCCGTCTCTTGCCTCCCCTCGTCATTACTGAGACCGAGATCGACGAGGGGCTCAGTCGTCTCGATGCGGCGCTCGCCGCGGTTGGAGCCAGCCAGTGAACAACTCGACGCGGACCCGTATCTCGCCACGGATGGCATCATGACGGCCAACCTTGCCGTCAACGTCACTGGCGTCACCGCGCCGCGCGGCTACCGGGCGTCAGGCGTCAGCGCCGGCATCAAGCGCTCCGGCGGCCGTCCCGACGCCCCGCTCGACCTCGCGCTCCTGGTTTCCGATACCGCGGCGACCGCGGCGGCCGTGTTCACCACGAGCCGTGCGCCGGCGGCGCCCGTGGTCCTGTCCCGCGAGCACCTGGCGCAATCGGGCGGCGTCGCGCGGGCCATCGTCGTCAACAGCGGATGCGCCAATGCCTGCACCGGCGACGCAGGGATGCAGGCGGCGCGCGACATGGCCGCCGACACGGCGAAGCTCGTCGCCTGCCCGGTCGCCGAGGTCCTCGTCGCATCGACCGGCGTCATTGGCGTCGCCCTTCCGATCGACAAGATCCGTCACGCGCTGCCGACGGCCTATCGCGGTCTGTCCGCCGATCAGGGGCCGACGGCGGCCCGCGCCATCATGACGACCGACCCGTTCCCCAAGGAGGCAGCCACGGTGATCCACATCGGCGGCCGCGAGGTCCGGATCGGCGGCATGGCCAAAGGCTCGGGCATGATCGAGCCGATGATGGCGACGATGCTCGGTTTTGTGACCACGGATGCCGCGGTGCCGCTGCCGCTGCTGCAGGGGGCGCTGCGCGAGGCCGTGAACGACACCTTCAACGCCATCACGGTCGATGGCGAGTGCTCGACCAACGACACGGTGATGATCCTGGCGAACGGTGCCAGTGGGGCGGCGGTGGATGCCGAGACCTACCCGGTGTTTGTCGCGGGCCTGCGCGCCGTCTGCCTCGAACTGGCGCTCGGCATCGTGCGCGGCGGCGAAGGCGCCACCAAACTCGTGACCGTCACGGTGACCGGCGCCGCGTCAGCCGAGGACGCTCGCCGCGCGGCGAAGGCCATCGCGAATTCGCCGCTCGTCAAGACCGCGATTCACGGCGGCGATCCGAACTGGGGTCGCTTGATTGCCGTCGCCGGCCGCGCCAACGTCGCGTTCGAGCTGTCGCGCGCGGCCGTGATGATCGGCTCGATCGTGCTCTTCAAGGACGGCCGTCCGCACGACGAAGCGGCGCCTCAGGCCGCCACGTACCTCAAGGGCAAGGACATCGCGGTGTCGGTAGACCTCGGCTCGGGCACGGCCTCGTCAACCGTCTGGACGTGCGATTTGAGCGAGGAATACGTGACCATCAACGCGGACTACCGAACATGACGCCCATCACCGCCACGCGCAAGGACTTCCTCTCGGTCCTCGATTTCGATCCGGCCGATCTCGAGCGCTGCCTCGATCTCGCCGCGCAGATGAAGGCCGACCGCTCGCTCGGCGCGCACGCGCCGGCGTCCCAGCTGTTGAACGGCCGGTACGTGGCAATGCTCTTCGAAAAACCCTCACTACGGACGCGGACGACGTTTGAACTGGCGGTGCGCGAGCTGGGCGGCGAGGTGATCGTCCTGCAACCCGACGTCGCGCTCGGGCGGCGGGAGCCGGTCGTCGACGTGGCCCGGAATCTCGATCGCTGGGTCGACTTCGTCGTCATTCGCACGTTCTCGCAGGTGGTGCTCGCGGAGTTCGCGGCGGCGGCCCCTCGTCTGCACGTCATCAACGCGCTGACCGACGAGGAGCATCCGTGTCAGGCGCTGGCCGACTTTCTCACGCTTCGGGAACGACTCGGGCCGCTCCGGGGCCAAACACTCGCGTTTGTCGGCGACGGCAACAACGTCGCGACCTCATTGGCACACGCCTCCGCGATGCTCGGCGTCAACTTCCACGTGGCGAGCCCGGACGGATACCAGCTCCGCCACACCGTCGTCCAGCAGGCGACGGCCGTCGCGCGGCACGGCGCGCGGCTGCGGCTCTTCACCGATGCGGCCGACGCGGTGGTAGGTGCCGATGCCGTCTACACCGATGTCTGGACGTCGATGGGCCGGGAGTCGGAGGCGGCGGTCCGCCGCGCGGCCTTCGCGCCGTATCAGGTCGACGATGCGTTGATGGCTGCGGCCAAGCCGGGCGCGCTCTTCATGCACTGCCTGCCCGCGCATCGTGGCGAGGAAGTGACGGCGGAGGTCTTCGAGTCGGACGCGTCGGTCGTGTTCGATCAGGCCGAGAACCGGCTGCACTGCCAGAAGGCTCTCCTGTCGATGCTCCTACACCCAAGCACCTAAGAACCCACGCACCTAAGCACCGATATAATTCCAGCCCTGATGTCTATGGAAGCGCCATGGCTGGCTCACTACGATCCCGGCGTGCCGCACACGCTGGCGCCCTACCCTAATCGCACCCTCGTTGATTACCTGGCCGATGCCGCGCGCGACCGTCCCCGGCAGGCGGCGCTCCTCTTCAAGGGCGCGACGATCACCTGCGCCGATCTCGATCGCCTGAGCGACGCCTGCGCGGCTGCGTTTCAGGGGCTCGGCATTGCTCGCGGCGATCGGATTGGGCTCTTTCTCCCCAACTGCCCGCAGTTCGTCATCGCCCAATTCGCCGCCTGGAAGATCGGCGCCATCATCGCTCCGCTCAATCCGTTGTATACCGAGGATGAGCTCGAGGGCCCGCTTCGCGAACACGGCATCGAGACCATCGTCACGCTGACGAGGTACTACGGCCGGATCAAGCGCGTTCAGCCCCGCACACCGCTTCGACGGATCATCGCGACGAATATCAAGGAGTACTTCCCGCCCCTGCTCCGGTTCCTCTTCACGATTGCGCGGGAGAAGCGCGATGGCGATCGGGTGTCTCTCGAACCCGAGGACTACAGCCTGGCCCACCTCATCCTCGCGCACCACGGCCGGACGATCGATCGTGCGGCCCTGGCGTCCAGCGACCCCGCCGTGCTGCTCATGAGCGGCGGGACAACGGGCACGCCGAAGGGCGTGCTCGGCACGCACGGGGCGTACGTGATGACCGGTCTGCAGATCGTCGCCTGGACGAAGGCGGTGCTGCACCCCGACCACGACGTCATCCTTCTTCCGCTTCCGCTCTTCCACGTGTACGCGAACGTCGGCGTCCAGGCACTCGCCTTCGTCAACCGCAATCCGATCGCGCTCGTGCCGAATCCGCGCGATCTCGACGACCTGGTCGCGACCATTCAGCGTGTCAAGCCGGCATTCTTCACCGGCGTGCCCACGCTGTATATCGGCCTGCTCAACCATCGCGCCGTGCAGATGGGGAAGGTCGACTTCAAGTCCATCAAGATTTGCTTCTCGGGATCGGCGCCGCTACTGGCCGAGACCAAGCAGAGGTTCGAGGCGATGACCGGCGGCCGAATCATCGAGGGCTACTCGCTCACCGAAGCGACGCTTGCGCTGTGCGTCAACCCGGTCCAGGGGGCGAACAAACTCGGGTCGGTGGGCATGCCGCTGCCCGACGTCCACGTGCGCATCTTCGATGCCGATGAAGGGACGCGGCTGATCCTCCATGGCGAAGTCGGTGAGATTGCGTTCTCCGCACCGCAGTTGATGGTCGGCTACTGGAACCGGCCGGACGAGACCGCCGGCGTTCTTCGCGATCACGTCGACGAACACGGCACCAGGCGCTGGCTGCACACGGGCGACCTCGGTTATCTCGATCCCGACGGCTACCTCTTCATCGTCGACCGCAAGAAGGATCTCATCAAGACGAGCGGCTACCAGGTATGGCCGCGCGAAATAGAAGAAGTGATCGCGACGCATCCAGCCGTCGCCGAAGTCGGCGTCGCCGGCATCCCGGACGCGGTGAAGGGCGAAGCGGTCAAGGCGTGGGTCGTGTTGCGCAAGGGCCAGAGCTGTACCGAACAGGATCTGCGCGCGTTCTGCCGGGAGCATCTCGCGCCCTACAAGGTGCCGTCGCACGTCGAGTTCCGCGCCGACCTGCCGAAGACCATGGTCGGGAAAGTGTTACGGCGGGTGCTGAAGCACAGCTAGTGCACGGGTGACAGCGCTCGCCGATCACTTGATCTGAAAGGTTCCGTCCGGCATCGTCTCGCGATGGGCCATGTGGCACGTGGCGCACAGGTCTCTAATCTGTTTCACCGCGTACTCGACGCCTTCACGGCTTTTCACGTCCGCGACCGCGCTGAGATCGGCGGCTGCCTTGCCGCCGGCTTGTGCGATCTTGGCGGCGTCCTGCGCCTTGGCGGACCAGAACTTCTCGACGAGCTCGAAGTCACCCTTGACCGCGCCGGCGTACTTGGATACCGCGGCGAAGTCGTCCGCCATCACGGCTTTGTCGATGCCCTGGGCGAACGCGCCGAGATCTTTCATCGCCGCCTGGTAATCCGCCGGAGGTTTGTCGGCGGCGCGCACCTGGAGCCCGACCACGCCGACCAACACGAGCGCGAGACATGTACTCCCATGACGCATGATGTGCCCTCCCTGAAAAACGCGAGGCGGGCTGCCCGCCACCATCGCGATGGCTGCATCTTACGGCAGGCGGATCACACCAGCGAAGCGTTTTCCGTGCCGGTTTTCCGGCACACCGCCCGATGACAGATCACCGGGCGGTGATGGGGTTCAGGGCACCGCTGGAATCAGCTAGCCCTTGCCAATGAACTTCCTCAGCTCGGCGATCGGAACCGCTCCGCGCCCGTGAATCGGCGCGATAGTGGCGACGTTCAGTTTCAGGCGCTGGATTTCGTCGTACAGCGTGACGGCGTTGGGCGGAGGTATCGCCGGCGGCGGCGCATCCGGCGGCCCGGGACTGTACGCATCGGCCTCCACCAGGATCCTCGACCTCGGAAGATAGATGAGCGTGTACTCCTTGGTGTGGGTATCGCCGGCCGTGGCGTAGATCTCGATCGTCTGCTTGCCGTCAGCGATCACGTACTTGTCGGATACGCCCTGGAAGGTGGGCGTCTTGGCACTCTTGGCCTGCACATCGGGCGCGATCGTGGCGGGCGCCATCAAGGTCTTCTCGAAATAGGCCAGGTTGGTCTGGTGAGTCACGATCGTGGCCCCCTCGGCCGCGTACGCGCGGAGACCTCCCGTGTGGTCGAAATGGTGATGCGTCGTCAAGAGGTACCGCACCGCCTTGTTCGGAACCAGCTTCTTGGCCTCGGCTAGTACCGCCAGCGAGCGCGCCTCGTCGAGCGGTGCTTCCACAATCGCCAGGTACTCGCCAAATTCCACGACGAGGCTGTGATGGGAGCCGCCTGTCAGGTGCCAGACGCCGTCGGCCAGCCTGTTGCTGGTCACCTGCACCGGCGGGATCGTCGCGCTGGCCACCGCTTCAGGCACGGGAAGGTCGAGCGGCGCGTTCGGCGTCACGCTCGCGATGGTGAGATCCCAGAGCGGAAACCCTCCTTGGACGATCAGGATCTTCGCGGGAAATTTGACGCCGCTGAAATCCTTGTAATCGGAGTACGTCGCGACCAGATCGGTATCGCCGAGAACCGGGTTGGCGATCTTGGTCGAAACCTTCGTCACGAGATTCTGCGCGTCAATCGTCCCGTCGACCTTGAACTTGCCCATCGCCGTGAACGAAATAACGTCGGCGCCCGGCGCTTCCGAGAGCGTCGCATTGCCGGCCGCCAGAGCGGCCTTCAGGAAGCCGTGCGGCGTCAGCCAGATGTGAAGCTGCCGCTCTTCGGCCGACGCCAATTGCGGCGCAGGGCCGTTGGGCCCCACGTTCCAGGCCTTGTCGCCGTTGACCTGGGTGTTCTGCTGCTGCCCGCCGAAAGTGGGCTGCGCAAAGCCGATTTCCTCGCGCGCCGACCGCTGGTCGTAGTTGACGGTCTTCGAATAGCTGGAAAGGTCCCGGTGGGGCCACTCCTCCCCAGCCGTGAGCGCCTGTCCAAAGTTGCCGTTCACGCCGGTGCCGGAGTACTGGATCGATGTCACGGCGCCCATTGCCGTCTGAGCAGCCTGCAAGACGCTATTGGCGGTCTTGGGCGTGCTGCAGCCGGCCGTCGCCAACGCCAAACCGGCGACGACCCACAGTTTCTTGTCCATACGTACAACCTCCCAAAAAGATCTCTCACAGCAACAGAGCACGATCGAACGGAACAAAGCGATTCTGGATGAACCTGTCGAGGGAGAAGGAGTGTACTACAACGGATAGTTCTTCCAGGAGGGCGCCGCGGCCTTGGCGGCGGCGAGGTCAGAGGCCGAATAGGTAGTGGCCTCGCGGTAGCGAATGGATAGCACTCCCTGAAGCCGGTTCGGGTTGGTGATGCGCGGGTTGTGCCACCAGAGTAGGGGCCAGTAGTCCAAGCTGCCGTATAGGGTTTTCGCGACGGCGGACAGTGAGCGCTTGGTGGGATCCTTCAAATCGATCGGAAATTCCTTGTCCGGGATGCTTGGATTGGGGGGAATTGGGCACGTGCCGATGGGAGCCGTACCGAACGATGGAGTGCGGGGCGGCGGCGGCTCGGCGAGCGCGTTCTGCACGAAGTTGACGGCATCGCGGAGCGCGGCAGTGGATCGGGCGATGGCGATCGCGCCGTCGCCCAGGACCGGAACCATGCTCTGGCCTTCAATGAGGTCGGCGCCGAACGCAATGCCGGATTGTGCCCTGATGGCTTGGCCGTAGTTCCACTTGACAGAATCGAACCAGCCCTGGAAACCGCGTGGGAAGCCGTCGAAGAAAGCCTGGGACACACTGCGCCCCTGAGCGTCGGCCTCCAGTGCCTTCAGGACGGGACGCTTCAGGAGAATGTCGAAGGTTTCCCAACCGACCACTCCGACCTGAGTGAGCGCTGGGCCTATGGCCACCTCCATGAAGGCGGCGACGAAGAAGTGTTCGACATCGGCAATGCACTCACCGGAGTAGTAGTTGGGAGCATGGCCGAGCTGCCTGTTGATCGCATCGTTGTCGTCCGGACCACCGTCCTGACGCCAGTACGTCAGCCAATCCTTGGCATGGAGGACGCGCTTTGAATCAGGACTGGTAAATCTGTACTGATTGATGCGGCAGATGGTCGAATAGAACTCTGTCTTTGTGGCGGCCAGCGACCAGACCTGGCTCACCATCTCGCGCTGCTTGAGATCGGAGAAGTATCGTAAGGGGTCAGCCATCGAACGACCTCATTCAGAAGTAACTTGATTACGCGCCCTGCAGCTTCAGGACTTCCCCAACAACGCCGTGCAGCTTCCCGGAGCTGCTCTCCGCCCACGCGCTGTGCAGCGCATCCCAGGCCGCCTTCGGAAACAGCGTTCTCCCCTTGCTGTCCTTGCGCATCACGTACAGCGCTGTCGCCGCATTCACCCGCATCGTCCCCGGATTCCCCCGATTCTTCAGTACCTCCGCGGCCAGCACGACCCAGCTCTCGCTGTCAGTCTTCCCCCACAGCGACAGGATCGAAAACAGCCACCCGTGCTGAAAGGTCATCGGCGACTTTACCTTTGCGGCGAGCGCACTGCTGCCCGAGCCGTCGAGCAGCCCCAGGATCATCGCTCGCCGCAGGTTCACCGGCACTCCCGCATTCACCATCTTCGCGCGCAGTTTCGCATCCTCGTCAAATTCCTCATCCGTCGACGGGTCGTTGATTGCCCGGAGGACGAGTGAGACCGCCGCCGGATTCTGGCAGTTGCAGATCTGCATCGCACAGAAGAACCGCAGAGCGTCGGTGTCCGACTTGTCCACGATCCGCCCAGCCAACACCTCCAGTGACTTCGGAGAATCGATCGTCGCCAGCAGCAACGCTGCAAGCATCCGCGTGTGTGCCGGCGTCACGCGGTTGCAGATCATCTGATCGATATCCGCGATTGCCGCCTGGTTCCCGTTGGCAATCTCACGCGCCTTGTCGATCAGCCACTGCTCCTTCCTGAACATCTCGAGCTGCCGCTTCGCCGCCGGGTACTGCTTGCTGTCCGAGCGCTTTGTGCTCTCGACCTGCGTCTGCAGCTGGGCCAGTCCAGACCGGTACTTCTCGCTCATGTCTTTGAGGGCCTGTTCAACGTCGCTCATGACTCAATCTCGGCGGTGGCGGAGCCGGTTCCAGACCGCCAGGTCGGACGCGCGATTCTACTGCCCCGAACGCGGGCTCGCCAAGCGGGGGTCTCGAATGAGGATCCAGAGACAGGTCAAGGGTGACGACGCATCCGGCCGCGAGCAGGAACGCGGCGCCCTCGCCACCACGAGAACGGCGAGTGGTGAAGACGCGCCGCGGCTTCCGTCAGGCCGCCCCGATGGTTCTGACGACGACGCCCGCCGCCTGGAGTCCCTCGCGGATCTTGGCGGCGAGTTGATCGGCGCCAGGGGTGTCGCCATGGATGCAGAGTGTCTCGGCATCGATCCGCAGGATTGCTCCGTCAATGGCCACGACCGAGCCAGTGGTTGCCAGGCGGACAGCGCGCGCGGCGACGTCGTCGGCATCGCAAATCACCGCGCCAGGCTTCTGCCGCGACACGAGTGTTCCATTCGGTTCGTACGCTCGATCGACAAATGCTTCGGCGGCCACGCGCAGGCCAAGCTCGCGGCCGGCCGTGACGACCTCTGAATTCGGGAGGGCAAACAGGATGAGCGACCGGTCGAAGGCCGCCACCGCCCGCGCCAGCGCACAGGCGAGCGCGCGATCGGTCGCCGTCATGTTGTAGAGCGCGCCGTGCGCCTTGACGTGCTGCAGCCTCAGACCTTCGGCTGCCGCGACACCGGCCACCGCGGCGACCTGATACAGAACCAGGTCCTCGGCCTCGTGTGGCGTCACGTGCATCTCGCGGCGACCGAAGCCGTCGCGATCCGGAAAGCCCGGGTGCGCGCCCACAGCCACGCCGTGCGCCTTCGCCAGGCGAATCGTCTGGCGCAGCACCGACGGATCGCCGGCGTGAAATCCCGCAGCGATGTTGGCTGACGTGATGGACTTCATCAGACCGGCGTCATGCGTGAGCGGGCCCGAGCCGCCCGCGGCGGCGCCGGCCGACTCGCCGACGTCGGCGTTGAGGTCGATACGCACGGTCGCGGAATCCTATCGCCGTACAAAACAAAAGGGCACCCTTTATTGCGGTGCCCCTCTGCCCCACCGATCTGGCTCCCCCAGCAAGTCACGGCATCTGCCGTAATCAGATCGGTGCTGTCGTCGAAGGGGAGCAATGCTCGTGCCCAACCGCCTCTTCGGTTGATCGCTTCGAATCGTGGGTGAATTGAAGCGTTGGCGGAAATCGGCGCGGCGAAAATGGTTACAGATTTGTCGAAGGGCTCTTAACTTTTACCTTCGACTCTTACCTTTTTACGCTATACCGCCGCGCCTTCCGGATACTGCAGTGCGAGCCGGAGCTCCTTTGCGAGTCCGTCGACGGTCGTGCCGCTGCGCTTCCACGCTCCTTCGGTCTCGAAGCGAAGATCGCCGATCCTTCGGCCCCACGGGGCGATGACGCGGCCGATGGCGCGGAAGTCCGCCCGATCCGCATGCTCCTGATCGAGCCGCCGGACGACGTCCGGCGCCACCCGGATAAAGGCGCGGAGCGCGGCCGCCGAGCGGATGCTGTACTTCCGGCCGTTCCAGGCGCCTCCGAACACAAGGGCGATCTGCTTGAAGTAGTTGACGAAGAATTTCCTGGCCTCTTCGTGCATGTCGCCGGACCGCTTGAAGACGTCCGCCGAGAATATCTTCTTCAACTCCTGGGCGAGCGGCGCCTGCGCCACGCGCCCGCGGCCGACGCCGAGCAACTTGATTTCGTCGTAGAGGGGCGAATCCTCCCGGTCATTGAGCGCGCGAACCACGTCGTGAGCCGTCGCGAGGTTCTCGTCGCGATAGAGCTGGCGCCCAGACAACGTGACCAGATGCGACGCGTTCAAGCGCGTATGTTTGGCGTTGATCGTCACGAACATCTGCACAACATGGTCTTCCGGCAGACGGTCGAAGATGATCGCGGGGACGCTGAAGTCCTCTCCTCGAAAACGCTCGATGTCGGCATGCAGCGCCAGCAGGCGGTGCTGGCCGTCGATGGCCCGCAGGATCCCTTCGCGCTCGGGGACTTTCAGAATGCCAATCCGGGCGTCCTCCGCGGCCGGCTGGAAACTCAGCTTCTCGTCGCAGGAGATGATGACCGCGCCGGGAATCGACGGCAGATCGTGCGCCTGACGGCACTGCTCGTAGTACTGCACGAGCTCGTCGATCTTGCGCCGGATGATCTGCCGCTGGTAGGCCTTCTCGCTCGACGCAATCCGGCGCTCCAGCAAGTCCCAGTTCACTTTCGAGGCCGGCGCTGCAGTCTTCTGCTTGCCGCCACGAACCGGCGGCTGGGCGCTTTCGGCATAACTCAACACTTCGAACCGGACGAGCTTGTCGATGTCGCTGGCGGTAAGCGAAGCCTGGTAGAACTGCACGCCGAACTGCTGCATGCGAATCGCGGCAACGTTGATCATGATGTGAGTCCGGGGGTCCCCTCTCGCTCGTCCGCGCGTCTGCGCAAAGAGGCGAATTGTACCGAGCGAGCGGCGGCTATCTCAACGGTTTTTTCGACAAAACGAGAGATCTACGGCTTCGTGGCCTGATTCACACAGATACTAAATATCAATAAACAAAAGGGTTATCTATATTGAAGAGGAGAAGAGCAGTTCACCGAATTTCGTGCCGAATCACTTAGGGCATCTGCCTGCTCCTCTTCGGGGGTCCACATCGTCGCGGCACCACTCAGTTTGGAAGGGGGTGCGCCGGCGCTCCAGCGCGCGACCTCGACCGCCAGCGGCCCACAAGTTGATCCCGCCAGAGAACAGCGCCGTACATCAGCGCGCTGAACGCCGCACAGGCTATCGCGGTGCCCCAGAGCGGCAGCCGGCCGTACCACAGCCAGCTCGCATAGCCGTACACCAGCTCAACATGGATCCAGTACACAAACAGCGAGGCCCGCCCAAAGCGCTCCAGGGGCCGGCAGGAGAGGCCTTGTCGAGCGGCGACCCGAGCGACCGCATAGAGAATCGCCACGCCGGTCATCAGCAGTCCTGCCCGGATGGCGAACCACGTCGGCGAGCTGGTCCAAAACGACGACTGCCGATAGATGCTGGGACGCATGGACGTGTACCACCCCAGCGCCACAAGGCCGGCTCCGCATGCGACCAGCCACAGGTACAATCGGTCTTCTTCGCTCGCATCTCGCGTGGCGGCCACGAGCGTGCCGCACGCGGCGCCCGCAAACACGAATCCGGCCCAGGGAAGCAGGGTGAACGTCGTGTACTCTCCCGCCGGCCTGAGGTACCACTGGATCCAGACTGGCAGCGCGTCCACAAATGCAGCGGCGCGGACGCTGGGCGTGATCAGCGCGACGAGTATCGCGGCCGCCCCGCACCAGAGGATCCGTCCGAGCCGGGTCGCGCCAAGTCCCCACACAAGGCCGGCAGCGGCAATGGCCGGCCCCATGACGTTCAGGATGTCCACGCGGAATATCTTCACTGGAGAGCCGCCTGGACTGACCACGAACGCCTGCAAACGAAAGACGAAGGCAAGGATGAAGATCTCGAGGCCGCGCCGGCAGATGGCTTCCACCTGCGCCGCGCGACCGCGCTGCTCGACGTCCGGCCGTGAGGCCGACAGCGCCAGCGACACGCCCGCCAACCAGAGGAACAACGGGGCTGCAAAGCCGCCGAGGGCCGCGGTGATCCCGTAGGCCGATGTCGCCTTGTCGGCGGCACGCGTCCACGCGTCGGCGGTGTGCGCCTCGATCATCAGCAGGACGGCAAGACCGCGTGCCCAGTCGAGATAGGCACGACGCACCTTCGGCACGCTCAGCGGGCGGGGGAGCCGGCGGACCGAGGGCCCTGACGGTCGCGTTTGAACATGGATGTGCTGATCACGAGCCAGCCCAGCGGCAGCAGAACCATCAGATAGGTCAGCGCGTGTCCGAACAGGCTGTCCGGCCCCCAGGCCTCGGTCCGGGTATGGACGATCTCGCTGTACGGCAGGAGGTTCTGCTCCGACATCTCGTGAATGCCAGAAACGAAGAGCTTCACGACGAACACGAACAGAAACAGTGCCGTCATCTGGAAGAACAGGGTGAGCGGCACGCGATGGCCGTAACGCGACCATAACCACGCCAGGAACGCCGCAACGATCACGCCCAGAAGCGCGCCAGCGACGGCGTCGAGGGCATTTTGCACCTGCAGCAGCAGCAGCACCGTCTCCATCCCCTCACGCGTGATCATCAGCAGCGTGAAGAGGAAGACGCCGAGAAGCGCGGCCGCGCCGGCCCGTTCGCTCGATTTGCGAAGGTGCCCCTCGATCTCACCCTTCATCCGCTGACCGGCGCGCCACATCTGGAACGTCAGCACGGCCACCGAGACGGCCGCGACAATCGCCAGCGGACCCTCGAGCCACTCCTGATTGGCGGCCCGGAAGAGCAGATAGCCTCCGAGAGCCGAAAGGCCGAGCGCGACCGCCACACCCCAGTGGACGGCCGTGACGAGCTCGGCGCGCCCCGATTTTCTGAGGTACGCCAAGCTGAGTGCGACGATGAGGAAGGCCTCGATGCCTTCACGCGATGTGATGACGAAGGCTTGGACCATCAGTCGAATGCCTGGACAATGAGACTCAATCTCACAATGTGAGAAGTTTACTTGCCCGGTGTCCAGCCGGTCAAGGGCCGCCCAACCGGAGCCCATGGCCCGGTTGGGGTAAGCTGGCGGACATGGGTTCCTTCTCACGCTTCTCCAC
>JBAUGX010000146.1:0-11283 GCA_049679965.1 Vicinamibacterales bacterium
GCATCGGTCTGGCCATGTCGGCGCCCAGCATGTCGGCCCGCGATCTGATCGGCCGCGCGGATCACTCCATGTATCAGGCCAAGCGGCTGGGCAAGAATCGGGTCCAGTCGTACGAGGCCGAACCCACGAGGCTCTCCGGAACAGAGTGAACGGGACCTTGGTCCGTGGGATCCGGCTTCAGCCGGATTGCTTCCGGCTTCGGCCGGATTGCTCCGCAGATGTAACCCCGCAGGCCACGCCCAGGTCGAAGTAACCATGTCCCCCAAGCCACGCCGGGCTCGCCTGCCGGCGACAGGAGCGCATATATTGAAGAGAAGCATTGGATTCGCGAGTGCTATCGTGTGCATTTTTGCCGTTGCCGCGTTCGCCGGACAGGATGCCTCTCAGAACACCGGGAGTGATGCCCAGAAAGACCGCCAGGAGATCGCGAAAGACCGACAGGAAATTCGGGCGGACAAAGTGGAGATTGCCGCAGACAAGAAAGAGATCAGGCAGGATCTGGCGGAGCTTAAGGAAGACCGGAAGGCGGGCGACAAAGCGGAAGCCGCAAAGGATCGTGTCGAGTTGAAGCAGGACGTGCGCGAGCTGAAGCGCGACCAGGCCGACCTCAGGCGCGACGTGCGGGACGCGAAGCGCGACCGGCGGGACGCCAGGCCCCAGCCGCAACCCAAGCCGAAGCCTGCCGCGCCGCCGCGGGCCCGCAAGTAGCTCTTTACCGCTTGGCGGGGGACCTCACCGGTTCCCCGCTCTCTTTCTCCGTTAACATCGTCTTCGCGGGCATCTCCATCGGTTGACCCACCAGGGCTCGCAGCTGCAAGGCGTTTCTGACGGCTTGCGCGCGCGGATGATTGTTCAGGTAGGCATAGCCGCGGAGCATGCCCTTGACCGCCGTTTTGAGCCGTTCGGCCGTCGGACGCAGTTCATCCTCCGTATAGAGGTAGTCGTACCGCTCGTCGCGATCGGCGTGATGCCACCACGCCTTGGCGTTCCGTCCATGCAGGCGGAGATACAGGAAGGCGCCATCCGAGACGACCGGTTGCTCGACAGAGTCTTTGAACTTTGGTTCGTCAATCCACACCCAGGTCGCGCCGAACGCGTCGAGCAGGGTGCGCGTCTCTTCTGCCCGGTCGCTCCAGGACTTGTGACGCAGCTCGACGGCCAGTTCATGTCCGTGGAAGGCACGGAGGAGCGCCGCCAGATGGACACGGGAGCCGGGCGAGTCATGAAACGAGGCGGGAAATTGCGCGAGGAGCGGGCCGAGCTTGCCCGCCGTTGCCAGCGGTTCGATGCCGCGGCGGAATTCGTCGAGGTCCGCCTGGTTGGCGCGCACGAGCGTGGCGATGGCCTCCTCGGGCAGCTCCGTGGTGCCCAGTTGCCTGATGAGCTCCCGCTCGACACGCGCGCGAAACATCCGCGGATGGGTGAACTGTTGATACAGCTTGGCGGCGAAGAGGAAGCCGGGAGGCGTCCGTTCCGCCCACGCCGCGGCGACCGCCGCCCGAGGCTGGCCGTAAAACGTACTGTTGATCTCGACGGTGTCAAAGTAGCGGCTGTACCACTCCAGCTCGTCAAAGCCTTTCGGGCGCGGCTTCGGATAGAACGGTCCGTTCCACGTGCCGGCGCCCGTAGGGTAGTGCCAGCCGGATGTGCCGATCCGAATCGCGCCATTCATACGCCCTTATACACCGGGTCGGCTGGCCAGCGAACGGACTGTGACTATGTTGCCGGTCGCGCATGCCCAGATCGGCAGTGTTTTCCGAGCCATTCGGTCCAGATGGTGGTCCGCTCTTGGTTGTTACCGATCGCGTCATAACGGCGGCCTTCCCACAGAGCCTCGTCGTAGATCGCCCTGAGATCTGGCGAAAGGATCGAGAGAATCCTTGTTCTTTCAGCATCGGGCAGATACCTACAAACTATGGCAAGTCGACCTTTCTGTTGATGAACCCAGAGCCTTGAACCGCTCTGCTTCTTGCTTGGCAGGGGATGGTGCGCCATTGCTTCTCTCACAAAGGCAGCGCGCCATCCGCCAAGTCTCGCCCGGTATCCAAGATCGACGTCGTCGTAGTACACAAACTGGTCGTCATCTAACAAGCCAACCTCTCTCAGCATCTTTGTGGACCATAGGGCAGCGGCAAAACATGGTGTGAACGGCTCGAACCCCTCAACGGTGTAGCACTTCGCCGATGAAGCGGCGACATTCCAATCGATGTCGAGGAATGCCCCGTCATCCCGCAGGCAATGCCCTGCGGAACTAATCACCTGGGTATTGGGCTCTGGTTGGTGAATGGGTCCCCCCCACATGCCAACCGCCTGAGGAGAAGTAGTAGCGAAATTCACCAAAGCGGCCAGCCATGCAGGTGCCGCCGTTGCGTCCTCGTTGAGCGTGGCAATGAAGTCGGCCTTCCCATCAAGGATGGTGTTTCGGAAGACCAGGTTGTGAGCGGGAGCGAAGCCGTAGTTCGAGGGTTGGAACCACACATCTTCCCGACGAACGAGCCTGTCAGAGATCGCCGTTGCGATGACTGTGGGCGTCGTGTCCGATGATGCGTTGTCGACGATGATGGCGCGCTTGCGGTAACCCGTCGGTTCGATGAGCGCCTTGAATGTCTCAAGCCATGTCTGCAACCTGTCGACGCGGTTCCATGTCACCACTACGACGGGTAGATCTTTGGTCGGCATAGGACTGAGATCTAACGAGATGGCGATATTAGCACTCCTCCATTCGTCCGTCCGCTGTCGCGATAACTGGCGGCGGCGTGGTTGACGCGATCAGTAGAAATCGTGTGCGTCGAAGTCGAGCTCGATGCTGCCGAAGCGCTGAACCGCTTCGGCCCGGATCGAGGTGGCGCCATCCTGATTCTGCAGCAGTCCCTCGACGATGAGGAACGGTTCTTCGACGATGACGAGCCGGTCGCGAGCGAACAGATCGGGCCGCACGATGATGTTGGCCACGCCCGTTTCGTCCTCCAGTGTCAGAAACACAAAGCCTTTCGCCGTCCCGGGGCGTTGCCGGGTGATCACCAGGCCGGCCACGCGGACGCGGCGGCCGTGCCGGAGGGCGCGCAGATCGACGGCGCGCAGCACACCGCGTGCGGCCAGTTCTTCGCGTCTGAGGGCCATGGGATGCCGGCCGATGGTCAACCCGGTGCCGGTATAGTCGGCGGCGAGGCGTTCGGCTTCGGTCATAGGTTTCAATGGACAAGGTGCGACGGTGCGACGGTGCGACGGTGCGAGGGTGCCATCGTGCGAAGGTGCAAAGGTGCCTGGTACCTCCTCAAACAGTTCACCGGATGGTCGCACCGCGCGTTCTGCTTGCCAGAGCGCCGATCGGCGATCGTAGCCAAAGGCATTGAGCGCGCCGATGTCGGCGAGCGTGACCAGTTCGTCGCGGCGGACGTCGGCTCGTGCGACTAGATCGTCGAGTGAAGTGAAACGCTGGATTGGTCCGCCTGAAGGCGGACCCCACGCATGAGCGATGAAACCAGCACCGGCAATGGCCCGGCCGACGGTGGCCCGTAGACCATTCACGTACCGCAGCCCCAGGCGAATGGCGCCATCTGCTTCGATCGCACAATTCCAATCTGAGGCTTGCACGTCAACGGGGCGGAAGATGACGCCGCGCCGCTGTGCGTCTTTGACGAGCGTCGCCGGATGGTAAAACCCCATCGGCTGGTTGTTGAGGAGCGCCGTGTAGAACGCGGCAGGGTAGTGGGCCTTCAAGTACGCGCTGGCGTAGGCGAGCAGGGCGAAGCTCGCGGCGTGCGATTCGGGGAATCCGTAGAGCGCAAAAGACGTGATGGACCGGACGATCTCGTCGGCGGCGTCTCCGGTGATGCCCTGTCGCGCCATGCCGTCGCGCAACTGTCCCTCGAGCTGCTGCATCCGCCGCTCGGATCGCTTGAACCCCATCGCGCGGCGCAGCTCTTCGGCTTGTCCGCCGGTAAAGCCTGCCGCCACCATCGCGATCCGCAGGAGCTGCTCCTGGAACAGCGGCACGCCAAGTGTGCGCTTGAGAATCGGCTCGAGCGAGGGATGCGGATACTGCACGGGTTCGCGGCCGGCCCGGCGATTGAGATAGGGATGGACCATCTGTCCGACGATGGGGCCGGGGCGGATGATGGCAACCTGGACGACGAGGTCGTAGAAGGTTGCCGGCTTCAGGCGCGGGAGCGTGGCCATCTGCGCGCGCGACTCGACCTGGAAGACGCCGATCGTGTCGGCCTCCTGCAGCATTCGGTAGACAGCGGGATCGTCAGATGGGAGGTGAGCCAGGTCCGGCACGTTGATGATCCGGAGGGCATCCTGGAGCGCGGCCATCATGCCGAGGCCGAGCAGGTCGACCTTGACGATGCCCATGTCGGCGCAATCGTCTTTGTCCCACTGGACCACGACGCGGCCCGGCATGCTGGCGGGTTCGAGCGGCACGACGGTGTCGAGCTGTCCCTGGCAAATCACCATCCCGCCGGAGTGCTGGCCGAGATGCCGCGGCAGATCCTGCATCTGCTCCCAGAGCGACGCGAAGAGCCGAACCTGGTCGACGTGCAGGTCGAGCCCCACCTGCGCGAGCTGCCGCGCCAGCGTATCGTCCCGATCGACGAATTCGAAGCGATGCATCACCTTGGCGAGCCGATCGACATGGGCCGGATCGAACCCGAGCACCTTGCCGACCTCGCGCGCGGCGCTCTTGCCACGATACGTGATGACATTGGCCGTCATGGCGGCGCCAAGCCGGCCGTATTTCTCGTACACGTGCTGGATGACGCGCTCGCGCCGCTCGCCGCTCGGCAGGTCGAGATCGATGTCGGGCCACTCGCCGCGCTCTTCGGACAGAAAGCGCTCGAAGAGCAGATCCATGCCGACCGGATCGACTGCGGTAATCCCCAGGCTGTAGCAGACGGCGCTGTTGGCCGCCGACCCGCGTCCCTGGACGAGGATGTCGTGCTGTCGGCAGAAGTTGACGAGGTCCCAGACAATCAGAAAATAGCCGGCGAGATTGAGCCGCTCAATCAAATCGAGCTCGCGGGCAATCTGCGCGCGGGCCCGGTCGTGGTAGGGCCGGTAGCGCTCGCGCGCGCCCACCTCGGTGATGGCTCGCAGCAGCGACGTCTGCGTGTCGCCGGGCAGCACCGGATACTCGGGGAACCGGTAGCCCAGATCCGCCAGCGTGTACTGCAGACGGTCGGCCAGCTCGCCGGTCCGCGCCACGGCGGCCGGGTGATCCTTGAAGAGCGACGCCATCTCGGCCGGCGACTTCAGATACCGTTCGGCATTGGGCGCCAGCCGGCGTCCCGCGCGCGCCAGATCGGTGTGGTGATAGATGCAGGAAAGGACGTCGAACAGCGGGCGCTGCTCGACCGTGGCGAGGCGCACGCCGCCGGTGGCGAGGGTCGGGACGTGGAACGCGGAAGCGAGAGCCACCAGCGCCTGGTTGTCTGCTTCTTCGTCGCGGCGAAAGTGCCGCTGCAGCTCGACGTACACCTGCCCGCGTCCGAAGATCCCGACCAGCCGATCCAGCAACCCACCAACGCCGTAGCGGCGCCCATCGAGCGCCGGACGGCCGGCCAGGGCCACGAGGCCAGTCGTGCAGCCATCCAGATCCTCGAGGGCGAGCATGCCTTCGCCCTTGGGCGCGGTGAGCTTCATGCGCGTGACGAGTCGGCACAGATTGCGGTACCCCGCCTGCGACTCGCAGAGCACCGGCAGGAGCCATCGGCCTTCGCCAAGGCTACGGCCAGACTCGCCGATGGTCAGCTCGGCGCCGATGATTGGCCGGATGCCGGCCGAGAGTGCCGCTTTATGGAATCGCGGCGCGCCATAGACACCATCCCGATCGAGGAGCGCGAGCGCGGGGTACCCGAGGTCGGCCGCGCGATCGACCAAAGACTCGGGCAGCGACGCGCCTTGAAGAAAGCTGAAGGCCGAGGCCGCGTGCAGTTCGACATACATGGACGGTACGCGGTCTCAATCGGCCAGAGCGTCAATGAACCACCCGCCTCGGTCGCGATCGTGAAAGATCCGGTAGACCACACCCGTGCTCAGCTCGACGTCCCACTCGTGATGATCCCAGCCTCGAGTCCCGCCTCCGCGCCCTGGGTGCTTCGGCGAGGCTAGCCACCAGTCTCCTGACGTATGCCAGGGCCCCGTGCAGGTGCGCACGCCGCCTCCCTCAAAACCGGATCGATCCAGCGTCACGCGGATGGGCTGGCCGTCCTGAAGCGCCACGCGCGCGGGCACGGGGTGGCGGTAGCGACGAAGCGCTGACATAACCGAGGTGCTTAGGTGCGTAGGTTCTTGGGTGCTCAGGTGCGGCGACGGCGACCAGTCGGTTTGGAAGGGCCGCATCGCGAAAGCCCCAGGCCGGTCGGTGTCCAGGACGGCGGGGGCGCCGATGCGGTCCGATCCCATCAATGCGCCGAGCCGTGCCAGAAGCGTCGACAGTGACTCGGGCGCGGGGTGTGCGCGCTCGAACAGCGTGTGCTGCAGCACGCGGCCCGGCGTCGGGTCGATGACAATGGCGACGCGATCGATGGCAGCGGCCGGTGGATGGGATTCCAGGTCGAGCAAGGCGAGCGTCCGCAACGTGCGCGCGTCCCGGATGGGCGACGGCAATTGCAGGTTCCGCACGTGAGTGTCCCGCGAGACGAGCCGGAGCGCCACGTGCAGGGACGCGGCCCCGCGATCCCGCCGTTCAAGCTGGAGAGAAAGAGGTTCGAGCAGTCGTGTCAGCACGAAGGACAGCGGTTCCAGTCCGTCAATCGGCCAGTCGAGATCCAGCGACGCCTCGAACCGGTCCTCGGGTGGCGTCGGCACGAGCGGGCATCTGTCTTCACCTCGGGCCATTGCCTGCCAGAGGAGTCCGGCCTGCCCAAGCCGCGCCGCGAGATCCGCCGCAGGCAGCGCCCCCACCTCGCCGAGGCTTCTGAGGCCCCACGCCGCGAAGACGCGGGTGAAGTCGTGGAGCGACTCCGACGGCACGAGCCGATCGAGAGCGTCGATGGGCAGAGGCGCGAGGGCCGCGGCCTCCTCACCCGGCGCGATAATCGTCGGCCCCGCCCGTGCCCGTGCCAGGACGAGCGCGGCCGTCCGGGTTCCCGCGATGGCGACATGGGTGCCGAGACGGCGCACGGTGGCGTCCCGTCCGAGCGCATCGCCAATCGCCTTTGCCGTCCCGAACATCCGGGCGAGTCCGGCAATATCGAACACGACCAGATCGGGGCCCACCTGTTCGATGCGCGGCGAAAACGCCCCCGCAATGGCGAGCAGGTGCGCCACACTGGGCGGCCCGTCAGGCGTGGGTGGCTGATACAGACACGCAAAGCGGTTCATGATGTCGGTCTCGCGCGCGCGTGATGCGCGCCTCGATGTCAAATCCCGAGAACGCGCGCATGCCGCCCTTCAGCTGCAGCGTCAGTCCCGCGGAGCTGCGCGCGATGTGTTCGGTGCCCACGAGCACGCAAGCGGTCTGGCTGCCTTCGATCATCCGCTGTACCCGCAGCCATGTGGTGAAGGGCAGCCGCCGAAGCGTCTGGGGCGGTGCGTCCGCGACGTCGAACACCACCAGCCCGAACGTGCCGGCCTGCAGCACGAGCGAAAGAGCCTGCACGGCCTGTTCGAGCGCGCGGTAGTTGGCCTCCCGGCACGGGCCGGGGTGTTCGACCACGCGGCCACGAATCCACAGCAGGCGATCGACAGCGGTCCTGGCCGCCACGCCTGACGCGAGATCGAACCGATCCAGCGCATCGACCAGCGTGACGAGCTCGCCGAGGGCCGTAGCGGCGGCCAGCATGTGCAAGACGAGGCTCGTGCGGCCCGAAGAAGGCGCGCCGACGATTTCCGAAAGGTGTCCACATGGGAATCCGCCGCGTAGCGCCGTATCCAACGCCGGCACGCCCGTCGGCACCACAGCCAAGTCGTCATGACGAGTGGAAGGGTCACCCGGCGAGAGCAGGGTCAGCGTGCGGTCGAGCCGCTTGGCGCGGAGCAGAGCCTCGAGATTGGCGCGGGCAAGGGGAGAAACGGCAGGCATCTGAATTTTCGCTTTATGTTCGCTATGGCTGGCGGGACTATATCCCAGTGCTCTTCGTTGATCAAGAAGAGATGTAACTCTTGTATTACCAATACTTTATCAATTGAAGTCTTCCTGAGAAGTCAGGGCGCTACGAGACGGAGCAGGCACTGCACTACAATGTTTGGCCATGTACACACGTCCTCTTATCGCAGTGGCCATTCTCTGGCTGATTCCCATTCAGGCTTCCGCGCAGGCAGCACCTCCGCCGGCGCGGGAGGTCAGTGCCGAGTTCTCGTTCGTCGGCACGAGCGGCAACTCCTCCACGCAATCCATCGGCGTCGGCGGCGCGTTCATCCAACGACTGGACTCGTCGTGGGAGCTGACGACGAAGACCGCGTACATCCGCAACGATTCAGACGCGGTTCTCAAGGCCGAATCCTTCGCCCTGACATTCGGAGGTGCCCGGGTGCTCAACCCCCGCCTGTCCCTGTTCGTCAGGCATGGTTACCTGCGCGACCGGTTCGCGGGCATCATCAACCGGAACGCCCCGGAGGGCGGTGTGTCGTATACCGCGGTGAACACCGCCCCGCACAAGCTCGTCGTCGATGTGGGCCTGGGCTACGCGAAAGAAGAGCGCGTGGCCGGGCTCGACCAGAGCAACGGGACGGGAGGCGTGGGCGCGCTCTATACGCTCAAATTCTCCGACAACGCTGAGTTCAGCGACGACTGGCGAAGCGTCGTATCGCTCGACCAGATCAGAGATCGGCGGTTTGCGAATATCGCGAGCATCAGCGCGAAGCTGACGACGATCTTCTCGCTGAAGGTGTCCAATACGATCCGCTTCGTGAACGTGCCCACGGTCGGTTTCGAGAAGACGGACGCGATTACCGCGATCGCGCTCGTCGCGAAGTTCTAATGGCCAAGGGGCATTTCTTCCCTGGGCATTCGGCGCAGGGCAGGGAGGACGATCGGAGAAGAAGTGGTCGGGGCGACTGGATTCGAACCAGCGACCCCCTGCGCCCAAGGCAGGTGCGCTACCAGGCTGCGCTACGCCCCGACTGTGCAAATCTTACGTCAACCGCCGGCGAATCCTCCTATCTTGGTTCCGGTGTTCGCTTGATCGGGGGCTCCGGCTGCAGATAAGGCCTCAGGGCTGAGCAAGATAGAGGGGGCACCGGCGGGAACGCACCTTGCTCTTACGGAGCGCGGAGGCACCGAATGAATCTATCCAGAACCTCACTTCTCTCGATCGCAATGGCCATTACGGTTTCGGCGGTGGTGCCCGTGTACGCACAGCGTGGAGGCAAGCCCGTCGCGCCTCCGAAGGCGTCTGGCCAGGCGAACCACGCCCCGAAGCCGGCGCCCAGGTCGGCGGCAGCCAAGCCGGCGAAGACGGATATCGGACAGCGCATCGCCACCAAACCTCAGCTCAGCGCGAAGCTGCAGGCGCTTCTGCCGCCTAATATCACGCTTGATGAAGCCGCCGCCGGCTTCAAGAATCAGGGGCAGTTCATCGCGGCTCTGCACGTCTCCCACAACCTTGAGATTCCGTTCGATCTGCTCAAGGCCAGCATGACGGGCCCCGAGCCGAAGAGCCTAGGCCAGTCCGTCAAGGCGCTCAGGCCGACGGTGGATGCGGAGGCGGCAGTCAGCCGCGCTGAGCGCGAAGCGATGGAGGACGAAAAGGTCGTCGCTCAATGAACGTTCGACTGGTTGTGGCAGGCGCCCTCGTGGCGCTTGCCGCCGCCGGCCCGTCGGCCGCCCAGGGAAACTCAGGCAATCAGAAAACAAAGACTCCCAACCGCACTCGTCTGCTGACGCGGGGCGTGGGCACTACGAGCGCCACGACCCCGGTCGCCCTCGTGGACGATGCGAGTCTTCTTGACCCGGGCAGCGCCTCGCTGACTCTGTCGGTCATGCGGTGGCAGGGCGCGGGGCTCAGTCAAGTCGAGGCCCCGGTTCTCTCGGGGGCGGTCGGAGTTCACCCACGCGTTCACATCGCGGCCAGTGTTCCTCGCCTCGTCGGGAGCAGCGACCCGAACGGGTCCACCGGGGGCCTCGGCACGGTCTTCCTCAGCGCCAAGATCCGCCTCTTTGACAGTGCCGCCGTGGGTGCCAAGCTCGCGGTCTCGCCCACGGTGGCGGTGCTGAGCGAGGACGCACTTGCGTCGATGCCAACCGGGTCGAGCCGCGGGCAGGTGGGGATCCCTCTGAGCGTCGAGGTGGGACGTGGTCCGGCAAGCGTCTATGCCAGTGCCGGCTACTACTCGAATGGCTCGTGGTTCGCTGGTCTGGGCACCAGCCTGCAGGCGACATCGAAAGTGTCTGTGTCGTTGGGCTTCAGCCGCGCATGGACGAACACCTCGACCACCGATTCCACGCTCGTCGCGAGCGATCGGAACGAGGTGTCGTTCGGCGTGTCGCGAGCGATGGCGTCTCTGGTATCGGTGTATGGATCGATCGGGCAGACCGTCGCGACGCTCGACGAGAATGGCGCCGGCACGACGCTGGCCGCAGGCGTCTCGCTGTTCTTGCCCAAGGGGGCGCTGACGCGCTGAGGAACTTGGGATTTGGGGTTTGGGGTTCGAAATTCGCCGTACGCAAATTCGGGGTCTGGGAACCCAAATCCCAAACCCCGAATCCCCAATCCCGAGGGCGTGCTACTTGGCCGGCTGCGTCGCCTGCGCCTGCGACGTCTGCTTCTGATTGAGCGAGCGGTAGTAGGCCTCGATGAGTTGCCGGAAGTTGGCGGGCACCTCGTCGGAGCCTGACAGCGCCAGCGAGTTATTGCCGGCGTCCAGCTTCTTCCGCAGGTTGAACTCCGCGGTCTTGAGCGTGTTGAGCGCCGAGGCCATCAGTTGTTCCACAGCGCGCGGATTGGCGTAGGCGGCCTCGCCCTGCAGCCCACGCAGCTGGCGCAGGAAGTCATCGATCTCGGCAGGGTTGGCGCCAGCGGCCTGGAGCGCCTGCCGGACCTGCTGTGCGTCACGCCCCAACTCCTGGAACTGACGGCTGAACTGACGGATGTCGTCGTTCGAGAACCGACCGAGCGGCGCCCGCGAGTCAGCGCCCGAGGCGAACTGCTGCCCTGAGGGGCCCGTGGTCAGCCCGTTCTGCTGGTCACGACCACCCTGCTGACCCTGCTGGCCCTGCTGGCCCTGCTGGCCCTGCTGGCCCTGCTGACCCTGCTGACCCTGCTGACCCTGCTGACCCTGCTGACCCTGCTGACCCTGCTGACCCTGCTGACCCTGCTGACCCTGCTGACCCTGCTGACC
>JBAUGX010000147.1:0-2504 GCA_049679965.1 Vicinamibacterales bacterium
AGGCGGCGGCAACGGCTCGTGGAACTCGGCGCACGGCAGCCGCGGCTGCAGCCAGCCGAACCTGATCGCCACCGGCGGCGCGGGTCTGCTCTACTGCTTCGTGGTGAACTAGCGCGGTTCGCTCTCGCGTTTGTCGACCTGAGGGTGGCGAATGGCAACATTCGCCACCCTTATTTATTTGTACGGCGCTCGACGGGGAACGTCTTGGTGCCGGGGGCGGGAATCGAACCCACACGCCCCTTGCGGGACCCAGGATTTTAAGTCCTGTGCGTCTGCCAGTTCCGCCACCCCGGCATGGAATGCCCAGTATTACACGCCGGGTCAGGCGCCGAACTGGCGCAGGTGATGATCGACGTGGCGGTATCCCCAGCGCTGCCACTCGTCGGTGGACAAACGACCGAAGATGGGATGCGGCTGCAGGTCGCTGCTCGTGAGCCCGGCGAACTGATCGATGAGCGCTTCGAGGGCCCGCTTGTCGCTGGCGAACTGCACGGGTCTGGTGCCGCCGATTTCCTGGTCGACCTCGGGACGCGTCTGGACGCCCGGGGGCCATGCCATGGGCGCCCGCAGTGCGATCCACTTCACGAGGGTACGATTGAGGAGCGTGCTGACCGAGCTGATGGGCTCGATGCCCATCATCACGCGGAAGGAATCGCTCAAGTGGCAGATCGCCTGATGCGACGTCATCCGTCCCCACTGACGGGGGCTGTCCGGCGAAAGCCGTTGCAGGCGTGCCACGATCGACGCGCGCGCGGAAGCATCCGCCAGATGCTTCCTCAACGCTTCGCCCCTCCCAGAGGGCGAGCCTTCAACACCTGCCCCGGACGCGGCGGCGCGGCTCCCACCGTGGCGTGAGCTTGCTGGCGCGCGGACGGCGCGTCTACCTTCGACACCTTCCCGTCGCGCGACAGTCGCTCGTACGCCGCGGCCGGACTGGGCGCGCCATCGTCCTGCTGCTCCCAGTGGACGAAGGAGCCCTCGTCGCACCAGCGCAAGAGTTTCGGCATCGCCTTCAGATGCGGGCCGCTGTTCCTGAACGCCCGCATCGCCTCGGCGCTCTCCCACACCGTCGAGGTCCAGAACGCTCGTTCCGAATCGTTGCTCAGCCAGCCCGTGATGAAGCCTGGCGACCGGCGCGCCTGCCGAGACGAACGGAGCGTGTGAGCGAGAAACGCCGGCAACGACCAGAAGGACGCGAGGTGCAGGCGCGTGACAGAGACGACCGGCATTGTGGGAGGGAGCCTTGAACGGCAGGTTATACATCAACGCCCACGAGATGCGCGAGAGGGAACGTCGCTGAGCCGCGTGACTGGCGAGCGCACCGAAAAAAGAGGGGGGCCGAAGCCCCCCTCCATGATCGAACCCGACGCTTGTCGCCGGACGAGACTAGAAGTCGAACGTCGCGCTGAGCTTGAAGAAGCGCGCCTGCAGCAGGCTCGTCGGCGTCCACAAGGTGTTCACCGCGTTGTTGATCCCGTTGCCGGCCGTCTTGCTGAACGAGTTGTTCCTGCTGAGCACCGTATTCGCGTTGGTCACGTTGAAGATGTCGAAGTTGAGCGCCGTCCGGGTCCGCCCGAACCGCAGGATCCGGCCGACCCGCAGGTCGAGCTGGTTCTGCCGCTCATCGTACACCTCGACCGGCGAGAACAACGCCACCGTTTTCGTGTTGGCGTTGCACAATCCCACGGCGACCTGACCCACGCATGCCGGTTGGTTGGCCAGCGTCGACAATGTCGAGTTCTGGAACTCGACCTGCGGCATCGAGTAGGTCGCGGTCTTGGCGTCGCCGGGGATGCTCTGGAATGTCCCCGAGACCTGGATGTTCTCAACGATCATGGCCATGGTATTCGGCAGCCCCGAATACCGCGGCAGCGTGTACGCCGCGACGCCCTTGAGCTGCGTCCGGAATGGCTCGACCTGATCGCAGAACGATGCGGCGTTGTTGCCGAGCGTTTCCGGCAGCGCCGCGACCACGCCGCAGTTGTTCGTGGATCGCCGCCCCGTGCTGGTGCCGCCCTGCAGCAGCAGCCCGTTCTGGAGCCGTGCGTTGACGCCGATGTCCACGCCGTTCCAGTGCTCGATTTGACCGGCGTTGAGGTCATCGGTAAACACACTCCGGTTGATCGCCGTCGCCGTCTGGGCCGCCACCGACGCGAAGTCGCTGAAGCCGGTGACCGTCTGTCCCCCGCCGCCCGGCAAGCGCGAGTCCGACGGGGTCGTGATGTCGAACGACCGGAAGTCGGACGGCGCCACCGCCAGGTTGTCCGTCGCCGTAAAGTTGCCGAACCAGCGGCGGAAGAACGCCACGTCGACCGACACGCGCGGCAGCACCTCATGCTGCACACCCATCGAGAACTCCCAGTTGTAGGTACGCAGCCCCCAGCCCCGCCGCACGTTCCAGTCGGTCAGGCCCGAGGGGTTGTCCGCCGTCGCACCCGGGATGGCCGTGCTGCCGCTCGCGAAGTCGGCGTTCGTGCTGCCGCACGTATCGATCGACCCCGTCG
>JBAUGX010000148.1:0-13661 GCA_049679965.1 Vicinamibacterales bacterium
GCCGGTCGAGTTGACGCCGGGGACGAGCACGCCGAGCGCGAAATATGTCCGTCCGGTCGGCAGCGCGTCGATGACGTCCTTGGACATCACGCGTTCTCTGGTCGTGCTCTGCAGGTCGACGACCGGCGTCTCGCCGCTCACCGTCACAGACTCTTCGATCGCGCCGACCTTCAGTTCGGCGTTGATCGTGAAGACGCCGGACCCTGACACGTCGATGCCGTCGCGCTTGAAGGTGTTGAATCCAGTCAGCGTCGCCGTCACGGTGTAGGTGCCAGGCCGCAGATCGACGATGCGGTACTGCCCCGACCCATCGGTCACGGCCGACCGGACTCTTTCAATCAGCGCCGGGCTGGCCGCTTCGACCGTCACGCCCGGCAGCACCGCACCCGACGTGTCCCTGACCACGCCCGCGATGCTGCCGCCTTGAGCAAATGCCGCTGTGGAGAGAAGTACGCTGCCGGCGAGGGCACCCAACACTGCCAGATATCCGCGCATAGTCTGCCTCCTCTGAAAAGGCCTGCGGCTCCGACCGAAAAAGAAAGCGGCTACGTCACCGTTCGTTGATCTGGCCCGTGCCTCCCGTGACACATTGCAGATTGGGAGCGGTGGCCCCGGCCGCGCCACCCCACCCGCAGCAGTAGCGCGTGCAGACGGTTGGCGCGATGTACGCCTCCTTCAGCTTCTTGCGGTACTCGGGATACATCGTGTCGGCGCCGCCGAGGACGGCCTCGACCGGAATGTTGTACATCCGGGTCATCTCATTGACGAACGGATTCTCGCCGGGCAGGTAGTGCGGCACGCCGCCCTCGCCTTTGAGGTCGGCCAATTCGGCTTCCGGGACGCACGGGTTCGTGACCGGATTGATATTCGCCGTGGGATCGAGCCTCCAGGTCCGGTTCACGATGTGCGAACGCGTCAGGTAGACGGGATCTTCGAGGATGCCCGTGACCGTCAGCATGTTGCTGTGCCTCGAGATGTGCATCGTGAAAGTCGCCTTGTCGCTCGAGGGCACACCGTTCCGGCGGAGATAGCCTTCCTTGAAATGCGTCATGCGGGCCGTCAGCGTGTTGCCTTCCCACACACCGGTCGTGAAGCCGGCAAACGTATGGAGCGCGTTCTCGGTAGGATGCGGACGCCCATCCATCCAGATCTTGATGACAGCCCGGTCGATCGCGGCGCTGATGTTCCAGGCCACGATCTGGCCGTTCGTGGGATCGAAGTCCGCCCAGAACCGCAGCCCTTGCGGGCCGAGCACGAGATAGTGCGGCGGGTAGTACAAGCACTGCCGCTCCGGTAGCGACAGGGCGCTCGTCGAATACCTCAGGGATCTCGCTCGCCCTTCTGCGTTGAGCGGCAATCCCAGATAGTCGACGACTTCAGGCCCCGGACCGCGCTCTTCCCAGTCCTCGTGCTGCATGCTGACCCAGCTGCCGCCGAGATCCACCTGCGCATACGCCGGCGCGCTGATGGCCATTGCCGCGAGGAAGACCAACGCTATCTTTTTCATCACATCACCATTTCGCCGAGCAGGGTGTCGGATCCCATTTCGAGCCATCGGATTCCTTCTGAAAGTTGGGGCTCGTGACGTACGGCCCCTGCAGATACTTCGGATCGTCCACAGACGCGGTGATCACGATCCACTGGTCGCCGTTCGGCTCCCTGTGCAAGTCCCAGTACTCCGTCATCACGGCATCGGCGCTGTACGGAACGCCATTCTTGCGGAGGTACCCAGGCCGCATGCGCGTGGTGACGACCTTCAGGGTGCCGAAGCCGAGGCTTCCGCCGCCGGTGCCGGGGGCCGAGCCGGTCGTCGCCCCGCCACGTCCCCCGACTTCCCATTCCGCGACCGAATCGCCTTGCCATGTCGGCCTTACTTGAGGCGGGGCCTTCCAGGCGCCGAAGTGGAACAGCCGCGTCTGCGCGCCGGCATCGGTCTCGACCTTCAAGGTGTTGTCGTCCTGCCAGCTGATGCGCAGCCGCCCCGGTACACGCATGACGCCCGCCGCGCCGTACGATCGGCACGCTTCACCGGCCGCTTCGTCCTTCGCGGGATCCCACAAGTCGGCGACGCGCTTGGCCTCGGCGGTGATGGGCACGCTCTGATAGTCGCCTTTCGCGGGTGTGACCATGCGCCACCGCCAGTCCTCGGTCACAATCGACACCCACGATCCCGTCAGGTCGATCGGCGCCGCGGCTTTCGCGGTCGGGGGCGGGGTTGGTGCTTGCTGGGGTGCCTGGGGATTTTGGCCGGCTCGGCCCTGACCAGCGAGCGGCCGCCATGCGCCAAACGCCACCATCATCACGGCGATCGCGGCCGCAAGTAACGACCGAGCGCGTCTTGTCATCTCTTCACCGTCAATCCCTTGTAGACGGCCTCCACGAACATGTCGGTCGTCCACGGTCCTGTATCGGATCCGTACCGGCTTCTGAAGCCTTGCGTCGGGTTGGCCGCCTTGATCTGCTGGAGCGTCAAGCCTTTTTTGATGAGGCTCTGCACCCCGTCGCGGACAATCGTCACCATGTCGCGGTACTCGACGAGCTCGGCCTGCTCGGACACCCGGCCGTGTCCGGGAATCACCTGCGTGCCGCCTTCCTTGAACGGCAGAGGAATGGAAGGCACCACGATTTCCATCAGCCGATTCAAGGCGTTGATTTCGCCCTGGATGCTGCCGCCCTTTTCAGTGTCGATGACGGGAAAGCGCGTCATATCGAACACGTCGCCCGCGACCACGACATCGGATCGGCGGAAGAACACGATGCTGTCGCCGTCGCTGTGCGCCGCCGGCTGGTACATCACCTGGATCGCTTCATTGTTGAGGTACAGACTTTTCTGCTTTCGGGTGAACGTCTCGGTTGGCCACGCGACCGTCGCGAACGGCGACTGCTGCCCGGTTGGCGCGCTCATCCTGCTCAACACAGGTTCGGCCGCGATGATCGAGGCCGCGCCGTCGTTACTGGCCGCGGTGCCTCCTGCCACGGCGCCGCCGCCAGCATTGCCTCCAAACAAGGATTTGCCGGCCCTTGCGATTTTCTCGTTGCCGGCGACATGGTCGGCGTCCGCGCTCGTGTTGATGATGTAGCGAATGGGCTGATTCGTCAGCCTCTTGATCGCGGCCACCACGGCATCGGCCATCTGCGCGGTACCGGCGTCAACGAGGACGACGCCCTCAGGACCAATCTGCACCGCAATATTGCTGCCCGCGCCGGCGATCATGTAGAAGTTCGGCTGGAGCTGAACGACTTCGAGCTCGCGGTTCTGCGGGTTCTGGGCGGCGACGCCGGCGCCAAGAAGGAATAGGACTCCGAGCAGGCACGTCAAGAACACTGACTTCATCGTTGCCCCTCTCGCCTGTGCGCGGATTGACCCGGCCGACGCGCCGACGATGCCGACCGGTCGAAGGATTGTCAACTCGAAACCAGAGATAGACTGAGAGGGTCGCATGACTTCCCTGACCCGCATCAGCAAGCAGTACGGCCGGCAGATCCTCTTCGTCGACGCCTCATTCCAGCTCAATCCCGGCGAGACGGTCGGCCTCGTCGGCCCAAACGGATCCGGCGAGACGACGTTGTTCCGCCTGATCACCGGCGAAGAAACGGCAGACGAGGGCGACGTCTCTGTCCCAAAGAAGCTCACCATAATCTCTGCATGATCTACCCCGCAAGAACTGGCCCACATTCGCAGCCTTATATCGCGTCGAGTGCTGGCGTGCAATACCCTCAGGAGGGTATGCCGATGTTCTCATGCCGTCGCTAGTGGGGAACACCGCCGTCGCCCTTCAAGTCGGCCAACTCCGCCTCCGGGACGCAGGGGCCCGGCACCGGCATTTGGTTCGCCGTCGGATCCAACTGCCAGCTTCGGCTGATGATATGCGGCTGCGTGAGGTAGACGGGATCCTCGAGGACCGCGGTAATTGTCAGCGTGCTGTCATGCCGCGAGATGTGCATGGTGAAAGTCGTCTGATCGCTGCTCGGAACACCATTGCGCCGGAGGTAGGGAAGTCTGCCAAAGGTCGTGAGTTTCTTTGGGACCTTCTCCACCTGGATCCCTTCCAATCAATCTCACGCCGGCCGCGCAGGTTGGCTCGCCGATTTGGTAATGGTCAAGCGTCGGCGATTCATGGGGCGGGCGTGACCGGGGAACGTTTCTTCGTGCTTCACTGGCGGCTCCGCCGCAGCACTCGCTGCTTCCGCGACGACGGTAGCATCTGACCTGGCGTGATAACCTTCGCCGTCAATTTGCTTTGAGGAAAATGCGTCGGGTTCAGCGTCACGATGAAGTCGGCCGCGCCTGCGTCTGCGCATTCCCAAAAAGGCGCATCGTCAGGATCTGGTTCCGCACGAATCGAGTGCGTCGGCTCAATCAACTCCGCTTCGTCGCGCAAGAGATTGACGATCTTACCGATCACCGCTCTCCGGACGCCTAACCGCGCCAAGACTTCGGTGTACTCGTTGAGGATCTCCTGAGTGACGAGCCACGTGAACGTGTCTTCTTCGAGCCACTCGCGGAGGAGTCGGGCACTCGGCGTGGCTGGAGTGGTTGTCTCCTTGAAACCGGCAACGCCGGCAACGAGGACCGACGTATCCACGACGCCCCTACGCCGTCTGTGGAGCGGCTTCCGCGACAACGGTTAACTCTGTTTTGGCCCGTTCACGACGATACGCTTTGACGGTGTCTGCAACCTGCTTTTCGGACATGCCGGCCAGGTCGGTAGCAGCGTCTCGAACCGACGCCAGAAACTCACGCTTCCAGCCGGGGCGCTTCCGCCCTCGGGGCAAGTCCTTCGCAGCAGCCGCCAACGGCAGCCGCTGCCGTAGTTCTCTCGCCAGAGCGCCGAGCGGAATCCTGATCTCGACCGGGGGCTCGTTCGTCCGTGCGCTTGCACGGAGGCACACAATGGCCGGCGTGCTGGACTCAAAGCCCGGAAGCTCGGCGACAGCTTCCGCGAATTTCGAGAGATAGCGGGTCGAGGCCCCAAGCGACCCCTTGAGATAAATGGCGACCGTCGCCTGCAGCAGCAGATTGGTATCAAAGTAATACCGGCCAAGACGGCGACGGGGCTTGAGAACGCGCGCCTGCACGAAGTTCTGGAGGTCTTTCTCCGGCACCCCCAGCACCGCACTCGCCTGTTTGAGCTTCAGCTCCACACGTTCCATCATGCCACCTCAATACGGTCTAAACATTAGATGATATTGCCGGATCATGCAAGCGGCTCGAAACGACGCTGGCATGACGAATTACCGCCGTGCGGGCGCATTCCATTGCATCAGGGTGTCGAACTGTCGCTTCTCAGCGGGGCTCATGGTCATCGTCCGTCGCGCGATCGCGTCCGCGAGTTGGGCCCGTGACCGCAGCTCCGCGAGTTCCGCCGCGTACGGCCGCGTCGCCCATGCGTAGCCGGCGCCGGCTACCGCCGCGGCGGCTAACGCGAACCCCAGGGCGAGCACCCAGCGGCGCCAGACACCCGGCCAGAAACGTGCGGCTTCCTGCTCGCGGACGTACCGGACTTGGGTCAAGAAGGACTCCGTCCGCGCGAGCAGGGTCGCTTGGTCCTGCAGCAGGGCGCGAAACTCCCGGTTTGCAGCCACGGTGTCTAGCCGTGCCTGCAGTTCGGACAAGAGGGCGGCGACCTCTCGCAAGCGCGCGTGCACCTGATCGGCGGCCTCGCGCTGGGCTCGGAACATGTCGAGCGCATTCGGCATGGCTATCTCCCGCGTGCGGAATCATCATCGCGGCCAGGCGCACCCCAGCCGCCCCCGCCGCGTGAGACCGGATATTCCTCAAGGCGCTCCACTTGGTGCGCCAAGCCACCGCGCTCGGCTTCGAGATTCGTGATCGCCCTCTCGACGGCATCCAAGCGGTCGCGGTCGTCCCCGATCGTCGCCGCATAGTCGAGCCGGTCGTGGGGCTCGCCTCGGTCGACCTGATAGGCAGCGGATGGCCCGATGTGCTGGCCAGGTTGTCGATCGACACCCCGCCGCTCGTAGCTGCGATGATCGACCCGCTCGGGGCTCCCTGCGCGCTCGAACGCCTCGTTGAGGCGATCAGCCCAGCGTTCGCGGGCCTGTTCGACCCACTCGCGGCCGTGGAACGTCCGGCTCTTCGGCGCGCCTCCGCGGGCCGGGTCCTGCGCATTCGTGCGACGGAACCAGCCCTCGCGCGTGCGCTCGAGGCCGTCGTTCTGGCGTTCGGAGATCATCAGATGGGCGTGTGGATTGTGTGCGTGGCCGTCCTCATCGCGGCCGGCATGGATGGCCAGCGTGTACGGGAGGCGTTCCTCGGCGGTTAGTTCCTGGGCGAAGCCTCGGGCGAGCTTGATCCACTCGTCCTCATCGAAATCCGCCGGCAGGGCATAGTCAGCGCTGAGGTACAGGCGGCCATTGGCGCGCTCGTAGAGATCCGCAGCATCCCAGAACGCGCGGGCGTCGCCTTCGGCCCACGCCGGCAGATGATCGGATTCGCTGTAGATCGCCGGGTCGCGCTCGGTGTCCTCGTACTCGCCCTTACGTGCGAGGTAGTCGTGCGCGGAGACGGCGCACGAGCCTCTCGATCGCGACCCGGATCGAAACGAGACGTGGTAGAAGCTACCGCCACTTGCGGCGCGGCCGCCGCCGGGCGGCTCGATCGTGCGATCGAGAAATTTCGTCATGTCGCGTTCTCCCCCATCTGCCGAACGGAAGGCGCACGCAGTGGGGCCGTTTCGAAGAAACGCCAAAGTGCGCCTTCCGGTCGGCTCACGCCTCCGTCAGGCCGCGCTTTGCCCAACCGCCAGCTGTTTCAACCCCCCCCGCTTGTACGCGGTCGCTTGTCGAACCCATAGTGGCGCGTGCTTACCCGCGTCAAGGCTCTCCGCTTTGCTCTGACCCCGCGTCGCGGGGCTAACGGCCTTGACCCGGCCTGCGCGCGCGCTTACGAAGCAGCTATTGGCGACCGCCTGCCCGTCGGCACGTCCGCTGCATCCGGCTGCGACTCGGAGAAGACGATGTCGCAGACTCGCGAACTTCGCGCCCGCATCCAGGCGCTCGACGAACACTTGGCGCGGCTGCGGGCCGAGAAGGACCGGCTCCTGGCTCGCGCCAGCCAGACTGAACGCAAACAGGACACGCGTCGAAAGATCCTGATTGGCGGCGCGGTCCTGGCCGCGATTGAGCACCAAGGAGTCCCGCCCCTCCATTCCAAGGCGGAGCTCCTGCGCTGGATGGACACGCGGCTCATGCGTCCACACGATCGCGCGGTGTTCGACCTCGCGTCGCCAAAGCCGCCGGCCGTGGGGACCAGATCCGGACCGGGGGCATGACCCCGGGTCAGAATTGACCGGCTGAACCTCATTCGCACAGTTAGATCTATTCAACCAACCGCACGTCGCTCGGGGCACCGGGGCCGGTGCCAGGACCACGGGCTCGCGATGCACGCCCGCAAGTCCCGTTCGACCGTGCGGTATATGCGCGCGACAGCCGCTCGCTTGCGCCCACGCAGCGCCCTGACGCGCAGCAGAGAGCGACGTCGACATGACACAACCCCGCGCGCACGGATCTTGCCAGGAAGCATTTGCAATTCGCATGCGTAGAGATCAGATCACGAGGGCGCCGGCGTAAGAGCCCAACGGAGGCTCGGCGCGGAGCGGGCGTCAAGGCCGCAGCCCGGACTGAGCAGGCGGGTCGTAGCGAAGCGAAGAGCCTTGATGCCGGCGAGCACCGGGCGATGATCCCGTGAGCCGGCGACCAGCTAACGGGATGGCCTTCGCTGACGCTGGACCGGCTCCATGGATGAATCCTCCGTACCGGCGGGCGATCGGACGCTGGGTGCGCAAGAGCCCGTAAAGAGAGCGCCCGTGCGCCCACCCTGGTCTGCCTGGTCCAGGGGATTGTCGCGTTGGATGAGGTCATTGTGGCTTCCGATGAACTCCTGAACGTGGTGGCAGCGGCCGGCTTCCTGGGCATTCGCCCGTGGACACTCCGGCACTGGATCTCGGACGGCAAGATCGAGATCGTGAAATATGGGAACGGCATCGTGCGCATCCGCCGCAGCGTGCTTGACCGCTTTGTCGCAAGCTGTACGATTAAGGCGAGACAGAACATTGGACACGGCAGAACGAAGGAACCGCGACTTCTCAAAGGGGCCGGCGTGGGACCCGGCGAGAAATCGCTGGCTCGTTGAGATTCACTATCCAGACGGTTCCCGGGTCCGCAAACGCCTGCGCCGCGAACGCGAAGCGTTGCGTTTCTGGGCGACCGAACAGGCCAAGCTCGAAAATGGCACGTGGGACGAGCGCGCCGCGCGGAACGTCACGGTGGGCACCGCAATGGAGCAATATCGCGCGTACTCAGAGGTCCAACACCGCTCTCACAAGACTTACGTGGTGCCCTCGCTGGCGCTCCTGGAGCAGCATCTCGGATCGGAAACACAGTTGGCGAGGGTCACGTCCCAGCAGGTGGAGGACTTCAAGTTGAAGCGCGCGCAGAAGGTCGCGCGCAGCACGACAGATAAGGACCTGGCGGTCCTGAAAGCCTTCTTCAACTGGTGCATCGCGCACCGGCTCGCCGTCTCGAATCCGGTCCGGCGGGTGAAGCTGTTCCACGACGACAACTCTCGACTCCGTTACCTGACCCGAGAGGAGTACGACAGGCTGATCAAGGCGGCTCGGACGATCACGACGTCCCCGTATCTCGAGGAGAAAATCGTCCTGGCGCTTCACACGGGCCTGCGGCGCGGCAGCTTGTTCAATCTCCGATGGGACCAGGTGGATCTCGCGAACAATGTGATCAGGATTCCGCGGACGAAGACCGGTCGGCCGCTCTCTCTCCCACTGAACGCGACCGCCAAGCGCACGCTCGAGACGTTACATGCCGATCGCAACCCTGAAAGTCCGTGGGTGTTCCCACACAAGTCCGGCCCGAGCGCGGGTGAGCCGGTCCAGGACATCAAGAACGGGTTTCACGCTGCCCTGGAACTCGCCGATATCTCGGACTTCACGTGGCACGATCTGCGGCACACCTTTGCGTCCTGGCTCATGATGCGCGGTGCGTCGCTGCGCAGCGTCGCCGAGCTGCTCGGCCATCAGTCGCTCAAGATGACGATGCGCTACGCGCATCTGTCGCCGGCGTTCCTGTCGGCCGAAGTCAGCCTGCTCGATCCGCCGCCGCCGCCGAAGCCCAAGAAGACCAGGAGGAAAAAGGCAAGAAAAAGGCAACGTCGGTCCGAGGGTGCTCAAGCCACGATCAAGATGCGCGATTTTCTTGGGAAAGTTGGCTCCTCAGGCTGGATTCGAACCAGCAACCCTCCGGTTAACAGCCGGATGCTCTGCCATTGAGCTACTGAGGAACACGGCAAGCGCCGACGCGCGCGGACAGACCGGCTATTCTACCCCAACCCCGCCGCCCCGAAACCGCCCCACCGACGGGCGTCACGGGGATCAAGCGTATGATGGCTCGGTCCATGGCTCGGGTCGCTCGGACGCTCACCGGTCTTCTCTGGCTCACCTGCGCCGCCGGTCTCATGGCGGCGCTCCTCGCCGACACGGCGACGGTCGCACCCGTCGTGTACTCTGCCGAAGTCGACGCGATCATTCATCCGGTCTCCGCCGAATACATGATCGAGACGATGGATCGCGCCGATCGGTCCGGGGCGGCGCTGGTCGTCTTCACGTTGCGCACGCCGGGCGGCCTCGTGGACTCCACTCGGGAAATCGTGACGCACATGCTGGCGGCCAAGACCCCGGTTGCCGTCTTCATCGGCCCCTCGGGCGCGCGTGCCGCGTCGGCCGGCTTCATCCTGACCATCGCCGCCGATGTCGCCGCCATGGCGCCAGGCACCCACATCGGCGCCGCCCATCCGGTCGCCGGCAACGGCGAAAAGATGGACGATACGATGGCCAAGAAGGCAGCGGCGGACGTGGCGGCCTACGTCCGGACGCTCGCGACCTCACGCCATCGGAACGTGCCGCTGGCCGAGGAAGCGGTCAACGAGAGCCGGGCGTTCACCGAGACCGAAGCGCGGACGGCCTCTCCTCCGCTCGTCGATCTGATCGCGTCGGATGTGCCGGATCTCATTCGCCAGCTGGACGGCCGTTCGATCAACCGCTTCGACGGTACTCCGGTCGTCCTCAAGACGGCCGGCGCCCAGGTGGTGCCGGTCGAGATGAGCCTGCGACAGCGCGTGCTCAGCACGATTGCCAACCCGACGATTGCCTACATGCTGATGAGCCTCGGGATGCTGGGCCTGACGATCGAGCTCTGGTCGCCGGGCGCCATTCTCCCGGGCATCGTCGGCGGTGTGTCGCTGCTGCTCGCCTTCTTCGCGCTCCAGCTGCTGCCGGTCAACTACGCCGGCGTGCTGCTGATTCTTCTCGGCCTCCTGCTCTTTGGCCTCGAAATCAAGGTGACGAGCTACGGACTGCTGACAGTCGGCGGGCTGGTGAGCCTCGTGTTCGGATCGCTCATCCTGATGGATTCGTCGGTGCCCGAGCTTCAGCTGAGCCTGTGGGTCGTGCTGCCCGTCGTTGTCGGATTCACCGGGATCGCCGCGATGCTCGCCAGACTGGGCGTCAGGGCCATGCGCCAGCCGCCGGCCACGGGCGAAGCCGGCATGATCGATCACATCGGCCAGACGCTCTCCGCCATCGAGCCGGACCAGCCTGGACGCGTCGCCATCCACGGCGAGATCTGGCAGGCGGCCTCAGCCGAAGCGATTCCCCAGGGCGCGGCCGTCCGGATTCTGAAAATCGACGGCTTGACGTTAACCGTTCGCAAGAACTGAGGCTCCTCCATGCCGTTTTCTCCGGCCCTCATCGTCGCTGTCATCCTCGCGATCTACGTGATCAGCTCGATCAAGATCCTCGCCGAGTACGAGCGAGGCGTCATCTTCCGGCTGGGGAAGCTCCTGCCGGCGCCCAAGGGGCCTGGCGTCGTCCTCGTGTTCGCGCCGATCGATCGCATGGTGACCGTCAGCCTGCGCACGGTCGTGCACGACGTGCCACCGCAGGACGTGATCACGCGAGATAACGTCTCGGTGAAGGTGAACGCGGTCGTGTACTTCCGCGTGATGGATCCGCGCCGGGCGATCGTGGAGGTCGAGAGCTACAACTATGCGACGTCGCAGCTGGCGCAGACGACGCTCAGGAGCGTGCTGGGGCAGGTTGACCTGGACGATTTGCTGTCTCAGCGGGAACGCCTGAACCAGCAACTGCAGCAGATCCTAGACCAGCACACCGACCCCTGGGGGATCAAGGTCTCTTCGGTCGAAGTGAAGCACGTGGATCTGCCGGACAACATGCAGCGGGCGATGGCGAGGCAGGCCGAAGCCGAGCGCGAAAAGCGCGCGAAGATCATTCACGCCGCCGGCGAGCTCGAAGCCTCCGTGAAGCTGGCGCAGGCCGCCAACGTGATTTCCTCCGAACCTATCGCCATCACGCTCCGCTACCTGCAAACGTTGACGGAAATCGCCGCAGAAAAGAACTCGACGATCATCTTTCCGCTGCCGATCGAGATGCTGCACCTGCTCAAGCAGGCCACGGGCGCCATCCCCAAGCCTTGACGGTTACTTCTTCTTCTTTTTCCGCGCCGTCAGGCCCACCTGCACCGTCGTGCCGATGAGGCCGAGCGCCAGCCAGGCGGCGGGCACCCACGGCCGCGCCGGCTCGGGCACGAGGGGATACGGAATCCACAGCCCACTCGCCGAGAGACTCGACCCGGGCCCCCGAGCGCTCGCAATCGCCAGACCGCCGACGATCATCGTCCATCCGCCGATAAACGCCGTCGACAGGACCGTCATGTACTTCTGCAGCACCATGGCGCCGATCGCGCCAGAGAGCGTCAGCACGATGACCGCCGAGGTGGGCGGATCGCCGCCGCGCGCGTAGCTCCAGCCGGCATGCGCCAGCATGGCGCCGAGTCCGGCGCCCACGAGCGCGATTCCCAGGAAGTAGACGACGGCCAGAATCAACGTGCCGGCCGCACCGCCGAGCACCCCCGTGATGATCATCGCGAGCCAGCTCGTGGGCGCCATCGTGGCGATGGCGATCATCGCACCGAGGACGAATCCGTAAATCGCGATCACCATCCGGAACAATCGATAGCCGGCAAAACACGCGACGGCGCCGCCGACCACCAGCAGGACGGCGGCCGACAGCTCGAGGGATTGTGGCAGCGTCTTCACCGTCGCTCAGACCTCACGGCGTCCTTCGAGCGATTTGTGCATCGTCACTTCGTCGGCGTACTCGAGATCTCCGCCCACCGGCAGCCCCATCGCAATGCGCGTGACCCTGATGCCAAACGGCTTGAGGAGCCGGGCGAGATAGATCGCCGTCGCCTCGCCTTCGACGTTCGGATTGGTCGCGAGAATGACCTCGGAGACGCCATTGGCCGCCACGCGCGACAACAGGCCCTTGATCTTCAAATCGTCCGGGCCCACCCCCTGGAGGGGCGACAGCGCGCCCATCAGAACGTGGTACACCCCTTTGAACTCCCGCGTCTTCTCGATCGCCGAGACGTTCTGCGGCTCTTCGACGACGCAGATGACGCGGTGGTCGCGGCCGTCGTTGCTGCAATACGCGCAGGGATCGACGTCGGTGATGTTGTTGCACACCGAGCAGTACGTCACCCGCTCCTTGACCTCGCGCACGGCGGCGGTCAGCCGGTCGGCCTCTTCGCGCGGCGTCCTGAGAATATGGAACGCCAGCCGCTGCGCGCTCTTCGGGCCAACGCCCGGCAGACGCTGCAGTTCCTCGATGAGACGCAACAGGGGATCGGGGAGAGACATCAAAGTTAAAAGTTAAGAGTTAAAAATTAGAAGTCCAGAGTGCACACTGAAGAGGCGAAAGTAGCTCGGCTCAGTCCTTTTGACTTCTGAGTTTTGACTTTTCACTTCAGCAGTCCTGGCGGCAGGAATCCGCCCATCTTCTGCGCCATCTCTTCGTCGGCTCTCCGCTGGGCATCGTTGACGGCGGCGACGATCAGGTCTTCGAGCATCCTCACATCGTCTTTCGAGACCACCTCGGGATCAATCTTCATCGACTGGATCTGCTTCGCGCCGTTCACGACGACGGTCACCATGCCGCCGCCGGCATTGCCCTCGACGCGCAGCTCGGCCATCTGCTTCTGCAGGCGCTCCTGCATCTCCTGGGCCTGTTTCATCATCTGCTGAAGGTTCATCTAGATTTCCTCGATGTCGCGAATGTCGGCCGGGAAGACCTCGAGCAGCGCCTGCACGCTGGCGTCCGCGAGCGCCTCCTCTCGGAGGGTCGTCTTCCTGTCGGGGACGCTCGTCGCAGCCGGCGCCGGCGCGGCGGTCTGCTCGCCAGCCACGGCGATCCTGCGTCCGCTCACCTGCTGCGCCAGCCCCTCGAGCCACGCGCGGTTCTGCTCGAACATCTCCCGCAGCGTGCGCTGGCTGGGCGAGAACACAAAGGTCATGCGATCGCCGGCTATCTCTATCTTCTGGGCCTGGGCCACGACCGTGTTGTAGAAGACGGCCTTCGTCTTGCGGATTTCGGCGAGCAGGGTGTCCTTGAAGTTCGTCAGCCCTTCGACAGGCTCAGGGCGAGCCGTTCGCTGAGGCTGCGGACTCGGCCGCGGCTCGGACGCCGCGGCGGTCCGGCTGAAGCCGGACCCCACGCCTGTGGCCTTCGACGACACTGGCTGCTGTGGCGTCCGGCTTGAGCCGGACG
>JBAUGX010000149.1:0-3649 GCA_049679965.1 Vicinamibacterales bacterium
GGATCGCACCGGCCTCACAACCTTCGAGTAAGGGGCTTCTAGCGGCGGGCGACCTTCAGTTCGCCGAGCTTGGTCAACATGTCCTCGGCCGACGTCGCAGGCGCGACCATCTTGTCGATCAAGGCAATGACGCCATTCTTGTCGATGTAGAACGTCCAGCGATTCGCGACGCCGCCCTGATTGAGGACGCCGTACGCCGTCGCGGTCGCCTTCGTCGGGTCGCTCAGCAGCGGGAAGTCCGCTTCTTTCTTTTCGACCACCGTCGCGGGAGCGCCACCGCGACCCTGGAGCGTCACGGTCGTGGCCTTCGCGAATTCCATGTTCTTGTCGAGGGTATCGACGCTCGCCATGAAGTAGCTCACGTCATACACCCTGATCTTGTCGCCGTTGTCCGCCAGCGACTTGCACTCGATCGTGCAGCCGCGGGTGAACGCCACTGGGAACCAGGCAATCACGACCGCCTGTTTGCCCTTGAAGTCCGACAGCTGATACGTTTTTCCGTCGGTCGCCTGCAGCCTGAAATTCGGCGCCGGGTCGCCAACCTTGAGTTCCTGCGCCCGCACGGGCAGCGCCAGACCGAGCACCGCGATGCCCAACACCGCAGCCATCCACACCTGCTTCATAATTCCTCCACTGAAGAGAACCATTCGACGAGGCTCTGCGCCCCGCCCCGCCGCGCCGCGACATTCCCGATATTCCGATCGAAAACTTCACTCCAAGACCGCGACGTTCAGCGGCTGGCCGCCCGGCATTACCAGCTCTGGCATCGGCGCGGCGACGAACAGGCGCCTGGCCACCGCGGCCAGCCACCGCGCCGACCGGGTCGATCGCTTCACCCGGGCGCTGTCCGTCGAGATGCCCGTATTCGCGTACATCGAGCGGTACAGTTTCGAGATGAGCACGAATGCGAGGCGGGACTTGAACGATTGGAGCACGCGCGAACGGGCCCAGACCGCCTTGAGGGAGTAGAAGCGATCCCAGACCTGCTGCGTCCGCGCACGGATTTCCTGTTCGGCCATCGTCGGATGCGCGATGCACATTTTTGGCCGGCGACTCTCGGGAATCAGCCAGTGGGTGGTGATCGGAATGTTGTCCACGCGCATCGCCGTGGCCTCGTTCTCCTTCACCCACTTGTCGTAGTCGATCGTGCCCGGGAATGGCGTCAGCAGGACGAACTGCGCAAACGTGATGTCGGCCTGATGCGCAAGCGCGAGCGTCGCGTCGAACGTGCTGGCCCGATCGCTCGGAAGGCCGAAGATGAACGATCCGAGCACGTGGACGCCGGCGCGCTTGAAGGCGCGGAGCCGGGCGGCCAGCTCGTCGCCGTAGAGGTTGAAGCCCTTGTACACATCCTTGAGTCCCTCGGCCGTGACGGACTCGACGCCGACGAGCGCACCCTTGATGCGCGCCCCGCGCATGGCGTCGAGAAACGCGGGATCCTCGGCGGCCTCCATGGTGATCTGGGTGAAGAGCACCAGATCGTTTGGCAGCAGCGCGAGCTGCCTCATGAGCTCGAACCGCTCGTCGCGCATCGCCTGCAGTTCGTGGAAGCGGCTCTGGTCGGACTTCCGCTTGGCGGCCGCCAGATCGGCGAGGGTCACAGGATAGAAGTTGTCGTCGGCGAGCGCGATGAAACGGAATCCGGCCCGCCGGAGCTGCACGATCTCGCGGATCACCGCGTCCACGGTACGCTGGCGCGGCTCCTGGCCGTCGGTACGCCAGACCGAACAGAACGAGCAATGCTTCGGACAGCCGCGCACGGTCTGCACCGACGCCCACATGTACCGGCCTTTGGGCAGCAGATCCCACCGCGCCGGAAAAAACTGATCGCCTGACACGCGGCCACCTTCGTAGATCCGGGCGGGCTTGCCGGCGACGCAATCCTCAACGACGTGCTGCCACACCAGATCTCCGTCACCCTTGACGACCGCGTGGGCGCCGCCCTCCTTGAACACTTCTTCTGGAAAGAGCGTGGCGTGAATACCGCCGAATGCGACCCACGCGCCGCGCTCCCGGGCGATCCGGCCGATCTCGTAGCCGCGCAGCGCGTTGCCTGTATGGATGCCGATGCCGACCACATCGCCGGCCGAGATGGTCGTCGGGTCGAGCGTCTCGAGCGTTTCGTCCACGATATGGGGATCGCCCCACGACCGCGGCGTCGCCGCCGCGAGCACGTAGAGCCACCGTGGCGTGATGACGGCCACGCCATACGAGAAATTGCTCGGATTGATCAGATGTACTCGAATCTTCGACACGTTCCCTCTTTGCTGCCTGATTAAAGCCCTCTAACTATACATGAAACCGCTACTCGCGACGCCACTCCGCGTCGATGAAATCGGAGGTCGAGGGCATCGGGGAGTACCGCCGGCCCTGCGCGATCGCCGCGCGGTGAAACGCCGTCGCCGCCGCCGGACAGAGACGGAGGAAGACGACCAGGGCAATCACGACCAGGCTGAGATCATCGATCTCTCCCAGAACGGGGAGAACGTCAGGGATGAGGTCGATCGGCGAGACCACGTAGAGCAGGGCCCCGAGCGGCAGCGCTTTCATCAGTACGGGCACGCGCGGCTCGCGCACGAGCCGGACCGCGAGGCGGACGTGCGCGAACAATGTCTGCAACAGCGCGGGCCATGACAGCCAGGATCTCACGCCAGGAGAGGCTTGATGTGCCAGTCGGCATCGTTGAACAACGAGGCGCATTCGTCTGCAGGCATGGATCGCTTGGCATACTTGCAGGACAGGACGAACAGCGCTCGTTCATCATGCCAGTCCGCTCTCGTGACCTCACAGGCGAGGGTCTTCCCGTCGCGTGTCGTGAACTCAAGAGGTGCGCCCGGCTGCGGAAGTGCTGGCAGTTGGATCAGCCGGGTGAATCTCACGGAACTGTTGTCGATGGGATAGCCCTTTTCATCGAGCACCGGGGTCTTCACCCTGGGAATCTTGAGATTGACCTCTACCTCGATTGACATGGCCACCCAGAATCAGCGCGCGAATGAACGAGCGTAGAGCTGCTCGATCGCCCGAAGTCCGTTCGGTTGGAGATTGCGCGTCCCAGTTCCCGTGAAGTGGGGATGGGTAATGACGGGACCCGTCGTCGCGCCGAGCGCCTGCCACGCGATGCCGGTCCACTTGAACCACGCGTCTTTCTCCTGGTCGAAGACGTACAGCGGCTTGTTGCACAGCTTTGCGAATTCGGCGCCCCAGCCCGTGCCGCCACGCACCGTGTTGTCGGCGAGAATCGTCCCGATGACATAGATCTCCTGGCCGGAGTTCACCTGATACCACAACGTCTGCAGCACCTTCCGGATCGTGACGCCCTCGGAGTACCGGCGGTTCATCAGTTTGGAGACGTACTCGAGACTGACGTCACCTGCCTGCAGCTCTTCATGATTGAGCGCGCGCACACCGCGCCGCCGAACCTCGTGATGGCCTTCGAATGTGAAGTTGACTTCTTCGATGCCGTGGCGCTCGGCGCACGTCCCGAACGCCGCTTCGGCGCCGGCTGCGCCGCCGCTGAACAAAATGCAGTCTGCTGAATGCATGAAAAAAGCCCGCGCTCGCGGGCCCTTCAAGGGTTTGATTGGTCGGGGCGAGAGGATTTGAACCTCCGACCCCTCGGTCCCGAACCGAGTGCTCTACCAGGCTGAGC
>JBAUGX010000150.1:0-4203 GCA_049679965.1 Vicinamibacterales bacterium
GATCACGACCGACCCGTGGTCGAGCTGAACGCCCTTCCCTGGCGCCGCCGGCGGCTCGAGCACAGCCACAGCGCTCGCGGACTTCTTGCTTGCAGCCTGCAGCGACCCCAACGCCGCCTGGAACCCGCTCTTCACTTGCTTGACCGACACGCGATCCTGCGGGCGTCTCGGTCCTGCCAGGCATGGCTCGATCGCAGCGACGTCGATCTCGATGGTGTCCGAATACACCGGATCCGGATCGCCCGCCGTCCTGAACATCCCCTGCGCCCTGGCGTACGCCTCCACGAGCTGGACGCGTGATTCCTCGCGGCCACTGAGCCGCAGGTAGTCGAGCGTCATCCCGTCGATTGGAAAGATCGCAATAGTGGCGCCGTACTCCGGGCACATATTCCCGAGCGTGGCGCGGTCGGCAATGGTCAGATGCTCGAGGCCCGGACCGAAGAACTCGACGAACTTCCCCACCACGCCGTGTTTGCGCAGCCGTTCGGTCACGGTCAGCACGAGGTCGGTGGCGGTGGCGCCCTCAGGCATCGCGCCCGTCAGCCGGACCCCCAGAACCTGCGGAATCAGCATCGAGATAGGTTGCCCGAGCATCGCCGCTTCGGCCTCAATCCCGCCAACACCCCACCCCACGACACCCAGCCCATTGACCATCGTCGTATGCGAGTCGGTGCCGACGAGCGTGTCGGGGTACGCGACCGGGCCATCGGGCGTGTCCACGGAAACGACGACGCGGGCGAGGTACTCGAGGTTGACCTGATGGACGATGCCCGTGTCGGGCGGCACGACGCGGAAATTCTTGAACGCGTTCTGGCCCCAGCGCAGGAAGGCGTAGCGCTCTTTATTGCGCGAGAACTCGAGCTCGGCGTTCAGCTGAAAGGCGTTCGCCTGGCCGAAGTAGTCAACCTGCACCGAGTGATCGATGACCAGCTCGACCGGCTGCAGCGGGTTGACGCGATTGGGATCGCCGCCCAGCCGCGCGACCGCCTCGCGCATGGCGGCCAGATCGACGACGCACGGGACGCCGGTGAAGTCCTGCAGCAGCACGCGCGCCGGCGCAAAGGAGATTTCCTTCTGCGCGCCGCTCTTGACGTCCCACCGTGCCAGGGCCTCGATATCGGCCGCTTTCACGAAGCGGCCGTCCTCCTGGCGCAGGAGGTTCTCCAGGAGGATCTTCATCGAGAATGGGAGCCGTGCAATCCCCGGGAAGCCGGCGGCCTGCAGCGCCGGCAGGCTGTAGATCTGGGAGGTGCGGCCACCGACGGTGAGGGCGGTCCGGGTCTTGAAGCTGTTCAGGGTCGGCATGAGGGCGGATCCTTCCGCCTTCGCTCGCCTAGCGAGCTCCGGCGAGACTCGCCGAAGCGCCAAAGGCGCGAAGGCGGTCGAAAGGCCCAATCGTACTATGAACCCGGATCGTGATTGACCCCTACATGTGAACCCGTTAGGATGGCCGCATTCTCATCCACCCGGCAGACTGGAGGTCAGCATGCGACACCTCTCAGCTCGACGCTTCGCGGTCATAGGCTCCGCCTTGGCAGCGGCCACCATACTCGGGTTGGGAGCCCGCGTGAGCGGCCAGGCCCAGGCGGGGGCGGCCGCGCCGGTGTTTCTGGTGGCCCTCGACCGTCTCGGCGAACCAGTAACAAATCTCGAACCCTCCCAAGTGTCGTTGACTCTGGACGGCGCTCGGTGCCCATCTGTCAAGGTCGAGCCGATCAACTGGCCGATGAAGCTGACCGTCCTCCTCGACAATAGCGTCAGCATGCGCAACGACCTCCCCTCCCTGCGCGACGGGCTGAAAGCCTTCCTCGCCGAGGTACCCGACGGCGTGGAAGTGGCGATCTACGTCCTCGCGCCTCAGCCACGGCCCCTCCTGCGTGCCACGACCGACCGCCAGGCGATCGCGAAGGCGTCTGGCCTGCTGGCTCCAGACGCCGGCGTCGCAAAGCTCCTGGACGGCCTCGGCGAAGCCGTGGGCCGCATCGTCAAGGAAAAGGGCGACGCCTTTTACACGATGATGGTCTTTACGACAAACGGCAGTGAGGGCAGCAACGGCAACATCGACGACACATGGAAGAAGCTGCAAGCCCAGATTCCCCTGCGCCCCCTGACGATGCACGTGCTCATGTACTCGCTCACGGGACAGGCCGCGCTTCGAACGAGCGGAATCCAGATTAGCATCGGCCGTGCCATCACGCAGAGCACCAGCGGCCACTACGACAACATCGGCGCGGCCAGCCGGATCACCACGCTGATGCCGGAGTTCGCCAAGCTCATCGCCCGTGCGGCCAACCTTCAGAGCCACCAGTATCGGGTCACCTGCGAAGGCTCGACGGCCAAGGATCCGGCGATGTCGTTGTCGACGTCCGACCCGCGCGTCGCGGACGTGATCGTGACGCGCAACGGCCAGATCGGGGCGGGCAAGTAGTTCCGTGACTGGCGTGGCGCTCGCCGCCGGCGGCCTCGTCCTCGCGGTCGCGCTGGGCGGCGGCGCCCTGCTCGCGCAGGCCTGGCAGGCGCCGCACGCGTTCATCAGCGTGTTCAACGGCAGTGGGGTGCCGGTTTCCGACCTCGAGCCATCACAAGTCTCGATGACGCTCGACGGCGCCGAGTGCAGGCCGATCCGGCTCGAGCCGATCGAGTGGCCGATGAAGCTGGCCGTGCTCGTCGACAACGGCGACGCGTCGGTGGACGCGCTGCCGACGATCCGCGAAGGCCTGCGCCGGTTTCTCTTCGAGGTCCCGGACGGCATCGAAACCTCGCTGCTGACGCTGGCCCCGCAGCCGCGATGGATCGTGCGGCCGACGGCCGAACGCCAGGATTTCTGGCGGGGTGTCGATCGCATGGTGGCTTCGGGCTCGACCAAACTCGTCGAAGGGCTGGCCGAGGCGGCCGATCGCATCGACAAGGAGAAGGGCGACTTCTTCTTCACGCTCCTGGTGATTACCACCAACGGCGCCGAAAGCAGCGGCGGGGATCTGCAGCGAATGTTCAACCGTCTGCGCGAGCAGGTCTTGAAGCACCCCGTCACCGTGCACGTCCTGATGCTGGCGATCTCCGACCGGAGGACCGCGCAGACGGCGGCCGGGGCGCCGGTGGCTGGAGCCATCGGGTCGGCCACCGGCAATGTCGCGGACGGCGGCTCGGTGGTCAGCCGCCCGGGGCTCGCGCTCAAGGTGATGGGCGCGCTGCAGAGCCAGATTGGCCTCGCCCTGACGAAGGATACCGGCGGCCGGTACGAGAGCATCGCCGCTCCCAGCACGCTCCTCACTTTGTTGCCCGAGTACGGCCAGCAGATCGCACGAAGTAACTTTCGTCAGAGCCATCAGTACCGGGTCAGCTGCGAACAGGCCGGGGCAAAGGCGCCGCAGATGTCGGTGTTCACGTCGTACCCGGGCGCGCGCAGCGTGGCGGTCACGCGCGATGGCCGGCTGCCCTAACATGAATCGCTTCAGCGCCGGCCTCGCGCTCGCGATGCTAACCGGTGTCCTGCCAGGCCTCCGGACGCACGCCCAGGTTGAGCAGGCGCCGTATGCGTTCTTGAGCGTCATCGACCGCAACGGTGCGCCGGTGACCAACCTCGAGGCTTCTCAGATCTCGATGACAATCGACGGGACGGCCTGCCCGTCGATCAAGCTCGAGCCGGCCAACTGGCCGATGAAGCTGACGGTGCTTCTCGATAACGGCGCGGCGTCATCCGAGGCGATGCCCACCTCGCTGCAGGTGGCGCCGCGCAACAGCGGCGCCGACGCCGGTTCGGCGATGCTCAACGCCCTGCCCCTGCTGCGCGAGGGATTGCGCCGCTTCCTCTTCGAGATCCCGGACGGCACGGAGGTGTCGCTCGTGACGCTGGCCCCGCAGCCCCGATGGATTGTACGGCCGACGGAAGAACGACGGGATTTCTGGCGAGGCATCGACCTGGTGGTGCCGGACCGCGGCTCCCCCAAGTTCCTCGAGGGCCTCGCGGAAGCGGCCGATCGAATTGACCGGGAGAAGGACAACTCGTTCCCCACGATCATGGTGGTCACCACCAACAGCACCGACGGGAGCGGTGGAGACTGGCAGCGGATGCTCAACCGGCTGCGGAATCAGATCGCCAGCCGCCCGGTGACGGTGCACATGGTCGTGCTGTCAATCAGCGAGCAGACGACGACCGAAACCGCGGCCGGCGCCCCGGTGGGCGGCACCGGCACGGGCGTGGCC
>JBAUGX010000151.1:0-42201 GCA_049679965.1 Vicinamibacterales bacterium
GAGCCGGCCTGGGCCTGCGCCCGCACGTCGAGCGCGAGCGGCAGCGCGGCGAGGCACGCGGCCAGCATCGTGGCCGCGAGCAGAGAGAGGCGACGCCCGGCGAGTATGACCGGCATGATGACCGCCTATTTATACGCCCTCGGGTCCCGTCAGCGCAACGAAAACGCGCGGAGGCAGGCCCTGGTCCGCGCTAGACTCGGATGCTCAGGGACGCACCATGATTTGGATTGAATCGGGAGTCGTCGTGTCGGGCTCGCTGCTGTGACGAGAACTGAAGCCGCCGAGCTGCTGCGCCGGTATCACCACGCACACAGCGCACGCGATCTCGACGCCCTCATGCGCCTGTACGCCGAGGACGCCATCGTCTTCAGCCCGATATTCAAGACGCTGACCGGCCGCGCCGCCATCAGGCGGTCGTTCGAGGAGTTCTTCAAGCTGGCGCCCGACTACAGCATCTTTCCCGAAGACCCGCCGTTCATCCACGAAGGCGACCGTGTGGCGGAAGTCAGCACGGCCAGCGCCACATATGCTGATGTGCTCTTTGGCCTGCCGCCCACGGGACGTCGCATTGAGTACCAGATCGTTCGGCTGCTGACGTTTCTCGACGGCCAGATCGTGGTGGAGCAGCGGCTCTACGATTTGGCCGGCGTCCTCGATCGGCTCGAGAAGTCGCGCGTGGACGATGAGCTGAAGGTGGCCTCCGACATCCAGCGGACGTTGCTGTCGCGCACCCGCCATCTCGGCGCCCACTTCGAGGCCGAGGGCCGGTCGCGGCCGAGCCGCGCCATCGGCGGCGATTTTTTCGAGTACGGGGACTGGAAGTCGGGGGCCTTCGGGCTGGCCCTGGGGGATGTCTCGGGGAAGGGGCCCGGTGCGGCGCTGCTGGCCGCGATGCTGCAGGGCATGTTCAGCATGGAAGTGGACGTGGATCACAGCCCCTCGGCGACGCTGGCGCGCATGAACCGCGCGCTGGTCAGCCGCGGTATCGAGCCTCGCTTCGCGACGGTCTTCTACGGCGTCCTCGCGCCCGACGGCGGACTTGACTACGCGAGTGCGGGGCATCTGCCGCCGCTTGTGGTCCGCCGGGGAGGCGACGTCGAGCGCTTGTTGACGGGCGGGCCGATGCTCGGGGTGTTTCCCGACGCGGAATTTCCACGACACACATGCCGACTTGAGTCGGGGGATTCAATCGTGGCGTTCAGCGACGGCGTCACCGAGGCCAGGCGCCCCGACGGCGCGGAATTCGGCGAAGATCGGCTCATCGCGGCCGCACGGGCGAACCGCGCGCTCCCACCAACCGCGCTCGTCGACACGCTGTTTACCGCCGTCAGGGAGTTCGCCGGCGATGCGATGCCAGTCGACGACATCACGGTCGCCGTCGTGCGGGCGTTGTAGCCCGCGTGTTGCGAGTGGCCTAGCGCTTCTGCACGAGGACGATCTTGATCCAGCCGCTTGCCGCCGCCCCCTGCACATTGACGAAGCCGTCTTTCTCCGCGCCGACCACGACGAGCTCGTCGTTTCTGGCGAGCGTGGCGAGCGTCTTGGCGCTGTCGCTCGGCTCCGCCATCAGCTTGACGTTGGCGATCTTCGGTGAAAGGACGTCCCCTTCCTTGAAGACCGCGTTCGCCTTCGCCGCGCCACCCGCCGCCGCCTCCTGCGCGAGAGTGCCGACGTTGCGCTGAAGATTCGGATCGTTGCGAACCACCTTGACGACGTTGTTGTAGTTGTCCATGTACGCGGCGGCGATGATTTTGCCCTCGTTGGTGTTGCCGTAGCCGCCGCCCGAAGCCCCGCCGCCGCCGCCGAACAGACCGGCGCCCAACCGCAGGTCGGCTTTCTTGGTGCTGCCCTCCGCGGCCGCCACCTGAACGCCGCTGCGCGCATCGGCGACGAGCATGCTGGTCTGCGCTTCCTTGAACTTCAGGCCTCCGACCACCGCGGCGGCCCTGCCCCCAAAGATCCCGCCGACCGCGCCACCGACGCCGCCCGCGTTGTTCTCCGAGAACACGACGTTGGGCGTCATGATGAAGTCGGCCGCCACCATCTGTCCCTTGCCCATGTTCGAGCCTTCCCGCGCTTCGCCGGAGTTGGCGAGCGCTCGCTCCTGGGCCATGTTCTGCATGCCGACGCCGCGCTCCACGACGATGAAGCAGTTGGACTGCTGGATCATCATGCGAATCAGACTGGTGGGCGATGAAAGCTGGTAGCGCCTCAGGTAGTTCAGGCTCTCCGATTGGGGCTCCACGACGGCCATTGCCCCCATCGGCTTGTCGCAATGCTCGAGGCCGTTGTCGCCGACGCTGCCGCTCGTGCCCGCCGCGCCCTGCACGACGCTGCCGCCCTGGCCCTGCCGCTGGCCGGTAATTCCCTGGGCCGCGACGGAAGCGGCCATCAGGCCGACGCCGGCGGCAAGGGACATCATGCGAACCGTTTTCTTCACGAACATGAACACCTCCGCAAAAGGCGCTCTTCTGAGGGAGCGGGCGTATTGTCGCACACAAGGGGGGCCAGCGAAGGAGGAAAGAGACTTGTCTTCCCGCGAGACGACAACCGGGGCCGATTCCGTCAGCGTGGCTGCGTCATTCGGTGTAGCTGCGGCGCGCGAGGACGGTGCCTTTCGCGCGCGTCAGGCGGACGGCGATGGGGTGCACGCCCGCCGCGAAAGGGGGCTTCTCGGTGAAGAGCACGTAGTAACCGGTGAGCGCGTGCACGACGCGCTCGACGGCCAGCTGCGGGCTGAAATAGAGCGTTCCGACCGTGCCTCCCGTGTCAGCGGCGACCGTGGTCAGCCCAGAGGCGAGCGAGTGAGCGTCCACGAACGACACATCCAGGCACAGCAGCGTGGCGCGCGCCGCCTGAAGCGCAACACGAGCCGCGTCATACTCCGGCATCATCGCCATCTCGCCGCTTCCCGTCAGCCGCCCAAACCCGTAGCCGACCAGGACGACCGATTTCGATCCGGGCAGCCGCTCGAGCGCCCTGCCAATGAGGCGCAGCGCGTCCTCGATCGTCGGCGACTTGCGCCCCTGTGCTTGGGACAGACGCGCGAGTAGTGATGGCTCGGGACCTGCCGCGAGCGTCGATGGATTCTTGAACATGACATCGCGGTTCAGGACTGTCCTGACCGTGTCGATGTCGCTCGTGAAATCGAGCCAGATCTTGAGGTGCGAGTCGAAGGAGAGGACCGCCACTCGATCATCGGCGGTGAGATCCGCGAGCAGCGGTTCGTTGACCTGCAGCCAGCGGAGCAGGCCCCGCGCGCGCATGGGCCGCAGATCCTTCTGGATCAAGAACACGATCAGGCGCCCTGGCGGGGCAGGGGCCACGATGCCGGCCATGCCGGTCGTGGGCAGCGGTGCCGTGCCCGGCGGTTGCACGCCGATCCACTGGGCGGACTCGACGCGGACCGCCGCGCCGTCGATGGTGACCTCGAAATCCTCCGTGCCCAACCCCAGCACCGGACGACCGGCGTCGTCGACGACGCGGGTGTCGATCAGGATTCGGCCGACGTCGACCCGTTCGACAAAGCGCTGCGGCGGGGTGGGCTCCTGGGCACGGCCAACCGCGACCGGTCCCGTCGCGGCTGTCAGCGCGACCCCGGCAATCAACGATGACGCGATGCAGAGGACGTGTCGCATGAGGGACAGTTGGCCTATTATGCGGGGGGATGAGGGAGGTGGCTTCATGATTCATCATCGGATTGGCGCTTGGCTGGTGACCGGTGCGATGGCGATGGCCACGATCCAGCTTGGGGCGCAAGCTGCGCAGGCCGCGCGCCAGCGAGCCGTCGATGCGGTGGTTGCTCGAGGCGTCAAGGCACTGGCCGACGGGCAGCCTGAACAGGCGCGGGCTACCTGGACACTGGCACTCGCCTTTGAACCCGGCCACGCGGAGGCCAGGAAGCAACTCGACGCGCTGCGGCCCGCGATGTTCGCCTTGAATGAGGAAGAACGAGCGTTTGTCGGCGAGACGGCCGGCAAGAGCGACTCGGGCGACTGGTGCGTATTTCCAGAGCATACGCCGGAGATGGAGGTCGTCATGTTGCGAATGTTGGCAGACGTTCGCCTGCTGCCGAATCTTCGCGTCACGAATCTCAGTTTTCGCCGCGCCGGTTGTGACACGCCGGGCGTCTTCATCTTCGTGGCGCGCTCCGCCCTGTCGATCGCCCAGGTTCGGCAGGTCTACGGTCAGCCTCAGCTCGCGTCGACGAAGGATAACGGCGCCGAAGTGCTGACATACGGCCACTTGCGCATCGTCGGGACAAAAGAGGGGGCGATCCTGTCTATCGTGCTCGCCCCCCTGGACTGAGCATGATTTTCAGCCCTGGCAATGCCCTTTCTGGTGCAAGAGGGTCTGTCGATGACGCCGCACTCGGAGACTTCCTCTCGCCGCTCAAGCACCTCCACAATCTCTATCGCGACTGGGGGTGGCCCCCCGAAGAGAACGTCGAGGGCGGCGAGAACGAGCGCGCGCTGGCGGCGGTCGAAGCCGTGATCGACGGACAAGCGCTCGGCCGCACGCTGGTCCGGGGGGCCGGCGGCTGCCGGCTCGCCTACGACCTCCATCGACGCGGCCACAGTGCCGAAACGCTGGCGGTTGACATCGATCCGCTTCTCTTCGCCGTGGCTCACACGGTCATTCGAGGCGGCACAGTGTCGCTCAGAGAAGCCAACGCGGAGATCGACGAGCTCGGCCATATCAGCAGGGTGTGGGAGTTGAAGGCGCCTCACGGCCCTCTGGACGAGGATCGTTTTCATCTCCTGCTGGCCGACGGACTCGCACCGCCGTTTCCGGCCGGCACGTTCGACACCGTGGTCACGCCGTGGTTCATCGATCTCATTCCGCGCGATCTGCGGGAGTTCATCGATACTTTGAGCCGGTTTCTCAAGCCAGGCGGGCGCTGGGTGAGCCTCGGGCCCCTCCGATACCTGCCGAGCATGCCCGTGGCGCGCCGCTTCACGCGTGAGGAAGTGTTCGATCTGGCCGAGCGGGCGGGCTTTCGGATGGGGAAGTGGCAAGGCGAGTCGATGCCCTATCTGGTCTCCAAGCTCAGCGGCCGCGGCAAGATCGAGTGGGTGCTTGCCTTCGCCGCCACGAAATCCTGAGCGAGGCGAAGAACGATTCATCTGCTCCCGAAAGTTCGGCGCGAGCTGACGCTTCAGCTTGATGGCAGTCGCGTTATCAATCTCCTCGTTACTGCCAGCGGCCCTGAACGCCAGACGCAGCTCCTCGTCGGGAAGGCGCTGCATCCCAACCAGCAAGCCACAGCTGTGGCCATCGCCGCCGGTCCATTTCTCTACCTGCGCATGGAAGCAAGGGCGACCGTACGCGCAACCACCCGATGGGACCCGCATTCTACCGCGTCGAGGAGCAGGGAGAGGCCTCGGGCGGGCCGCCTTCCCTACTCGAACTGCGGCACGTCGCGCCCGTCGAGAAACGCGAGAAGCACATCGCAGGCGGCCGCGGCAAACTGCTGATACCCCTCGTCGGTCGGCCAGCCAAGATGCGGCGTCAGGACGACGTTCTGAAGCGAGGCCAGCGGATGGCCCGGCGGCAGCGGCTCGTGGTCGAAGACGTCCAGGCCCGCGCCCGCGATGCGGCCAGCCTGGAGCGCAGCCACCAGTGCCTGCTCCTCAACGAGTGGACCGCGCGAGGTGTTGATCAAGTAGGCGTGCGATCGCATCAGGCCGAGGCACCGCTCGTCGAGCAGCCCTCGCGACTGGGCCGTCAGCGGCGCGTGCAGGGAAACGACGTCGGACTCGGCGAGGAGCGCATCGAGCTCGCGCCATTCCGCGCCCGCTTCACGCGCGGCCTCAACGGTCAGCCTCGGACTCCACGCCAGCACCCGCATTCCGAACGCGATCGCCAGGCGCGCCACGTAACGCCCGATGCGACCCAACCCGACGATGCCGATCGTTTTGCCGTGCAGGACGGGAGTCATCGGCGTCGGCCACTCGCCTCGTCGAATGGCGGTGTCGGACGCCGGAATCCGGCGCATCACGGCGATGGCCAGTCCCATCGCCAGCTCGGCCGTCCCGGACGAAGACCCGCCCGAGGCGCGGCCGACCGCGATGCCGAGGTCGCGCGCGGCGGTCAGGTCGATGTGGTACGTGTGATTGCCCGTCTGCGCGATGACGCGGACATCGGGAAGCTGCTCGAGCAGCTCGCGTGTAAAGCGCGTGCGCTCGCGATTGGCAATCAGGGCGTCGAATCCGCGGAGAGCCATGGGGTCGCCGACGTGCTCGGTAAAGATGCGCACCTCGGCGCGCTCCCGCAAACGCCTGATGCCCTCTGTGCCCTCGTACGCACGATGCACATCGTCGAGAAGCGCGACTCTCATGCAGAGAATCCGAAGAGCAGCCAGCAGAGGAGAGCGCCAACGACGGACATCGACAGCCCCCAGACCAGCAGCGCGTTGAAGAGCGCCTTCGAGTCGCTGCCGGGCGGAAGACCGGCGATGTAGAGCGCGCCGACGGTCGAGAGCGATGAGAGGTCCACGAGACTCGCCGAGACGTTCATCGCCCATGCGATCGGAAGCGGGTCGAGGCCGCCGAGGCGCGCCGCCAGCTCGGGCGCCATCGGCAGGAACGCCGGCAGCACGACGCCCGACGTGCTGCTGTACACGGATACGAGGCCCGTGCCGAAGGCGACAATGGGGACGATGGTCGCGTGCGTCGAGACGCGGGCGATGCCGCCCGTGATGAGCGCCAGGCCCTGCGTTTCCTGCATCATCGCGACAAGCACCGTGACGCCGGTGACCATCAGGATGACGCCCCACGGCATGCCCTTGATGGCCTTCTGCTCGTCGCAGGCTCGGAGCAGCGTGAGCGTGACGGCGATAACGAGTGCGACCAGGCCGACGTCGAGGCCGAAGCCCGCCACGGCCACGATGAGCGTCGCGATGCCGGCGCCGGTGAGCCAGTGCCTGGTCTCCCAACCCTCGGCGCGCACCTCTTCGGCGCCCGCCTGACCTGCCGCGGACCTGAAGAGACGGCCTCCGCCAAGAAGGAGAAATCCCGACACACCAACCAGCGCGTGCGCCAGGGCGTTAAAACCGAAGGTCTCCCATTCCCTCCCGCCGAGTCCGATGCGCGCCATCACACCGTGCGCCACTACACCGGTCGGCGCAAAAGGCGAGAGCGTGCCGGCGAGGGCGCCGTTGCCTGTCATCAGGACCATCAGCAGCGGCGATATGCCGGCTCGAGCCGCGACGGCCATCGCCGGCCCGGCGAGCAGCGCACTGGCCGGCGTGGCACCCGCGCCGATGGTCGAGAGCGCGAAGCCGAGCACGAAGAACATCACCGGTAACGCGCCCGCGTGGCCCCGGCACAGACGCACGGCGCGCGCGGTCAGACGGCCGAGCGTGCCGTTACTCTCGGCAATGCTGAAGAGCAGCGTGACGCCGACAAGCGTGACAAACAGCGACACCGGAAAGCCGTCGAGCACGGCGTTGAGGGACATCCCCCCCATGTACACCCCGACGAGCAGGGCCAGGGCCAGCGACAGCAGCCCCACATTGATGGTGGTGACGCAGCTGAGCACCACGGCCAGCACGAGCGCGGCGATCGAGATCCAGGCGAGTGTCATCGCGCAGCCGAGGCTGAAGCCATGAGGCGAACCAGCTCGCCGATGTCGGCGAGCGACTCGAGGTGTTCCACCGCATCGACGACCGATGAGATGGCCGGCGGCGAGAGGACGAGGCTCGCGCAGTCGGTGAACTTCTCGACGAGGTCTTCGCGCGTGAAGGGATTGTCCGGGCCGCCTCGATACCGCTCGTCGGCGGCCTGAGAGAGCCGGCGCCCGTCCGTCAGGTCGACCTCGACCGTGCTTCGGATCTTTTCGAAGCCTTTCGCTTCGATCGCCGGATCGAGAATCACCTCGACCCTGGCCATCATCGCCTGCACTGGCGCGCTGCGCACGAACTCGTCGGTGAACTCGTGAATGCCGGCCTTGCGCCGAAGTGCGACGGCCGCAAGCATGAACGGCGGACAGAACTTGGCCTCGAGCTCGCTCGTGGCCATCTTGTAGCGAAGCGGATTCAGGATGTTCGACCCGGCGCGGAGGCGAATGGCGCGAATCTGCTCGGGCTTGACGTCGTGGGTGACCACGAGCGTCCGCATGGCGTCCATGCTCGGGTGGCCGAGAACGCCGCACGGATAGGGCTTGATGGAGACACCGGGGCTCACAATGGTGTACGGGTTCGCCAGCTTACCGACGATCCGATCGGGATCGAAGCCGTCGTCGAAGCTGAAGACCCGGAAAAATCCCCATGACCCGTCAAGCGCATCGGCGCCGCCGGTGAATCCCGCAGCCGCCAGCTCCGCGGCGGTCACACCGTTCTCGGCCGCTCGTCCGACGTGCAGCGGCTTGGTCATCGTTCCGAAATTGACTCGAATGCCAGAGGCCATGCTGGCCGCGATGGCCAGCGCATGCGCGGTGGCGGCCGGGTCGAGCCCGAGGAGCTTCGCCGCCGCGGCCATGGCCCCGAAGGTGCCGACCGTGCCCGACGAATGGAATCCCTTCTTGTAGTGGTGCGGGTGGATGGCTTCGGAAATCTTGCACTCCACCTCGAAGCCCGTGAGAAACGCGTCGAGCACCTGGGCGCCGGTGGCGTGCTGCCGCTCGCCGACGGCGAGCGCGGCCGCGAGCGGCGGGATGGTCGGGTGCGTGAGCAGGCCGAAGATGCGATCGGCGCTCGTCGCGAGCTGCGTATCATCGAAATCGAGCGCGTGTCCGCTCAGGCCGTTGAGCAGCGCCGCCGTCGCGGCGCTGACCCGCATGGGCTCGGGTCCAAAGGCGGTTGCCTCCGCGGTCGTGCCCCGCGAGCGCGCGTGGTCGCCGAGGATCCGGCGTGCCGGCGTCGTGGATCCGGCCAGCATCACGCCAAGACCATCGACGATGCAGCGCTTGCCGAGTGCGACCGCGTCGGCCGGCATGCGATCCAGCCGCGCGTCTCGCATGAATTCAACGACCGCGCTCGTGGCGCGGGGCTGTTCGTTCACACTGACTCCTTGGGCAGGATCGGCGCGCGTCAGGCGCGCTGGAGGAATGGGCGCAGGCCCCGGATGTTCGTCATGCGCTCGAGCGCGAAGACGGCGTCAACGAGCCGCCCGGCCTGGAAGGCGCCCAGCACCGGCGCAATCAAATCGCGCGCTTTGTCTTCGACCTCGGCGCGAGACATCGGGTTGCGAACCGTGCCGCGCACCGCATCCACACGGTTCGTCAGCCGTGTGCCGTCTGCGAGCGTCACCTCGACGATGGCGACGCGCGCCGGCAGGAACGGCACGAGACTGTCGTCCTTGACAAGCTGCACCTTGGCGCGATGACGAAGGATGGCGGCGTCTTTCATGCGGGCCACGTCGTGCGCGGCGGCGAAGGAGACCGTCTTGTCGACGAGCATCACCGCCACCATGTGCTGTAGACAGATGTCCGGAATCTCGCGGTTGTCGACGACCGCCGCCACGGTCGGGGCCAGACGAACCGTCACGCTCCTGACCGCATCGGCCTCGAAGGGCCGCTCGGCCCGAAGGTTCACGACCGCGTCGAGCGGGGCCTGAATCGGCGTGCCGACGGTCCACTTCTTGATATCGGTTCGCGTGACCTCGTGGCGGGATCCGAGGCCGTCCACGAGAGCGGGAGGCTTCGCCTTGGGCGCGTAGGCCAGAAAGAAGTTGTCGGCTCCCGAAAACACATCGTCCACACCGTTCCATCCGAGTTGCACGAGCAGGGCGGATGTCACGCCGCTGCGGGCGGGCATGCCGCCAAACACGAAGCCCTTGAGGATGTGGTCGGTGTCGCGACCCCAGGAGGCGATGCCGGAGGACTGCTGCGCGGTGTAATCGAGCACCCAGCGCATCTGCTGTGCCGAGAGGCCCGCCGCACACGCCGCTGCTGCCGCCGATCCGAAGGCACCCGCGATGGCGTGTGTGCTCTTGTGGCTCTCGTTTCGAAAGTCGACGCCGCCCATCGCGATCGTCACACGCGGACCGACGTCATACCCAAGGGCGACGGCCCGCAGGAAGCGGGTGCCGTCGATGTCGAACGACTCGCCCGAGGCGAGCGCCGCAGACACCACCGAGGCCCCGGGATGCGACTGCGAGTCGCCATGCGAGTCGTCGGTTTCGTCCGAATGTGCGAGCACGCCGTTAGCGAGGGCTGCATCGATGGGTCCTGCCGTGAGGTTCGACGCCACGACGGTCGCAGTACCTGAGCCGCCCTGCGCGCGGGCGAAGCGAAGCGCCGCCTGACCTGGTGGGAGTTGCGATCCCGAAATCATGGCGGCGAACGTGTCCAGCACGTGCAGCTTGGTGTGCTCGATCGCCTCGGCGGGCAGTTGACGACCGGCCGCCTCCGCCATGTAGGTGCTGAGCGTCAGCATTGGCGTTCCCGGGGGGCCGAGGGCCTGGGCGAACAAACGCGCTGACGGCAGCGAGGCTGCCACCAGCGAAGAGCCGAGGGTGGCCAGAACGTCCCGTCGAGTGAATTCGGTCATGCGAGTGTCCGACGTCTGCTCGCACATGTTCTCAGAACCACCGCAAAAAGAGAAGTGTAATGCCGCCGCCGACCGCTGCGCTAGCTCTCGAAGTCGGTCCGTACTCGGGCCGGCCGCGTGATGCGCAGGGCGTTGAGAACGGCGAACAGGTCGATCACTGTTGTCGGGGGGATCTGAGAACGGGCGTTCCGTTAACTCCGACAGGCCCCTAATGTTTCCTATCGTCTTGGCCACATCAGTCGAGTGTGGGAGTTGAGGGCCTCTCATTAACGCTGTTGATCAGATAGCGGCGCAAGGTGGCGACTGCTTCAGCGTCGAGAAACGGCAACTGCAAAAGCGAATTGATCAGGCTGGCACGCTCACGAATGAGCTGAGCACGGCGCCGACTGGGCAGAGGCATGGCAGACTCCCTGCGAAACAGGTCTACGGGTCGCACTCGGGTTTTGGAAGTCTGCCGTCCAGAGAAGGACAACGCGGATCGCTGAGGAACTACGCAGCGATCATTTGTGCGCTGCTGATTGCAGCTAATTGAGAGATTGAAGTCAATTTCAATTCATCTATGAATTTGGCTGGAGATTCAGATTCTGTTGGCCGCCGAGTCTTCTGATGGACAATTCAAGTCTCAGCAGGCGCTCTAGCAGCATGTTCGCCATCACTCTGGGCGTTCAAACGGCTGCCTACGCCATCGACACGTTGTCGCAGGGCTTTCAATCCGGGGAATGGAAGAGATAGCGCGCTACTTCATCGGCACTTTCAGCTCGGCCAGCTTCGCGATCATGTCCTCGGCCGACGTCGCCGGACGCACCGCCGTGTCGATGGCGGCGACGCGGCCGGTCTTGTCGATATAGAACGTCCACCGCCGCGCGCGCCCCATGTCGGTCTCATCCGCGACGCCGTACGCGCGCGCCGTCGCGCCCGTCGGATCCGCGAGCAGCGGAAAGTCGGCTTCTTTCTTCTCGACGGTCCGCCCGGTCGGCTCGCCGGTGCGCCCCTGCAGCGCCACCGTCGTGGCCTTGGCGAACGCGAGGTTGTCATCGAGCTTGTCGATGCTCGCCATGAAGTACGCGACCTGGTACTTCTGGATCTTGTCGCCGTTCTCCGCCAGCGACTTGCACTCCGTCGTGCACCCGCCCGTGAACGCCTTTGGGAACCACGCGATGACGACGGCCGTCTTTCCGCGATAGTCCGACAGACGATGAGTGTTGCCGTCGGTGCCCTGCAGCGTGAAGTCAGGCGCCATGTCGCCCACCTTCACCACGGTCGGAGTCGCCGGTGCCGGCGCAGTATTCTGTGCTGGGGTCTGCGTCTGGACCACGCCAGCCAAGCTAGCCACGAGCCCGAGCGTGAGGAACGCGCGCATCATCGAGCCTCCTGAGAATCCAAGCGGGTTACCGGGAACGAGTCGGGAGAGTATCACTATTCCGCCGGTCGGACGTCGTTATCGTTTCGGATACCCGACGGTCTGTGAGAACAGCACCGGCTGGTCGTGCGTCAGCCCAAGCGCTTCGGCGATCGCGTCCCGGTCGATCCAAGCGCGGATCACTGTCGCCAGATCGTGAGCGGCCGCAAACAGGTACACGTTCTGGCAGATGGCGCCCGCCGCGGCTGACGAGTACGACTCGCGCGCTGCGGCCGGCACCATCCGCATGCGGCTGTGGTCCGCGACATAGACCAGGTCGAGCGGCGCCTCGTCGACGAAATCCTGGTAGCCGGTCACTCGCCGCACGTCGATGGCCGCGACCAGAACGAGCGCGTGTTGTGTTGCGTCGTATCGATACGCGCCGGCTGGCAGCGCGACGAAGACGTCGATCTCCTGCGCATTGATCGCCGTCGGCGCGGTGCGGCCGCCGTCCGGCCGGTTGATACCGAAGGCCGCCCACAGCAAGCCGCCGAGCAGCGGCAACGGCAGGGGATCCGGCGCGAACTCTCGCGACGACCGACGAGCGGCCAATGCCTCCATGAGGGGCATGCCACCATGCGGGTCGACCTTCGGCAACGCGATTGTTGCGGTGCTCTCGCCGGTCGCCGGTGTCGGCCGCAGGCGTCCCATCATCCCAAGCACGAGCTTTCCGATCGTCGTCACGTAGCACCTCACTCCGAGCGCAGCCAGATACGCCGGTAGGGCGTGCGGAGATCGAGATTGTGGCGAGCAGTCGCGATCAATAGCGCGGATTACTGCTCCCCTTCGCGCCCATCATAGCGCGCGATGGGGCCGGTCCAGACGCGTCGCCTGACGAGGGCCGATATCATTTCCTGCTGGCCGACGGTCTCGCACCGCCGTTTCCGGCCGGCACGTTCGACACCATGGTGACTACGTGGTTCATCGATCTCATTCCGCGCGATGAAGTCTTCGATCTGGCCGAACGGGCGGGCTCGCGCCAGGCGGCTTTCACGACACGGCCGGCGCCTCGTGCCGCGACACCTCTCGCCCGTTCTCGCGATGGGGCATACGCTGGGATTCGAGGGTGATGCCGGGAGTTCGTTTCCCGCAGAACCTGCATTCGAGGCATAGCGATCGTTTGCGGCGATCGCAGCGAACGCCGAAATCGTGACCGCCTTTGAGGAGGCAGAGGAGCCTCACGAGTACTCGCATGGGACGCGAAGAAGCGAGCAACTTGTGTACCCGCCTTCGCGCCAGGGACGAAGCGCCGGTTGCGAGGCAAACTCGCCCGTCAGTCCTTGGCGGGCGAAGGCCTCACGGTAGCGTTTACACGCGGGTGGTAAATTCTGCTCGTTGTGCGCTGCGCGGTCTATCGATCCTTTGGCGGGAACATCTCCAGAAGCCGCACATTCGTGGTGCCTCCCGGGGCCTCGCGAATCTTCTGCGCTTTCCAGTAGAGCGCCTCCTCGATGATCGCCATTGCCTCCTCGGCGGTGTCGGCTACGCTGAACAGATTCAAGTCCTCGCGCGAGATGTTCGCCGACCCGGCCACGGTCTCCCGGAGCCAGTGCACCAGTCCGTTCCAGTATTCGCGGCCCACCAGAATGACGGGAAATGGATAAACCTTGTCGGTCTGGATCAGGGCGAGGGCTTCGAAGAGCTCGTCGAGAGTACCGAAGCCGCCCGGCATGATGACGTAGCCGACCGAGTACTTGACGAACATCGTCTTGCGCACGAAGAAGTACCGAAACTTCAGCGACCGGGTCTGATGGGGGTTGGGCTTCTGCTCCATCGGAAGCTGAATATTCAGGCCGACCGAGTCGCCCCCGCCCTCGGCGGCGCCGACGTTGCCCGCTTCCATGATGCCGGGCCCGCCGCCGGTCATGACGGCGAATCCTCGCTCCACGAGCTTCCGGGCGAGGTCGCGAGCCAGCGTGTAGTACGGGGATCCGACCTCGGTCCGCGCGCTGCCGAAGATCGTGACGGCCGCGCCCATGTCGCTCAACTCTTCGATGGACTGGACGAATTCTCCGACAATGCGGAGGATGCGCCAGGGCTCCCCGCTACGGAAGTCATCGATCGCAGGCTTGCGTGTGGAGTCCTTCATGTCGCTATTCTAGCGATCGATCGCGCGCGCGGCGGCCTCGCGCGCCAGATACTGGACCCGCGCGTCGAAGGCCGCAAAGCGCGGGTCGTCGGTCCCTCCGGTCGCGTAGCGCCGAAAGAGCTGCTGCACCACGACCGCCACCTTGAAGCGTCCAAAGATCTCGTAGAAGCCGATCGCCGAGAGATCGCGCCCCGACCGCGCGGCATAACGGGCCACGATTTCATCGCGTGTCGGCCAGCCGGGCCGGGCCGTGACGAGATCGGCCGCACCGCTGGTTCGCGGCGGCGAGGTCGGCGCCCAGTACGTCAACAGGATGCCGACATCCACCAGCGGGTCGCCGAGCGCGCTCATCTCCCAGTCGAGCACTGCGACGATGCGGCCCGGATCGCCGGCATCGAGCATGACGTTGTCGAGCTTGAAGTCGCCGTGCACGATCGACGGCGAGGCCGGATCGGGCGGCAGATGGGCGCGCAGCCATTCGGCGACTGCCTCCATGTCCGGGATCGCACTCGTCTTCGACGCGTGCCAGCGCTCGGTCCAGCCGCGGACCTGGCGTTCGATGAACCCGACGGGTTTTCCGAGCGAGCCGAGGCCATGCGCTGTCACGTCGATGCGATGGAGGTCGACGAGCGCGTCGACGAGCGCCTCTCCGGCCCGTCGCCGCGCCGCCGGCTGTTCCGCGAGGGTCGCCGCTTCTTCGTCGCGGACGACAACTCCCCGTCGGCGCTCCATGACGTAGAAGAACGAGCCGATGACGCGCGGGTCTCTGCAGAGCAGGTACGGGCGCGGTGCGAGCGGAAATACCGCGTGAAGAGCAGACAGCCAGCGATACTCGCGGCTCATGTCGTGAGCCGTCGGCGCCACGGGCCCGAACGGCGGCCGACGCAGGACCATCTCGACGTCGCCGAGCCTGAGCAGATAGGTCAGATTCGATCGGCCGCCTGGAAACTGCTCGACTTCGAGCACCTGTGCCGGATCGAACGCGGCGATGTCGGCGGCAGGCAGATGCTCGCGCAGGTACGCTGCCAGGCGCACCCAGTCGAGCGCCTCGCTCGGCCGCACCGCCCGCGTCTCTTGCATGACGTTGCAGATTATCATTCCATCCATGAACTTCGACCATTCCGTGAGGGCAGTGGATCTCGAGCGGCGGCTCACCGCCTTCATGGACGAGCACGTCTATCCGAACGAGCTGACCTTTCAGAGACAAGTCGCCGAGGGCGATCGGTGGCAGCCGACGCGAATCGTCGAAGAGCTGAAAGCCAGGGCGAGAGCGGCGGGGCTGTGGAACCTGTTCCTGTCAGAGAGTCGAGATGGCCTCGGGCTGACGAACACCGAGTACGCGCCCCTCTGCGAAATCATGGGGCGGTCGCCGTTTGGGCCGGAGGTCTTCAACTGCTCGCCTCCCGACACCGGGAACATGGAGGTGCTCGTTCGGTACGGCACGCCCGAGCAGCAGGCGCGATGGCTGGCGCCGCTGCTGACGGGAACGATTCGGTCGTGTTTCGCGATGACCGAGCCGGACGTGGCTTCGTCTGACGCGACCAATATCAGATCGACGATTGCGCGGGAGGGCGACGCGTATCGCATCAACGGCCGCAAGACGTGGATCTCCGGGGCCGGCGACCCTCGCTGCAGGGTCGCCATCTTCATGGGCAGGACCAGCCCACACGCGCCGGTCCACGAGCAGCAGTCGATGATCCTCGTGCCAATGGATGCACCTGGCGTGACGGTCGTGCGAACGCTGCAGGTGTTCGGCTACGACCATGCCCCGCACGGACACGCGGAGATCACTTTCACGGACGTGCGCGTACCGGCGTCGAACGTTCTGCTCGGTGAGGGCCGAGGATTCGAGATCGCGCAGGGTCGGCTCGGTCCAGGGCGCGTGCACCACTGCATGCGGCTCATCGGCGTGGCCGAGCGCGCGCTCGAGGCGATGTGCCGCCGGGTGAAGGCGCGCGTGGCGTTCGGCAAAGCGCTGGCGCAGCAGGGGACCGTCCGTGCCGACATCGCCGAGTCGCGCGTGGAGATCGATCAGGCGCGGCTGCTCACGCTCAAGACCGCGTACCTGATGGATACGGTTGGCAACAAGGCGGCCCGGAAAGAAATCGCGATGATCAAGGTCGTCGTGCCTCGCATGGCCCAGCATGTTCTCGACCGCGCGATCCAGGCGCACGGGGCCGCCGGCCTTTCCGAGGACTTCGGCCTCGCCGCCGCCTGGGCCCGTGCCCGCGCCACGCGCATCATCGACGGACCGGACGAGGTGCATGGGGAAACGGTGGCAAGGCTGGAACTCGACCGCGCGTGATCGTGAATTGATGATTGGGGATTGTTGATTGATGATTACGTACGTGGTGTCCGGCTTTAGCCGGACAAACTGGTCAGGCGCGCCGACGCGCCCGTATAATCCACCGTTGACATAGTTCTGACTGCCGGAACTCGCCTCGGGTCGTATGAAGTCGTCGCCCTGATCGGCGCCGGCGGCATGGGCGAGGTCTACCGCGCGCGCGACACGAAGCTCAACCGCGACGTCGCGCTGAAAGTCCTGCCAGAGGCCTTTGCGCAAGACGCGGAGCGCCTGGCGCGCTTTAGAAGAGAGGCGCAGGTGCTCGCCTCCCTCAATCACCCGAACATCGCGGCGATCTACGGCCTGGAGGAATCACCGCAGGCGATCGCGATCGTGATGGAACTGGTCGAGGGTGGGACGCTGGCGGATCGTTTGGCAGGTGTAGGGCGGACCTTATCAGGTCCGCCTGGATCGTCGGACCTCATAAGGTCCGGCCCACATTCGCATGGGTCCGGCCTGGCTGTGGACGAAGCCGTCGCGATTGCTCGCCAGGTGGCCGAGGCGCTGCAGGCCGCGCACGAGAAGGCCGTCGTCCATCGCGATCTCAAGCCGGCCAATATCGCGTTTACGCTCACCGGTCAGGTGAAGGTGCTCGACTTCGGCCTGGCCAAGGCGCTCGACAACACGTCGCTGAGTGCGGCGCAGACCAACTCGCCGACGCTGAGTCTCGCGGCAACCAGAGCCGGCGTCATTCTCGGCACCGCGGCCTACATGAGTCCGGAGCAGGCGAAGGGACGCGCCGCGGACCGGCGAAGCGACGTGTGGGCGTTTGGCTGTGTCTTCTTTGAAATGCTGACCGGCAAGCGCGCGTTTGGCGGTGAGGACATCTCCGACACGATCGTGGCCGTGCTGCGCGATGAGCCGAGCTGGAGCGCGCTGGCGGCTGAGATGCCGGCGTCGGTGCGCCTGCTGATCCAGCGTTCGCTCGAAAAGGATCGCGCCAAGCGGATCCCGGACATCTCCACGGCGCTGTTTCTGATGAGCGAGGCCGCGTGGCCCGTCGGTGAACCAGGTGTGGGGCGGGCCTTATCAGGTCCGCCGGGATCGCCGGACCTCATGAGGTCCGGCCCACATTCGCGTGGGTCCGGTCCGCGCTTGAGGGGCGCGCTGCCCTGGGCCGGCATGGTCGCGGCGACCCTCGCGGCTGTGACGATGTTGGCGCTGTGGGCGCCGTGGCGAGAGCCGACGCCGCCGACCGTCATGCGGTTCGCCATCGTCCCACCGGCCGCACAGCCGCTGGCATCGATAAACAATGACCGACAAGTCGTCATCTCGCCCGACGGCACCCACTTGGTTTACGTCGTAGGTGGAGGGCTCACAACGGCACAGCAGCTAATGGTCCGCGCGATCGATGGCCTGGACGCCGAGCCGCTCCGCGGCATCACTGGCGCGCGGTCTCCGTTTTTCTCGCCAGACGGCAAGTGGATCGGGTTCTTTCAGGGTTTGGCCGAGCTCAAGAGAGTGTCGGTTACCGGAGGACCCGCCGTGCCGTTATGCCGGATCTCTGGAGTTCCGCGCGGTGCCAGCTGGGGGCAGGACGACACGGTCGTGTTCGCGACAAGCGACGTCACGACCGGGCTCATCAGTGTTCCGGCCGGCGGCGGTGAGCCCAGGGTGTTGACCAGACCGGACGCCGCAAAAGGCGAGGCGGATCATCTCTTTCCCTTCGTGCTGCCGGGCGGCAATGCCGTGTTGTCTACAGTGACCGCGCCTCAAGGGATCGACAGCGCGCAGATCGCGGTGCTCGATCTGAAGACCGGGCAGTACAAGATTCTCATTCGTGGTGGAAGTGCCGCCGAATTCGTGGAGGCCTCAGCAAGCGAGGGGGAAGCAGGTTCAGGCAGCTGGGGTACTTGGTATACGCGGCCTCCGGGACGTTACGGGCAGCGCGCTTTGACCTGGCCCGCCTGGAGATCCTGAGCGACCCGGTACCGGTTGCCGATCAGGTCGCGGCCGCTAACAACGGAGTTGCCCAGTTCAGCGCGTCTCGAACTGGCACGCTGGCATACGTACCTGGTGGCCTAAGCGCGTCGGCCAATAGTGTCAATCGACCGCTGGTGTGGGTCGATCGCCGCGGCCGAGAAGATGCCATCAATGTACCCGCGCGGGCGTATTTCAATCTGCGATTGTCGCCGGACGGCCGAAGGCTCGCGCTGGAAATCCGGGATCAGGAGAACGACATCTGGGTTTGGGACCTCACACGTCAGACCCTTGATCGGCGGACGTTCGATCCGGCTCTCGACGGGGCGCCCATCTGGACGCCTGACGGAAGCCGTATTGTGTTCTACTCCCAGCGCTCCGGTTCGGGGCAGGGTTTGTTCTGGTTGAGGGCGGACGGGACAGGGACTGCCGATCAACTGACAACAGCGGTTGGCCGCAACCAGGTGGCGACGTCGTTGTCGCCTGACGGCTCAAAGCTGCTGTTCAAAGACGGAACGGGTATCAATACCGGTTCCGATCTGATGGTACTGGCGATGGACGGGAAGGCGCAGCCGGCGCCGCTCATACAGGCGACGATGTTCGAGGAGACCGGCGCTCAGTTTTCGCCAGACGGTCGCTGGCTGGCGTACCAATCAAACGACTCGGGTCAAGGCCTGAACCAGGTGTATGTGGTGCCGTTCCCTAACGTCAACGGCGGAAAATGGCTGGTGTCTACGGCTGGGGGCCGCATGCCGTCGTGGGCACCGAGCGGCCGGGAACTCTTCTACATTGACGCCAACAATTTCCTGACCTCGGCACCGGTGCAGCTGACGCCGACCTTTGCGGTCGGCAACCCCACTAGACTCTTCGAAACGAAACCACCGCCGGCATTGATCAACGCACGCTTCTACGACGTTTCTCTCGACGGCCAGCGGTTCGTGATGATCAAGGAACCCACCGGCGACCAGAACTCCCCGAATGCCACGCCGGCGAGCATGGTCGTCGTGCTCAATTGGCTCGAAGAGCTCAAGGCGCGGCTGCCGGCGCGATGAGATTGCAGATTTCAGATTGAAGATTTCAGATTGGCCAAGAAGGAAGTCACGACTTGGATAGCCGTTTTCGCTTCCCTGTTAGTACGTGGTGTCCGGCTTTAGCCGGACTTTAGCCGGACTTTACAGGGTCCGCCTGAAGGCGGACGCCACGTACATGTGGAAACCGCTAGGGAAGTAGGAAATTGGAGAGTGCGCACTATCGATCTCGGATTCGGTGCGCTTTCTTGACTGCCGACTGCCAGGGTCCGAGCAATCATCAATCACCAATCCGCAATCAGCAATTCGCGGTTCGTCAGCGCGTGAGCGTCCAGACGATGAGAAGCGCCGCGGCGGCGCCGAGCGTGTGGAGCCAGAGCTCGGCGCGCTCTTTGAGCAGTACGCCGCCGAGCGTCACGAAACAGCCTGCCGCAAACAGGCAGTACCAATACAGATCCCGCACGCCCTGTCCGATGCCGGCCGTACCCGCCCGTCGTCTGGCGGCGGCAATGATGGTGTTGGCGATGTCCCGATCGGTCTCGCGATCGAGCTCCAGGTACTGGCCCATGCCCGTCGTGGCGATCTTCATGAGCGACGCTCGATCGAGCGACGAATGGATGGGCGGCGGCGGCTCGAGCGGCGGCCGTGTCCCGGGCCGCAGCGGGGGCTCGGGGATGGTGCCTCCGCCCGGCGTGCCGACGCCGACGACGAACATGGGAATATTCCGGGCCCGCGCCAGCTGAAGTGATCGCTCGACCTCTCCGCTCCAGGCCTGTCCGTCCGTGATCAGCACGAACGTCTTGGTGTTGGGCGACTTGCCGTGCAGCTCCTGATCCTTGTCGATGAGGCGGACGCCCCAGTAGATGCCAAGCTCGATGTTGGTGTCCCAGGTGGTGTCGTCCTCCTGACGGAAGGGCGAGTCGAGCGCGAGATGGTCGAGGAAGAAGTAATACGTGTTCGGATCCTTCGTCAGCCGGATCTGCGGCGTGGCGATGCGGGCGAACAGGGCCATCGCGATGCGGTCGTCCTTCCACCGCAGCGATTCGCCGAGCGTGCGCAGGAACCGGATCGAGCGCTGCCAGCGATTCCCCGTGACGTCGCTGACGCGCATCGACGCCGAGCCATCCTGCAGGATCACGAGGTCGATGCCGGCGGTGCGGGCGAGCGAGACGGCGGCGACCGGGCGGGCGAGCGCAAGAATCGCGCAGGCCGTCGCCATCACGAGGCATAGCCAGAAGAGCAGGCCACCGGCGAGCGGCAGCCGTTCGGACGCCGGAAGCGTGCGGCGGCTGCGGAATCGCCGCATGTCCCGGCGATAGCCGGCCAGCCGCCATGCCCACAGGAGCAGCAGCGCGCCTGGCGCGACGAGCAGCCAGAGGCTGAGCGGCTCGTTGAAGCGGACCGAGGCGAGATCGATCAGTTCGAGCACGAGTCTGCCTATCCTCTGCGGCCCTTCGTGTCGCCCTTGCCGGGCTCCAGATTCTCCTGCCGCTCGTCGCTCCGCTTGGGAATCATGATCCGAAAGCGCGACATGTCGACGCCCTTGGGCGGCGCGCCCTGGCGGCCGTGAATGGAGGGGTGCGTGCCGGTCGTGCCGGTCAGGTCGGCCTTGGCGGGCGCCACCGGCCCGCGGGCGCGGGCCATCTGGTCGCGCTGGCGCACCAGAAACTCGTAGTTGTATGCCGCATCCTCATTGCCGGCCGCGGCGCCGGACTTCAGCACTTCTGCATAGCTCTTGACGATCCCGTCGAGGCTCCGCACGAGCGTCTGCCGATCGGCCAGATTGACGTCGAGTGCGCGATAGGCGGCATTGGCGGACACGAGCAGCACGTTGGGATCGCGCTCGACGACGGCACCGCTCGCATCGCGCCGGGCCGCGAGGGCGTCGTAGCGGGCCAGCCAGTACTCGGCGGTCGAGCGGTCCTCGCGGACGGCGGCGGTCATCCCGCTGCCGGTTCGCGGCACTATCCCGACCAGGCGGAGCGAATCCTCGAGCTCTCCAGCCGTGTCGGCGACCGTGGCGTATTGCATGGTCGCGAGCGCCTGGTGTGCCTGCGCGACCCGTCGCTCGGCAGCGCCGAGCAGCCAGGAGATGCCACCCGCCGCCGCAAGCAGCAGTGCGACGACCACGTGACCGATGACCGATTTCATGTTCTACCTCTCAGGTCCGCCTGAAGGCGGACCCCACGTACGGAGTTGTCGTCGTCAGTTGTCGTCCTCAGTCCTCGTCCTCAGTCGTGGCGTCCGGCTTCAGCCGGACTTCCACCTCACGGAAACGTTTGAAAATATGGCACTGTCAGCTTCAATGCGATAGCCAATGTCCACAACGCCGCGGCGAGAAGCGCGAAGATCGGGAACCGCGGCCGCTCCGTGCTGTACTGCCTGATGGCAATCCGCCCGGTGGAAATCTGATCGATTTCACGAACCGCCTGCAGAATCGTCGATTCGTCCGACGCCGCGTAGAATCGTCCGCCCGTCGCCTCGATGGCCGGCTTCCAGATTCCGTCGGGCACGATGCTGCCGAGCGACTTGTTGTAGCTGGTGCGCACCATGTAGACGGGGATTCTGGCCAGGCGCGCCTCGGCGAGGATCTCGCTGACCGGCGTGCCCTTGATGGTCACCTGGGTGTCCTGGCCGTCGCTGAACAGCAGCAGCAGGTTGCCGGATGCCTCGAGAAAATTGAACGCTCGAAACAAATCGACGCCCTGCTGGATCGCGACGCCGATGGTCGTCCCCTGATCGGGGAACCTCATGAACTCGGTCCAGTCGCCGATGAGCGACAGGCTGAGCAGAATATTGTCGTAGTCGTTCGTGAACGGCGTGACCACGTACGCTTCGTCGCCGAACTCGACCAGGCCGATGAGATCGCGATACTTGCCGTTGATGCGCTGGCGGATGAACGTTTCGGCGGCTGCGACGGTCGTGAAGAACGCTGCCGGCGGCGGCGAGCCGGCGGCCACCGTGGGGCTGAGGGTCTTGGTCGGAAAGCGCGCGAGCATGCTCGACGAAGCATCGATCATCACGGCGATGCGCCGGCCGGGGAAGCTGACCTCCTGCTGGGAGAGGGACGTATAGGGGTCGGTGAGGGCCATCACGAAGAGCGGGAGGCCGGCCACAAACAGCAGGAACGCGCCGTGTCGCACCATGGAGAACGACGTTCCGCGCGTCCAGTCGAGGATGGCCGGCAGCGCCACCTGATTGCGGCCGGCGCGGCGTCCGAATGCCGACCGCGCGATGAGGACCGCGAGCGCCAGCCCCACGAGCGCCACGAGCAGCAGGATCGTCACGTCGCGATGGGCGTAGAAGAGATCCGCGACGCGGAAGGCCCGCCATTCGCCGAGGATGTCGCGAACGAATGCGGTCAGGCGCGCTAGCGCGACCATGCCTGTTGACCGAGCCGGGCCGCGGCCCGCTTCCTTCCGAACCAGGTATGGTCCGCGGCCACCTGGCGCGCCGCCCGGACGCCGGCCTCGAGGGCCGCGTCAACGTCCTGGTCCTCGACGCGCGCGTTGCGCCCGAACTGCTTCACCGTGAGGCGGTCGATCGCCTGCTCCAGCTCCTTGAGCAGCGCGGATCGACGTGCCGCCGACCCGCTCGCCAGCGCGAGCGCGAGGTGGTGCCGAATCGTCTCCGACGTCACCGACCCGGCGACGCCGACGGCCTGGCTGCGGAGGCGGCCGGCCGACACGACGAGGTGGCCGGCAGACAAGGAATGCGGCAAGTGGGTCGTGACTGGCGCCTGGACGACGCGGCGCGACAGCGCGAACGCGGCGGTAATTCTGAGCGCCGTCATCAGCCGGCTCACGAGCTCCGGCGTCCATCCCTTGGAGCGCTCGCGCGCGATGGCGGCGAGCTCGCGGCCAACCTGGCGCAGGATGGCGGCGTCGGGCACCAGCTGCGCGTCGGCGGCGCCCTCAGCACGGTGCCGGCCGAAGAGCCGCACTGCCGCCACCACAACCGCAAGACCGGCCAGTGCGAAGAGTACGCCCCCGACGGTGCGGAGCAGGTCGGCGCGGAAGGTGCGCGCCTCGACGTCGGTAAACGTGCTCGGGGACGCGTCGCGGATGTCCGTCTCGTCGCCCGGCACGAGCGACAGCACGCGCACCGACATGCCCGGCAGGAAGTAGGTGAACTCGCGGCCTTCGATCGGAGGGCCGTCGCTCGCGCGGGTCTGCAGATGGTACGAGATCTTCGTCTCGGGCAGCTTCACGTCCTTGCCGAAGTAATCTTCGACGACGATCCGCAGCCGGTACTCGTACTGGAAGAAGCGGCGGTCGCTGGTGCGCAGGTCGGCCTGATGCGTGCCGCTCAGAAGCTCGAACGGCGGCATCTGCATCACCGTGGGATCGAGCGGCCCCTGGTCGGGCACTACCTTGACGGTGTCGGTCTCGATGACGGCGCACGTCAGGACCAGGGAGAACGGCTGTCCGACGCGTACGGCGGCGGCGCTCGTCCGCCACCAGCACTGCAGCGGATCGGTCTCGACAGTTTGTGCAGACGCCGACGCCGCCGCGGCGAGCATCGCCATCCCGATCACCAACGACCGAGTACCGTGTGTGCTCAATCTTCGTGTCCTTCGTGTCTTCGTGGTCACATCTTCCTGAGCCGACGCTCGGCCACGAATTCGCCAAGCGCGATCGCATTCCGCGTGTCGTCGATGCCGAACCGCAGCACGTCCAGATCGGCCGCCTTGGCCATCTTCTCCACGCTGTCCTGCCAGGCCCTGGTCCGGTCGGCGAGCGTCCGCAGGGTGCCGCGCGAGAGCACGCGCGAGCGTCCGGTTTCGACGTCGAACGCCTGGATCCAACCTGAGGAGACCGGCGGCAGCTCGAAGGCGAAGGCGCTGTCGATGAGCACGAGAAAGACGTCGTGTATCGAATTGACGAGGGCGAGCTCGGCGATGATGCCGCCCGGGTTGTCGAACAGGAAATCGGAGATGACCGGCACGAGCGACGTCCGGCGCAGAAAGCCGCCGATGGTCTCGCTCAGGCTGCCGACCTGCTTGACCTCCACCGCGCCGCGTTCGTGCTGGTACGCATCGAGGCAGTGGATGACCTGGTTCTTGCCGACCCGCGGCCGGACGGCGGCGAAGTTGCAGAACCCGGCGTCGAAGGTCATGACGCCGAACATGTCCTGGAAGAATACGGCCGACATGCCAATCGTCCCGATGGCCCGCGCGATGGCGGCCGCAATCGGAATGCCGTCGATGCCGCATCGGGTCGACAGCGACCGGTCGGCCACCGCGACGATGGTGGCCGTGCTCGGCTGTTCGAAGTCGCGGACCATGAGCGGACTGAAGTTGGTCAGCGTCGAGTTCGGCCAGTCGATGGCCGAGAGGCGATCGCCCGGCATCCATTCACGCAGGCCGACGAAGTCGAAGCCCGTTCCGTGGAACACATTGCGGTGCTCACCCATCGTGAACTCGCGCATCCGCTTCACGATGCGCAACTCAATCTCCTCGAGCTCCGAGAGGTTGACAAGCGGCTCGACTTCCTGCTCCCGGGTTCTCATGGGATGCCCACGCGATCGACGACGTCCCGAATCACCATGTCCGTCGTCAGCCCGTGGCTCGCGGCGTGGGGCCCGAGCCAGATGCGGTGGCCCAGAATGTAGGGCGCCAGGTCCTGGATGTCCTCGGGGTACACCTCGTCTCGGCGCCGGACCAGCAGCGCCCAGACCTTGGCGAGCCGTCCCCAGCAGATGATCGCGCGCGGCGAGGCGCCCAGATCGACACTGTGTTCGACCAGCTCGGACACCGAATGCTGGTGCCAGTCGGTCTCGGGGTTGAAGGGCCGCGTGGCCGCCACCAGCCGCTGGATGTAGGTGGCGAGCCGTTCGTGCAGAAAGACTTCGGCGCTGATGGCGCTGCGCAGCTCGATGATGCGCTCCTTGGTCACCAGCTGGTTCAGGTGCACCTTCTTGAAGTCGAAGTTGACGAGCTTGGTTTCTTCCTCCGGCGGCAGGTAGCCGATGTTCACCATGATGGCGAACCGATCGGTGGCCGCCTCCGACAGCGGAAACGTGCCCTGGCCGAGCTCTATCGGATTCATGGTGGCGATCGCGAAGCTGAATGCCGGCAGGTCGTAGGTGGTCTTGCCGACCGTCACCGTGCGATCCTGCAGGCCTTCCAAAAACGCGCTCTGCGATTTGAGCGGAATACGGTTGATCTCGTCGAGCAGGATGACTTCGGCCGAGGCGAGCGGACCGAATTCGGTGACGAGCGCCCCGGTCGCCGGGTTGATCATCTGGAAGCCGACGACTTCGGTCGGTTGCAGGTCGGCGCGGCCCTGAATGCGCGCGAACTTGGCGTTGCTGATGGCGGCCAGAATCACGCCGAAAAATGTCTTGCCGACCCCGGGCACGCCGCGCAGCAGGAGATTGCCGGCGTTGACCTGGCGCTGCTCCCGCTTGTCGTAGGTGGTGGGAATCTCCGACAGCAAGACGAGGTTGGCGAGCGCTTTAGCTGTTTCGTAGCCCACCAGGGCCTTGCCGCCCTCGGCGACGATCGACTCGTGAAAGGCGATGGCTTGTTCGAGATCAGGGTGCAATGTGGCAGCTCTAGCGGCGGCGAACGTCCGGGCCGGGGGCATCATACACCGCATATCTAATAATTGCGTCCGCGGCCCGATGTGGCTAGAGTAAGGCGATTTCCAGAGGGAACTCGCGTCAACTCGTCGGAGTTTTCAGACCGAGGTACACGTTATGAGCAAGATGTTTGTTGCGCTTCTGATGCTTCCGCTGTTGCAGGGCGTGGCCAGCGCCCAGACGATCGCGGGGAACATCGAGAACGGCAGAATGGCGTGGGCGGGTGCCGCGCTTCAGTGCCGGAACTGTCACGGCGCTCTGGGACAGGGCGGCTTCGCGCCGGACCTGGCGGGCCGGCCGCTCAGCGCCGAGCAGTTCGCCAGGGCGGTCCGCCAGCCCTGGGGCGTGATGCCCGCGTTCATCGACAAGCAGGCGAGCGACCAGACGCTGGCCGACCTCGCGGCGTATTTCGCGAGTCTGCCCAGGGTCGCCGAGCTCGGGCCGGCCCGGTTCGCGACGCCGGCCAGCGCACCGCAGGGTCAGAAGTACATCGTCGAAAGCTATGGCTGCGCGAGCTGCCACCAGCCCGAGTTGCGCGATCCGCGCAGAGTGCTCGGCGGCGAGGGCGCGGATTTCGAGACGTTCGCGAAGGCGGTGTACACGCACACCGATGTGTACACCGATCCTATTCCGCGCATGGGCAACTTCTCGAGAACGCGGCTGCCTGAAAGCGTGCTGCGAGAGATCTGGAAGTTCATCGCCACCGACCTCGGGCTGCTCGCGCCAATCGTGGCCAACGTCAGCGCCGGGACGCCCTCGGGCGCCAACACCGAGTACACGGTGACGGTCACCAATCAGGGCGAGAAGGGCAAGGGCCTGGCGGCTGAGACGCTCACGGTTTCGCTGGTGCTGCCGGTCGGCGCGACCGTGGTGAGCAACACGGGCGCCGGATTCAGGCTCAGCAAGAACATGCCGATCACGTTGCCGGCCGTCGCCGGCCGCGGCGGCAACCCGGGCACGCCCGCGCAGACCATCATGACGGACGTCGCCGTGTGGCAGGTTCCGCGTATCGCCGCGGACGAGAAGCCTACGTTCTCGGTCACGCTCGCGGGGGCACCCGTGCCGGCCGCGGGCTTCCGAGGATCGACGGTCACGTGGCTGAAGCCCGAAGTGCGGAAGACCAACCTGGAGCTCAGGGATCCGCGAACCCCCGGCGACAACGACACCGCCAACGTGGCGTTGCCGAACCCGGGCCGCGGCGGCGCGGCTCCTGCAGCGGCGCCCGCGCCGGCTGGTCAACGCGGCGGCGCGTAGATACCTGACGTCTGTCGGTGCTTAGGTGCTTGGGTTCGTAGGTGCTGAGGTGCGCGGCCTCACCCCCACGAACTCAGGCGCCTAAGAACCGGCACCTAAGAACCTACGCACCGACTTCCCTGTCAGGCCGACTTCCGCTTCTGCAGGTGTCCCGACGTCAGGAGCGAGACGGCTTCGAGCAGCCCCTTGATCGTGAACGGTTTGTCGAGGAAGGCCTCGTCCTCCCAGAGGATCGGTCGCTCGGCAAACAGCACATCCACGAAGCCGCTCAGATACAGCACTTTCAGATCGGGCCGCGCCAGCCGAAACCGCCGGGCCACTTCGTGCCCCTTGATGTCCGGCATATTGATGTCGGTCAAGAGCAGGTCGATGGGCGTGCCCGCGTCCAGCACCTTGATCGCTTCGATGCCGCCGCTCGCTTCGAGCACGCGATAGCCCTCCATGCGCAGGGCGCGAGAAGCCAGCCGCACCACGCTGTCCTCGTCATCGACGACCAGTACAACCGGGCCGCTCGGCTCGCTCGTCACGTCGGGTGTGTTGATCATCAGCGTGTCATCCGTGAAGGAGTTACGGGAGTTGATGGAGCACTCGCGCGTTGTTCGCGCCGACGACAGCGGCGACGCCGTTGGCCGCGACCATGAGCGCAATGGCGCCGACCTTGTTGTGTTTCCACATGCGCTCGGCCAGCACCATGGGAACAACGGCGGTCGCGGCTTTGAGCGCCACGAATCCGACCGTGTTCCGGGCAACGTGCTGCATGATCGGATTGCCCTCCTGGGCGCCGCTCGAGAGGCCGCGCGCCGTGGAGTAGGCGTCGAAAGCCTGAAGCGCCGCCAGACTCACATACAGTGCCGGCAGGGCACGCGGCCGGCTGGCCGGCTTCTCAAACGGCCTGGACTGAAACGACCGGTCGAGACCCTTCGCCGTGGGTAATGCAGGCGGCGCGGCGAACGGGGTGAATTCGACCGACGGCACAGACAGGTTCACGCTCTTCACAAACGCCTTGGCCGACGCCTCGCTCGCGCTCTGTTCAGCGTCCCCGTCGGCTGCGTAGACAGGAAGACCCGAGAGAACCAGGCACAGGGCGGTGAGTTCGGCAGTGCGGAGCATGTCTTGTCTCCAAAAGGTCGCGACGCTTAAGGGCGTCTGACGACAGGAACAAGAGCCATGTTTGTGCCATTAATGGAATATCTTATAACCAACTTATATACAGCAAGTTAAGTGATTACTTGCGCGGTCATGTGTGCGATTGTTAGGCATGCGCACATGGGCGGCCTGTGCGAACGCACGGGTCCGACCGCCCACCGCTTACTTCTTGTCCGGGCCTGCCGGGTCCGGCTTGCCTGCGCTTGGCAGCAGAGGCAGGGCCGCGCTGGTCGACGGTTTCAGCAGGCCGGTTTTCGCGTACGTGAGGAGCTTGTCTCGCGTGTCGGCGATGTCCAGGTTGCGCATCGTGAGCTGGCCGATGCGATCCTGCGGAGAAAATGCCGATTCCCCTTTTTCCATCGTGAGCCGCTCCGGCTTGTAGGTGAGATTGGGACTGGTCGTGTCGAGGATCGAGTAATCGTTGCCCCGGCGCAGTTCGAGCGTCACCTCCCCGGTGATCGCTCGAGCGACCCACCGTTGCGCCGCCTCGCGAAGCATCATGGCCTGCGGATCGAACCAGCGGCCCTCATAGAGCAGGCGGCCCAGCCGGCGGCCGTTGTCCCGATACTGCTCGATCGTGTCTTCGTTGTGGATGCCGGTGATCAGACGCTCGTAGCCGATGAACAGGAGCGCCATACCGGGCGCCTCGTAAATACCCCGGCTCTTGGCTTCGATGATCCGATTCTCGATTTGGTCGCTCATCCCAAGCCCGTGACGGCCGCCGATCTTGTTGGCGGCAGAGACAAGCGCGACCGGGTCGTCGTACGAGACGCCACCAAGCGCGACCGGCTGGCCTTCCTCGAAGCGGATGGTCACCAGTTCCGGCTTGATGGCCACGTCCTCCCGCCAGAAAGGCACGCCCATGATGGGCTCCACGATGGTCATGCCCTTGTTGAGGCACTCGAGGTCCTTGGCCTCGTGCGTCGCGCCCAGCATGTTCGAGTCGGTGGAGTACGCCTTCTCCGCCGTCATCTTGTACGCAAGGCCCGCCTGACGCATGTATTCCGACATCTCCCTGCGCCCGCCGAGCTCGTCGATGAATTGCTGATCGAGCCACGGCTTGTAGATACGGAGATTCGGGTTGGCGAGCAGGCCGTAGCGGTAGAAGCGCTCGATGTCATTACCCTTGAACGTGCTCCCATCCCCCCAGATGTGCACATCGTCTTCCTTCATGGCGATGACGAGCATCGTGCCGGTGACGGCTCGGCCAATCGGGGTGGTGTTGAAGTACGGAACACCGGCGGTCGAGATGTGGAACGCGCCGCATTGCAGGACCGCGAGCCCTTCGGAGACCAGGGCCGTGCGGCAGTCGACGAGCCGCGCTTTCTCGGCGCCGTACTGCAGCGCGCGGCGCGGGATGTCGTCGTAGTCCGGCTCGTCGGGCTGGCCGAGGTTCGCGGTGTACGCGTACGGGATCGCGCCCTTGGCTCGCATCCAGTGAAGAGCGGCGCTCGTATCGAGACCACCGGAAAATGCGATGCCGACACGTTGGCCGGATGGAAGACTTTGAAGGATGTTCGCCAAGTCAGATCTCCAGGACGTCTAATGATATGTGTACAATCGGGCTGTTGGGGGGATGTTGTGATGCCGCGCCAGCTTCGTTCTTCAATCAAGCTCTTTCTGATTCCCGCCTGCGTGGCCGTGGCCTGCAGCGCCTGGGTCTCGGCGCAAACCAAGATCACGGCGCCCAAGAACAAGTTTTCGCTCCAGGTGGACGTCCAGGAGGGCGCGAAGGGCGCCGCGGCTATCGAGAAGCAGCTGCCGATCTTCGGAGACGAGGTGGTGACGGCCTACGTACAGGGCGTTGGCGCGGGGCTGGTCGCGAAGATCCCGCCGGAGTTCCAGCATCCCGAGTTCAAGTACGTGTTCAAGGTCGTTGACATCAAGGACATCAACGCCTTCGCGCTCCCCGGCGGACCGATGTACGTGCATCGCGGCATCATCGAGGCGTCGAAGACCGAAGGCGAGCTGGCCGGCGTCATGGCGCACGAGGTGGTCCACGTCGCACTGCGACACGGGACCGCGCAGGTCACGGCTCAGCAATCCGGCAAGTTCCGGTTAGGTGCCCTGGCTGGCATTATCGCGGGGACCGTTGTTGGCGGCGGCCTCGGGGATGTCATCATCCAGGGGACGTCGCTCGGGCTCAACGGCGCGTTTCTCAGGTTCAGCCGCGATTACGAGAAGCAGGCCGACCTGCTCGGCGTGCAGATGATGGCGCGCGCCGGCTACGACCCGCGCGACCTGGCGCACATGTTTGAGACGATTTCGAAAGAGGGCGGCGGCAAAGACCCGCAGTGGTTGAGCGATCATCCGAATCCCGGCAATCGCGTGGCGTACATCAACGAGGAAGCGTCCCACGTGACCATCGAGAAGCCCGTCGGTGCGAACCAGCCCGCGCCGCCCTCGTCCGCGGCGTCACCCGAAGGCATCATCCTGCCGTCGACCGGTCGGTCCAATGGTGCCTCGGGCCGCACGGGGTTTGTCGGCATTCAGGAGCGTCTCAAGTCGTTCCCTCCGGCGCCGACCATGGCAGAGCTCGCCAAGCAAGCCCAAGAGCGACAGCAGCAGCAACAGCGAGGGCGATAACTTACTCAATCAGTTTGTACAGACGCTCGTCGAGAGGGCTGCCGGCCAGTGGCTGCAGCGTCTGGCGGTACTGCTTGGTGTGTGCGGTCGTGGCGTGCGCGTCGAGCGACTTCCGATCTCGCCAGGCCTCGACGATGGTGAAGTGGTTCGCCCGCATGGTGTGCTGCCAGACGTCGAATCGCAGGTTGCCCTCGTCTCTGCGGCTCTCCTCGGCCATTCGCCTCAGCAGGCCCGGCCCGTCGCTCCCTGGAGCGGGGATCGTGTCGACGTGCGTCACGACGTAGACAGCCTGGCCAGTCGGCTGGCTGAAAAGGGGCCCGACCGCGAGGCCCTTGTACGGACGCTGGTCCATCGGACTGAGTCCGAGGGGCTGGAGCTTCTCCGCGAGCTGCTTGGTGCTCGCGGCCATCGCATGCGCCGTGAACGTCGTCTGGTCTTTCCATGCTTCCGCGAAAACAAAATGGCCGGATCGATCAATCTGCTCGAACAGGTCCAGGCTGACGAAGCCGCCTTCGGCGCGGCTTGCCTCGCGGTACTCCTTGAGCAGTTCGATGGCGGCGCGCCGGGACGCCGGCGCGACCTCGACATAGGCGATGCTGTACGCGGTGGCGTCGGGGGCCTGAGCCACTGGCGCCGCGAACATGGCGGCGCCCCCGATTGTCAGCCCGAGCAAGAAACGGCGTGTCTCGCGCATATGCCAACTCCTCTGAAAGCCCTTCTTAGGTGGAAGATAGTCTCACGAAACGTCATCCCAGGGCTCAAGGACCGAGCAGCAGGGTCAGTAGCGTGATCGCTGCGGCGACGGCCGTCGTGCGCCACAGGATCGCACGGCCGCGGCGGGCGAGGATCTCCGCATCGGCATCCGTCAGACCGCGGCCCGCCAGTTCGGCGTCGCACGCCCGTCGCGCCGCCAGCGCCACGCACGTTCTGGCGCGCGCCTGCGCCAAACCAAGCGTGCCGAGCCAGAGTAGCGGAAAGGCGCCCAGCCTCCACCACCTGTCCACGTCGAGAGTGTAGAGCACGCCGACCAGCACTGCCGCCACCGCCAGGCCCGCCATGCCCGTGATGCGGCGCTGACGCTGCCCGCGAGGACCGATGTTGGCGAGATCGAACGCATCTGAAATCATCACGACACTCCTGTCGCCCCGCTCCGAAGGACGCCCGTCTCTGACGTCGCCGCGAGAACTGTAACCGGTTGGCCAAGTTCGTCCGTAGGCACGATCACGCCGCTCAGCAGAGCGACGTGACCGTCCCCGACAGCGTGGCCTTATCTCGTTGACTCACGGGCTGTTCGGCCGCAAGAGTGAGCCCGCGAATCAGGCTGGCAGCCCTCTTGCCCCTTCGACGGACGACTCCTCCCCCTGAATGCGGGGGCTACCAATCAACCAACGCGGCTAACTTCCCGCTCCCCCAGAGCGCCGCAGAGATGAGCTTGAATCTTGTCAAGATTCTCTCGCGCGCTCTTTGTGTCAGCGCTCCTCGCCGTGTCGGCATCGGCCGCCGACGCCGCGACAGCCAGCTGGAACGCCAACCCTGAGCCGGATATTGCCGGATACATTCTGTCGTACCGGGCGGCGACGCCTGGCGTGTGCGTCGGTGGTGTTCCGGCCGGAACCGCCACCAGTCTCAACGTCGGCAACGTTACGAGCGTCATGCTGGCCCTTACGCCAGGCGTGCAGTATTTCTTCGTCGTTCGAGCAAGTAACACGAGCGGACTGACCAGCCCCTGTTCGACCGAAGTTGCGTTTACCGTCGATTCCGGTGCCCCGACCTTCACCACGCAGCCAACAAGCCAGACCATCGCCGCCGGACAGAACGCTGCCTTCGCGGTGGCGGCGAGCGGGACGCCTGCGCCCACGTACCAATGGCAGCTCTCCACTAATAGTGGGACGACCTGGACAAACCTGACCAACACGCTGCCATACAGTGGCGTGACGACGGCCACGCTGACCATCACCGCGGCGACTGGTGGGCTCAACGGCGTGCGGTACCGGGCGGTGGCCAGCAGCAGCGCCGGTAACACACCATCGACCATGGCCACGCTCACGGTGAACGCCTCCGTGGCCCCGGCCATTACGGCCCACCCAACCAGCCAGACCATCGTCGCCGGGTCGAATGCCTCTTTCACCGTGGCGGCCAGCGGCACACCGACCCCGACGTATCAGTGGCAACTGTCGACCAACGGCGGTGCATCCTGGACGAACCTGACGAACACGGCGCCCTACAACGGCGTGACGACGGCCACGCTGACCGTGACGAGCGCGACCGCCAGCCTGACCGGTGTCCAGTATCGGGCGGTCGCGACGAATAGTGGCGGCAGCGCGACCTCACTTGCCGCCACGCTCACGGTCAATGTCGCGCCGGCGATTACGACGCAGCCTGTGAGCCAGACAGTGGCGGCGGGGTCGAACACCGCCTTCACGGTCGCGGCCAGCGGCACGCCCACACCGACGTATCAATGGCAGATCTCGACCAACGCCGGGACCACCTGGACGAATCTGACGAACACGGCGACCTACAGCGGAGTGACCACTGTCTCGCTGACGGTGGCGAGTGTGACGGTCAGTCTGACCGGGGCCCAGTATCGCGCGGTGGCGACCAGCAGCGCCGGGACGGCGACGTCCACGGCCGCGACGCTCACGGTGAATGCGGCGCCGGCGATCACGACACAGCCGACGAGCCAGACGGTGACGGCGGGGGCAAACACGTCCTTCACCGTGGCCGCCAGCGGTTCGCCTGCGCCGACGTATCAGTGGCAACTCTCGACCGATGGCGGCGCGTCCTGGACGAACCTGACGAATGCGGCGCCCTATAGTGGCGTGACGACGGCCACGCTGACCGTGACGAGCGCGACCGCCGGCCTGACCGGGGCCCAGTATCGGGCGGTCGCGACCAATAGCGGCGGCACCGCGACGTCGAATGCGGCGACGCTCACGGTGAACGTCGCCCCGGCGATCACGACGCAGCCCACGAGCCAGACGGTCGCGGCGGGATCCAACACCTCCTTCACGGTCGCAGCCAGCGGCACACCGACGCCGACGTACCAGTGGCAGATCTCGACCAACGGCGGGACCAGCTGGACGAACCTCACGAATACGGCGACCTACAGCGGCGTGACGACGACCACGCTGACGGTGACGAATGTGACGGCCGGTCTGAGCGGCGCCCAATATCGCGCCGTGGCGACCAACAGCGCCGGGACGGCGACCTCTACGGCGGCGACGCTCACGGTGAACACGGCGCCGGCCATCACGACACAGCCGACGAATCAGACCGTGGCGGCCGGGTCGAACACGTCGTTCACGGTCGCGGCCAGCGGTTCGCCCACGCCGACGTATCAGTGGCAGGTCTCGACCGACAGCGGCGCCTCGTGGACGAATCTGACCAACGCCGCGCCGTACAGCGGGGTCACAACGATCACGTTGACCGTGACGAGCGTGACGGGCAGTCTGACCGGTACCCAATATCGGGCGGTCGCGACCAATAGCGGCGGGACCGCGACGTCGAATGCGGCGACGCTGACGGTGAACGTCGCCCCGGCGATCACGACGCAGCCGACGAATCAGACGGTGGCGGCGGGGTCGAGCACCTCCTTCATGGTGGCGGCCAGCGGCACCCCCACGCCGACATACCAGTGGCAGATCTCGACCAATGGCGGGACTACCTGGACGAACCTGACGAACACGGCGACCTACAGCGGGGTGACGACGGTCGCGCTGACGGTGGCGAATGCGACGGCCGGTCTGAGCGGGGCGCAGTATCGCGCGGTGGCGACCAACAGCGCCGGGACGGCGACCTCCGCGGCCGCGACGCTGACCGTGAACACGGCGCCGGCGATCACGACACAGCCGACGAATCAGACCGTGTCGGCCGGGTCGAACACGTCGTTCACGGTCGCGGCCAGCGGCGCGCCTGCGCCGACGTATCAGTGGCAACTCTCGGCCGACAGCGGCGCGTCCTGGACGAATCTGACCAACGCCGCGCCGTACAGCGGGGTGACGACGACCACGCTCACGGTGACGAGTGTGACGGCGAGTCTGGCAGGCGCCCAATATCGCGCGGTGGCGACCAACAGCGTGGGCTCAGCGACCTCCAGCGCGGGCACGCTAACCGTCAACGTGACCCCCGCCATCACTGCCCAGCCCACCAATCAAACGGTGGCCACCGGGTCGACGGCCGCGTTCACCGCCGCCGCGACAGGCACGCCCACGCCGACCTATCAGTGGCAAGTTTCGACCAATGGAGGCGTGTCGTTCAGCAACGTCTCCAATGGAGCGCCATATAGCGGCGTGACGACGCCCACGATCACGATCACCAACGTGACGGCGGCGCTGGGAGGCAACCAGTACCGTGCGGTGGCCACCAACAGCGTCGGCTCGGCGACATCGATCGCCGCAACGCTCACGCTCAACGATTCGGCGCCAGTCTTTACGACTCAGCCGACCAATCAGACGGTGACAGCGGGGCAGAACGCATCGTTCACGGTGACGGCCAATGGCACACCTGCGCCGACGTATCAGTGGCAGCTGTCGACCAACGGTGGCGCATCCTGGACGAATCTGACGAACACGGCGCCGTACAGCGGCGTGGCGACGGCCACACTGGCGGTGACGAGCCCGCCGGCCAGTCTGACGGGCGCCCAGTATCGTGCGGTAGCGACCAACACCGCCGGGACGGCGACCTCCGCGGCCGCGACGCTCACGGTGAATGCCGCGCCGGCCATCACGACGCAGCCGGCGAGCCAAACGGTCGCGAGTGGCGCAAATGGATCGTTCACGGTGGGGGCCAGCGGGACGCCGGCCCCCACGTATCAGTGGCAACTTTCAACCGACAGCGGTGTGTCGTGGGCGAATCTCACGAACACCGCGCCCTACAGCGGGGTCACCACGGCCACGCTGACAGCGACGAGCGTGACGACGAGCCTGACGGGCGCCCAATACCGTGCGGTCGCCACCAACAGCGTCGGCTCGGTGACCTCCAACGCGGCGACGCTCACGGTGACTGCGGCGCCGGTCATCACGACCCAGCCGACGAATCAGACCGTGACGGTGGGCGCGAACGCGTCGTTCACCGTGGCGGCCAGTGGCACGCCGACGCCGACATATCAGTGGCAACTGTCGACCAACGGCGGCGTGTCCTGGACGAATCTGACGAATGCCGCGCCGTACGGCGGGGTGACGACCGCCACGCTGACAGTGACGAATGCGACGGCCGGTCTGAGCGGGGCGCAGTATCGCGCGGTGGCGACCAACAGCGCGGGGACCGCGACCTCGACGGCTGCCACGCTGGCGGTGACCACCGCGCCGGCGATCACGACGCAGCCGACCAACCAGACGCTGACAGCGGGCCAGACCGCGTCGTTCACGGTGGCGGCGAGCGGGACGCCGGCCCCGACGTATCAATGGCAACTTTCGACCGACAGCGGTGTGTCCTGGACGAATCTCACGAACACCGCGCCCTACAGCGGGGTGACCACCGCCACGCTGACGGCGACGAGCGTGACGACGAGCCTGACGGGCGCCCAGTACCGTGCGGTGGCCACCAACAGCGTCGGGTCGGCGACCTCCAACGCGGCGACGCTCACGGTCAACAGTGCCCCCGCGACGCCGGTGATTACGACGCAGCCGGCGAATCAGACGGTCACCGCGGGAGCGAACGCGTCGTTCACGGTGGCGGCCAGTGGTACCCCGACACCGACATATCAGTGGCAGGTCTCGACCGACAGCGGTGTGTCCTGGACGAACCTCACGAACGCCGGGCCGTACAGTGGCGCAGCGACAGCTACGCTCGCGGTGACAAGCGCGACGGCCAGCCTGACGGGTTCCCAGTATCGCGCGGTCGCGACCAACACAGCCGGGACCGCGACCTCCGCCGCCGCCACGCTCACCGTGAACACGGCGCCGACCATCACGACGCAACCGGCGAATCAGACGGTGACGGAGGGACAGACCGCATCGTTTACGGTGGCGGCCAGCGGAGCGCCCGCGCCGACGTATCAGTGGCAGGTCTCAACCAACGGCGGCGTGTCCTGGACGAATCTCACGAACACCGCGCCGTACAGCGGCGCGACCACCGCCACGCTCACGGTGACGAGCGTGGCGACCGGATTGAACGGTGCCCAGTATCGCGCGGTGGCGACCAACGGCGCCGGATCGGCGACCTCCAACGCTGCCTCGCTGACCGTCAACGTCGCGACCGTACCGCCGGCGATCACGGCGCAGCCGGCGAACCAGACGGTGACCGCGGGACAGATCGTCTCGTTTGCGGTGGCCGCCAATGGGATTCCCGCCCCGGCCTTTCAATGGCAGCTGTCGACCAACGGCGGGACCACCTGGTCGAACCTGACGAACACCGCGCCCTACGGCGGGGTGACGACGACCACGCTGACGCTCGCGGGCGCGACGGCGGCGATGAGCGGCAACCAGTATCGGGCGCTCGCGACCAACAGCGCAGGAACCGCCATCTCGGCGGCGGCGACGCTGACGGTCAATACGGCGCCCGCCATCACAACACAGCCCGTGAATCAGACGGTCACGGCGGGCGCGAATGCCTCATTCACGACGGCGGCGAGCGGGACGCCGGCCGCGACGTACCAGTGGCAGCTCTCCACCGATAGCGGCGCGTCCTGGACGAACCTTGCGAACGCCGCGCCGTACAGCGGCGTGACCACCGCCACGGTGGCGCTAACGAGCGTGGCGGCTAGTTTGACCGGTGCGCAGTACCGCGCGGTGGCAACCAACAGCGCGGGATCGGCGACATCGAGCGCCGCGACCCTCACGGTGAACACGCCGCCGGCGCTGACAGCCCAGCCGGTGGATCGGATGATTTCCCCTGGACAGAACACGTCGTTCGCGGTCTCGGCCAGCGGCGCGCCGTCGCCGACCTATCAGTGGCAGATTTCCATCAATGGCGGCACCTCGTTCGCGAACCTCGCGAACGGCGCGCCCTATAGCGGCGTGACGACGGCCACCCTTACCCTGACCAACGTGCCGGCGGGGCTGACCGGCGCCCAGTATCGCGCCGTCGTCAGCAACAGCGCGGGGACGGCGACGTCCAACGCCGCGACGCTCACCGTGGTTGTGGCGCCGGCAATCACGACCCAGCCGGCGAATCAGACCACGGTCTCTGGCCAGAACGCGTCGCTCACGGTCGTCGCCAGTGGAATACCCGCCCCGACGTACCAATGGCAAGCCTCGATCGACGGCGTGGTATGGACGAACCTCGTCAGCGCGTCTGCGACCACCGCCACCCTGACGCTCACCGCGACCGACTGGTGGAACCAGAAGCAGTTCCGGTGTGTGGCGACCAACGCCGGTGGATCGGCGACGAGCGCGGCCGCCACGCTGACGGTGTACGGCACAATGACCGTCAGCCCCACGGCAGTAACGTTCAGCGCGACGAAGGCAGCCGCGAGCGCCACGCTCAGCAACCTGACGCCCGCCCAGAGCACGATGACCGTTGGCTTCACGGCCCAGCCGACCGGCTGGACGGCGACCGCCAATCGGACATGGTTGCAGGTGACGAACGGGACAGGCGCCGGCGCCGGTCAGTTCACCGTACAGATCGTCAATCCCGGCAACGTGATTGGTGCGAGCACGGTGTTGAGCGGCGCCATCACCGTGACGGCCACCGCCTCGGACAACTGGCCGGTGGAGATTCCCATCACGTTGCTGATCACGCAGACGCTCGGCGCGGCGCCGGATGCCGGGCCGTTTGGGTCGTTCGACGCGCCGGCCTCTGGCACGACCGGCGTGCAAGGCGCGGTCGCCCTCAGCGGCTGGGCACTCTCCGACACCGGCATCGATCGCGTGGAGATCTGGCGCGACGTAGTGCCCGGGGAAACCACGCCGCCGTACGACGGATCGGGACCCGGGCGCGGAAAGATCTTTGTCCGGACGGCGCCCTTGATCGACGGCGCGCGGCCGGACATTGAAGCGCAGTTCGCCGGCAATGCGCAGGCGGCGCGCGCCGGCTGGGGGGCGCAGGTCATGACGCGCGGCCTGTCGAGCCGGGGTGATGGCGCCTACACCTTCTACGCGATCGCCTACGACACGTCGGGCCGCAGCACGATGCTGGGGACGACGACGTTCAGTGTCGACAACGCGCACGCGACGCAGCCGTTTGGCGATCTAGATGCGCCGACCGATGGCGCGACCGTGTCTGGCGTGATCGAGGTCACGGGCTGGGCGCTGACGCCGGGGGCGGGCTGTTCGATCGCCGGCGGGAGCGTGTGGATGGGCGCGGATGCCCGTCCCCTGGTCCCGGTACTCTACGGGCAGCCGCGAGCCGACATCGCGACCGCGTTCCCCGGATTCACCAACAGCGGTCTGGCTGGCGGCACGGCGACGCTCGACACGACGACACTCGGCGATGGGACGCATCAGATCAGCTGGTCGATGACCGACACGTGCGGCCGGCAGACCTGGATCGGCAGCCGCTTGATCACCGTGCGCAATGTGGGCGCGACCCTCGCGAGCCTGAGCAGCGCCGCTCGGGTCGCCCCACCCTCGTTATCGCTCGCCTCGGTCAACCCGGATCCCATCGCGGTCCAGGTGGGCGCAGAAGCGAGGCGCCTGGCGTCTCCCAACGCTGCCGGCGTTCGTATCGTCCAGGCCCGTCCGGGCGATCACATCGGCGTGCAGTTGCCGGCCATCAGCGGGGCGGCCTACAGCGGTCTGCAGGTGGTGAACGGCGCGTGGCGCGCGCTGCCGCTCGGCTCCACGCTCGAGACCGAGACTGGCCGGTTCGCGTGGGAGCCGGCGGCGGGATTCCTGGGAAGCTACGAACTGATGTTCATCGCCACGACGGGCGACGGGGCATCGCAGACTGTCCGCGTGCGGGTGGTCGTCGGGCCGTCGGTGCGCCTGCAAATCGACCGGCGCGCGCCGGCTGTTGAGGCCGCGCAGCCGTTTGCGCTGACGGGCTGGGCGATCGACCTCGCAGCCCGCGAGGGCACCGGCGTCAGCGCCGTTCAGGTGTGGGCAACGCCCGTCGACGGTGGCGCGCCGCTTCGCCTCGCGACAGCCGCGACGGTAGAGTCGAGGCCTGAGGTGGCCGCGATCTACGGCAGTCAATTCGCGGCCGCCGGGTTCCGGACCCTGATCAATCAGCTGCCCGGGGGCGCGTATGACGTCCGGATCTCGATCAACATCGCCGGCTCGTCCGTCCCGCTCAGTTCTGGAGCGATCCGCATGACGGTGCGCTGAGGCGCGCCAGTCCCGCCCATGGACCGCCTGAACGGGTGGGGCGGTCCAGCCCGTTGGTTCGTACAATCAACGGGTGATCTCCGCAGCACGCAGGCCAGCCGCGCACGAGGAAACCGAACGTGACGATGCGCTTCTCGACGCATACTCGCGCGCGGTCGTTGGGGCCGTCGAAGCCGTTGGGCCCGCTGTTGTCAGGATTGATGTGGCCCGCGGGCCGCAGGGCCCGGGCGCCAGAAGCGCCGGCGATCGCGCCGGCGGCTCTGGGTTCGTCTTCACGCCGGACGGTCTGGTCCTCACCAACAGCCACGTTGTCGATCGCGCCGAACGCATCACCGTCGCGCTGTCCGACGGGCGTTCGTATCGCGGTGATGTGATTGGTGACGATCCGGAAACCGACCTCGCTGTCCTTCGCATCGATGGCGCGCCGCTCCCCTGGGCCAGACTCGGCGACTCGCGGTCGATCCGGGTCGGTCAGGTGGCCATCGCCATCGGCAATCCGTACGGGTTTCAACACAGCGTGACGAGCGGCGTGGTGAGCGCACTCGGGCGCTCACTGCGCGCGCGATCCGGCCGCCTGATGGACGACATCGTCCAGACCGACGCGGCCCTCAATCCGGGCAACTCCGGCGGCCCGCTCGTGACCACGCGCGGGACGGTGATGGGCGTGAATACCGCCACGATCCTTCCGGCGCAGGGCTTGTGCTTTGCGATCGCGAGTAACACGGCGCAGTTTGTCGCGTCGCGTCTGATTCGCGATGGGCGGATTCGGCGAAGCTACATGGGCGTGGCCGGGCAGAACGTCCCGATCCCGCGCCGGTTCGTGCGCGCGCATCAACTGGCGGGCGCGTCCGGGATTCTGGCCGTGTCGATTGAGCCCGAAAGTCCGGCCCTTGCGGCTGGTCTCCGCGAAGGCGACATCATCGTCGCCTTCGACGAACGCGCCGTGGCAGGCATCGACGACCTCCACCGCGAGCTCACCGATGAACGGGTCGGCGTACCCACGAGCCTCATGATTCTCCGCGGCGTTGAACGTCGTTCCCTGACCGTTGTGCCAGGCGAATCGCCTAAAGGGTGATAAGGCCGCGGCGAACGGCGCGGCGCACCGCGTCAGTCCGATTCGCGGCAGCGAGCTTGCCGTAGATCGCCGAGACGTGGAACTTGACCGTCTGGTCGCTGATGCCGAGCCTGACGCCGATGGCCTTGTTGGACAGCCCCTCCGCGAGCAGGTGCAGAACGTCGACTTCGCGAGGCGTCAGCGGTTCGGCCGCTGGCTCGCGCTCCTCGAAGGGCCGGCCGCGCTGCGAGGTGGGCCGGTCATGGCTGGTGTCGGCCAGCACGAACGCCTCGACCTCGACCTGCGCCGCCCGCGCCTCCGCCACCGTCGAGAACTCGCCGACAATCTCGAGGGAAGAATCCTCGAGCCGTCCTCGGACGCGAGCGCGGTCGGCCGGCGTCCCGATCAGAGCCACGCGCATCTAACGTCCTTCGACAGGCTCAGGACGCCCTGAGCTCGTCGAAGGGCGCTGCGGCCTCTCGCCGACGGTCACCGTGAGATCGACTGCGGCGGCGCCGCGCCGCACGCGCACCTGTACGGGTTGAGCGACGCGATCGCCTGTCAGAAGGTCCAGCAGTTCCTCGGGCGAGTCGACGGGCCGCCGATCGAAGTCCAGGATCAGATCGCCCACGAGGAGACCGGCCGCCGCCGCCGGACCGCCCGGCGTGACCTCGATCACGAGTAACGCCTGTTCGCGTCCGTCGGCGCTCCTTTGAGATTCGGGCAATCGAACCGGCTGACCGGCCAGGCCCAGGTACCCACGCTTCATGCCGCCATGCTTCAGCACGGCCGCCGCCGTCTGCCACGCGATCGCTGCCGGAATCACGACGCCGAGCCCGCGAATCTCCGCCGCGGTCGCAATCCCCGTCAGGCCACCGGTCGTGTCGATAAACGCCCCGCCGGCAAACCCTTCATGCATCGGCGCTGTCGTCCGAATCACCTCGTCGATCGCACGCCGCCTGCCGGTCGGCAGCGGCCCGCCGATGACGGCGACGATGCCTGCACTGGCGGTGAGGGCGTTGCTCCACGATCGCGCGAGCGCCAGGGCGAGGTGTCCGACGCGGACGGGCGCCGTCGCGAGCGCAGCCGGCGCGACAC